>NZ_SZWX01000033.1:0-2440 GCF_005280975.1 Citrobacter sp. wls716
ATTCACGCAGTGTCCCTGGACGGAAAAAACGATGGAGCGTTACGCGGGCGATAGCGGTCAAAGGCAGCGCAGAATGCAGCTCCTGAGTTCCTCAAACTGGACGGCGCCCCAGGCTTCACAGCAAATAACAGAGGCAACCACAGCAAATCTCGCCAGGATTCTGGATTACATCCCGGCGCAGGGCAGCCATCTGAGTCCGGCAATGCTGTTACCGTATGGCACCCATACTAAAATCCGCGTCAGCCAGTGTGTGAGTGAACGCTATGCCATAGTCAAAGAGCCGGGGCCGCAGGAGACATTGTATCCGTGGAAGAACGGAGTGGCCGGAAATACAATCCGGCAGATGAAGGAACGGGGTGTGAAGCCAGACGGTTCCCCCGTGACACCGTTGCTGATGGCGTTGCATGATGCAGCAGGGATAACGCATGAGCTGACGGGATGGACGAATGATGTCCTGGCGATGGCGAAGATATTTGGTGAAGAACGCGCCCTGGAGTTCTGCACCCAGGGTCTGATAAACGGTGTTGAGAATATTATAAAAAAGAGTGCTGAGCAGGATGTGGAACAGCAGCTCGCGGCAATGGGTGGTTCACTTTCAACATCTCGTGATATGGATTACGCATATGGAATGTATGTCTGGAATGAGGGACGAAAAGGTAATACGGATATTTTAAGCCGGGAGGAATTTGAGCGACAGTCGAAGAAAAGACAGGAACAGAATCTGAAAAGGTCGCGGGTGGCAAATAATCTGCGCAGATATAAAAGAAAGATAAAGCAAGAGTGTCTGGATTCGTTTATTAAATGTGGTGAGAACCTGACGCACAAAATCGATAAACAACTCGAAGTGATAATTGATTTGCGCTGCCAATGGCTTAAATCTCCGGGTTTTATTCGTACGCTGCAGGATTTTTATTCTGATCTTCCACAGGATAATTTGCATTTTCGTGAGGTTGCAGCTTTTGCAATGTCTGGATTAGGTGCGGCGAAATCTGGTGTGAGTTTACTCGATGACTGGATAAAAGATTATTCTACAACTGATGAAAACAACCTCGTCTGGCGTACTCATTTTTATAATGCACCTGAGTTAATGACGGTTGCCGAACCCTTGCTTGCCAGTGTGCGCAAAGGAGTGAGTCAGCCGGTTACAGAACAAAGTTTGTTGGCATTTTTTGAGTCAAAATCCGGTGACCTGGTTAAATTGTTCGAAGGGTTTAGTAAAGCAACAGCTGCGCTGGATGAGCCACCTGGAAATGATGCAGTCTGGTCAAAGCGGGTGTTGTATCAAGCTGATCAACATATGGCAACGCTGGGTTCCCGCTTATTCTCAGTTTCTGGGGTGGGACCGAAACTGGACTCCATAAACGATCTTGTCGTTAAAACGCTCTGTTCTCTTTCGGCAGGTAAAACAGTAGCGGAAATAAAGTCTTTCTCGAGTAAATATTTTGGCTGGGCGACCGAGCGCAGCTACTATATAAACGAAATACTCTTTGTTAATCCTCAGAAAGACAGAGTGTCAGGACGGTTAAAAGTCGCTCAGGTACGGTTCTCCGATCTGGAAAAGGCGACTGCAGACTTCAGTATCACGGGAGCGAAAAAAAATGCTTATCGTGCGACAAGTATCAATTTCCTGGTGCTCTTTTTTAATATGGTGGAGCTATATAACCAGGCAGATCATTTTAAACGAGATGACTTTTCCAGTTATGCCAAACTGGTCGCGGCGGGATTCGCCACCACGGGAGGCGCGATTGATATTGTCAGTAAAATGATGGATGTCATAAAAAAAGATGACAAATCATTTCCAAAACTGAAATGGGTGGGTGCCAGTTGCGCGATGCTCAATGCTATTGCATCGTTGGGGGCTGATTTTTCAGATATCTATCTTTTGCAGGATGAAAATTCAGTAAATAAATGCTGGTCATATGGAATGTTATATTTTGGGAAAATACTGAATGATGTTACAACCATTATTTCAGTCAGCGGCAAAGTTTTGCCTGCTTTAATGTCAAAATTTGGCTGGAGTACGGCTGTCGGCAGTACGGATATGTGGCTGGGGCGCGCAGCGATACCTGCATTTTATGCGCTGGGAATTGAGTGGATTGGTGCTCTCTCGTCCTGGCAGTTCGCTTTGTTTCTGGTGGTAGTGGACTATGCCCTGAAAGAGTATTTTTTTGAAGATGAAATTCAAATCTGGCTGCAGAACACGCTGTTTGGCGAAGAATTCTCGACAGATATTGATAGCTGCTCAGAAGAAAAAAAAGCAGAACTTATAGTGAAATGTGGAAAATCGCTGACGGAATGCTTACGTAAAATAGAATCTTCCAGCAAATAAGAGTGAATTATATTTCCCAGTAAAGCTATTTAAGAAATATCAACATGGTCGTATTCACATATTGTAAGAGTCAATTATGGAAAAAGAGCTGAAATTCTCGGACGGATTGCG
>NZ_SZWX01000049.1:0-498320 GCF_005280975.1 Citrobacter sp. wls716
CGTGCAGGATGACTCGACTTCGTCTCGCCCTGACGGGCCGTTGCTAACGCAACGTTATCCTTCACGTTTAACACCTGAGTACGATGTTAAAGTTGGTGGGGCGTGCAGGATTCGAACCTGCGACCAATTGATTAAAAGTCAACTGCTCTACCAACTGAGCTAACGACCCACTTTTGCGCTGCTTTTGGTTTGTTTGATATCCCTTGGCAACGGCGGCATATATTACTGATTTCAGATTTTAGCGCAACAAAAATTTCGATGTAAATTACTCAACTGCTTAGGAATCACACGACGCGACCAGAAATAACACGATTTCTGGTCGCATGGTGTGCATTACATCGCGCCAAGGACGGGCCGTTGCTTACGCAACGTTATCCTTCACGTTTTACAATCGCGTTCCACCTTAGCGATTGGTGGGTCGTGCAGGATTCGAACCTGCGACCAATTGATTAAAAGTCAACTGCTCTACCAACTGAGCTAACGACCCACTTTTGCGCTGCTTTTGGTTTGTTTGATATCCCTTGGCAACGGCGGCATATATTACTGATTTCAGATTTTAGCGCAACAAAAATTTCGATGTAAATTACTCAACTGCTTAGGAATCACACGACGCGACCAGAAATAACACGATTTCTGGTCGCATGGTGTGCATTACATCGCGCCAAGGCGTTTTTGCGCTTGTTTCGCGCCATCAGTACCAGGGTATTTAGTGATAACCTGCTGATAAACCGCTTTCGCTTTTGCTGTGTCACCCTTGTCCTGCATGATGACGCCGACTTTGTACATCGCGTCTGCAGCCTTCGGTGATTTCGGGAAGTTTTTAACTACGGATGCAAAATAGAACGCTGCATCATCTTTTTTACCCTTGTTGTAATTCAACTGACCGAGCCAGTAATTCGCATTGGGCAGGTAAGTAGAATCCGGGTACTTTTTGATGAAGTTCTGAAATGCAACGATCGCATCATCCTGACGGGATTTATCCTGCACCAGGGCGATTGCCGCATTGTAATCAGTATTCGCATCGCCAGTTTGCGCCGGTGCGCCTGACGAAGCTGCAGCACCCGCATCGGGTGCCGGGGTTGCCGCCCCACTCTGATCGCCAGCCGCAGATTGCGCCGCAGGCGCGCTACCGCTGCCAAGATTATTCATCTGCAGCAATATCTGTTTTTGGCGTTCAACAACCTGATTCAGCTGATACTGACTTTCCTGAATTTGACCACGCAGGGCATCAATATCGGACTGATTATCGGAGAGTTGTTGCTGGAGTTGGGTTAAAAGCTGACTGTGAGCGTTAGAAATACGCTCGAGTTGAGTGACGCGGTCTTCGACCGAGCCAGAGCCGACACTACTGATTGGCGCCTGAGCAAAAGCGGCCCAGGGGGCCGCTATGCCAACCAGTAACGACAGACTCAACAGGTGATGTCTGAAGTTACTGCTCATGCAATTCTCTTAGTAAACCAGTACGGCGCGACGGTTTTTGGCGTAAGCCGCTTCGTCATGACCCAGTACTGCAGGTTTTTCTTTACCGTAAGAAACGATGGAGATCTGGTCAGCAGAAACGCCTTTACCCTGCAGGTACATCTTAACGGCGTTAGCACGACGTTCACCCAGGGAGATGTTGTACTCAGGCGTACCACGTTCGTCCGCATGACCTTCTACGGTGACTTTGTAAGACGGGTTGCTACGCAGGAAGTTAGCGTGCGCATCCAGCATTGCAGCGAAGTCAGAACGGATATCGTACTTATCCAGATCGAAATAAACGATGTTGTTCTGCTGCAGCTGTTGCATCTGCAGACGCGCTTGCTCTTCGGAGGACATGTTGCCGCTACCGTTTGCATCCATACCAGTGCCGGCACCCAGCATGCCTTCGCTGCCGTCATTGCTGGCGTTCTTGTTAGAAGAACACGCTGCAATAGCCATAACAGGCAGAGCAATCATCAGCCCTTTCAGCACTTTGTTCAGTTGCATTTCAATGATTCCTTTATTAATCAATTATTTATTATCACAGATACGGCGACCAGGCAGGGAATTTAACCTGACCATCAGTTGCCGGAAGACGCGCTTTGAAACGCCCATCTGTAGAAACCAAATTCAGCACGGATCCCATCCCCTGAGAAGAGCTGTAGATTACCATAGTGCCGTTAGGTGCCAGACTTGGCGTTTCGTCCAGGAACGTTGACGACAGAACTTGTACGCCACCCGCTACCAGATCTTGTTTGGCAATGTGCTGCTGACCATTAGCCGAGCTTACCATTACCATAAACTTACCGTCGCTGCTGACATCAGCATCCTGGTTTTGTGAACCTTCCCAGGTAATACGCTGCGGAGCACCGCCGTTGACGTTAACTTTATACACCTGCGGACGACCGGCCTGGTCAGACGTAAAGGCCAGGTTTTGGCTGTCCGGGAACCAGGTAGGTTCCGTGTTGTTGCTACGACCATCAGTGACCTGACGGATCTGACCAGAACCGATGTCCATGACATACAGATTCAGGCTACCGGTTTTAGACAGGGCAAACGCCAGTTTGCTGCCATCCGGAGAAAACGCAGGTGCACCGTTGTGACGCGGGAACGAGGCAACCTGACGCACTGCGCCGTTGGACAACGTCTGAATAACCAGCGCTGAACGACCGCTTTCGAAGGTAACGTAGGCCAGTTTAGAACCGTCCGGAGACCACGCCGGAGACATCAGCGGCTGCGGAGAGCGGTGAACGACAAACTGGTTGTAACCATCGTAGTCAGACACACGTAATTCGTACGGGAACTGACCACCGTTCGTCTGAACAACATACGCGATACGAGTACGGAATGCGCCCTTAATACCGGTCAGTTTTTCAAAAACTTCGTCACTTGCGGTATGGCCCGCATAACGCAGCCACTGCTTGTTCACTTTATATGTGTTCTGTGCCAGTACGGTACCTGGTGCGCCACCGGTATCAACCAGTTGATATGCAACGCTATAGGAACCATCCGGGTTTGGCGTAACCTGGCCAACCACTACGGCATCAATACCCAGGGCAGACCATGCAGCAGGCTGAACTTCAGCCGCAGTCCCCGGCTGCTGCGGCAGGCGAGAACGGTCTAATGGGTTAAATTTACCGCTGTTACGCAGGTCAGCACCTACGATACCACCGATATCTTCAGGTGCGGCGCCCGGCCCTGCCCACTGGAACGGGACAACACCAATCGGGCGTGCCGAGTCCACCCCTTGGGTGATCTCGATACGTACTTCTGCATGCAGCACTGCTGCCCACAGCATCAGAAAACCAAATGCTACTCGTAATGCCTGCTTCATCATATCTCCCTTATCTGGACGGAACGCCCACGATAATTTAGCAGAATGTTAACAAACTCAAATACACAAAACTACCAGAACTCTGTCTCAACCTTAGACTGTTTCCCCCGATTCCTCAGGGGTCGTTATTACAGTTTAAAGTCCAGTTTGGCATCTTTTACTTTTTCATAAACAGCCTGGCTAGGCGGCTTAGGAATTCTGGCTGTTTTCGCAGCCGTCAGCGCAGCCTGGCACAATGCCGGATCCCCGCCCTCTTCGGTCACATCCAGTAGCAGACCATCAGGCGCTAACTTGATATGTAATACGCAGGATTTACCCGCATACAAATCGGCGCCATACAGACGACTCTGAATCGCATTACGAATTTGAGATGCGTAAGCACTGATATCAGCGCCAGATGCACCGCCATTTGCACCACTTGTACCACTATCTTTCGCCGGTTGGCCGTTTCCTTTCGCTCCACCGCCCGATTTCGGTGCATTCTTACCGGAGCTTAAGTCACCTAATAAGTCGTCAACACCCGAAGCGGCAGCGGCTTTTTCGGCAGCGGCTTTTTTCGCAGCAGCGGCTTTATCTGCCGCAGCTTTCTTATCGGCAGCAGCTTTCTCGGCTGCAGCCTTTTTATCTGCTGCAGCTTTTTCAGCAGCAGCTTTCTTGTCAGCGGCAGCCTTTTCAGCAGCGGCAGCTTTCGCGGCGGCGGCTTTTTCTGCTTTCTCAGCGGCAGCTTTCTCGGCTGCTGCTTGCTTAGCGGCTTCAGCTTGAGCTTTCTTCGCAGCGTCCGCGGCTGCCTTAGCAGCTTGTGCTTCGGCAACCTTCTTAGCATCGGCAGCCGCTTTTGCAGCTTCCGCCTCAGCTTTCTTCTGTGCATCAGCAGCGGCTTTCTTCGCGGCATCTGCCGCTTGTTTCGCCTGAGCATCTGCTTTAGCTTTCGCATCTGCAGCAGCCTTCGCCGCAGCCTCTTCAGCCTGCTTTTGTTGCTCCTGTGCTTTCGCCGCAGCGGCTTCAGCCTGTTTCTGCTGTTCCGCCTGCTCGCGCACTTTTTCCTGCGCCGCTAAACGTTCTTTCTCCAGCTGTTTCAGACGCTCTTGCTCTGCCGCCTGCTTCTCACGAAGCTCCTCGGCCTGCTGCTGCGCCTGTTTCTCACGCTGTTCTTCTGCACGTTTCGCACTTGCCTGCTGTTGCTGCTGCCTGTCGTACTGTTGAACAACAGCACCAGGATCGACCATAACGGCGTCGATGGACGAACCGCCACCGCCGCCGGCTGAAGCATCAATGTGCTCATCGAACGAACTCCAGATCAGCGCTGCAAATAAAATGACATGCAGCACCGCTGAAATAATTATCGCCCTTTTGAGCTTGTCGTTTTGTTCGGTTGCCTTTGACACTCTCGGTTCCCAAAAAACTGTTCGCCTGTTACGCGCTATCTTTCAAGCCAGCAATACGCAGTCATCAGATTGGCTGCGTCATCAAGCCAACCGATTTAACGCCTGCACTGTGTAACAAGTTCAGCGCTTTAATTATTTCATCATAAGGCACGTCTTTCGCACCACCGATTAAAAATACCGTTTTCGGATTGGTCTGCAGGTGGCTCTTCGCTTCCGCGATAACCTGCTCCGGCGGCAGCTGATCCATCCTGTCTTTTTCAACCACCACGCTGTATTGCCCAACACCGGAAACTTCAATAATGACCGGTGGCTCGTCGTTACTGCTGACGGCTTGCGATTCAGTCGCATCCGGCAGGTCGACTTCCACACTCTGCGTAATGATCGGTGCGGTTGCCATAAAGATCAGCAACAGCACCAGCAGTACGTCAAGCAACGGTACAATATTGATTTCAGACTTAAGTTCGCGACGACCTCGTCCACGCGTTCTGGCCATGGTTTACCCCTTGTTGCTCTCGCTAACGGTAAACGCCTGGCGGTGCAGAATCGCGGTGAACTCTTCCATAAAGTTGTCGTAATTCAGTTCCAGCTTGTTCACGCGCTGATTCAGTCGGTTGTAAGCCATAACCGCCGGAATTGCCGCAAACAGACCGATGGCCGTTGCAATCAACGCTTCCGCGATACCCGGTGCAACCATTTGCAGCGTCGCCTGTTTTACCGCGCCCAGCGCGATAAATGCGTGCATGATCCCCCAAACGGTACCGAACAGACCGATATACGGGCTGATGGAGCCGACAGTGCCGAGGAATGGAATATGCGTTTCCAGCGTTTCCAGTTCACGGTTCATCGAGATACGCATCGCACGGGATGCCCCCTCAACGACCGCTTCCGGCGCATGACTATTCGCCCTATGCAGACGCGCAAATTCTTTGAATCCGCTGTAGAAAATTTGCTCTGAACCCGCCAGATTATCACGACGCCCCTGGCTTTCCTGGTACAGGCGCGACAATTCAATGCCGGACCAGAACTTGTCTTCAAACGCTTCGGCTTCACGTGAAGCAGCATTAAGAATACGGGTCCGCTGGATAATAATGGCCCAGGATGCGATTGAGAAACCAATCAAAATCAACATGATAAGTTTAACCAGAAGGCTTGCCTTCAGGAACAAATCAAGGATATTCATGTCAGTCACTGCTTAAACTCCGCGACAATAGACTTGGGAAGCGCACGAGGCTTCATTTTGAGTGGATCAACGCAAACAATCAGAACTTCGGCTTCATTCAGCACGACGTTCTCTGCGTTGACAATGCGTTGCGTGAAAACCAATGAGGTGCCACGCATTGACGTAATTTCGGTTTGGACTTCGAGCATATCGTCAAGCCGGGCAGGCGCAAAATACTCCAGGGTCATCTTGCGCACCACAAAGGCTACACGTTCGGCCAACAGAACCTGCTGACTAAAGTGATGATGACGCAGCATCTCTGTGCGTGCTCTTTCATAAAAAGCGACGTAGCTGGCGTGATAAACCACCCCACCGGCATCGGTGTCTTCATAATAGACACGAACCGGCCATCGAAAAATATACTTATTCATTCTTACTGCCTCTTTGTTGGCTTCGCCCACTCACACCGGTCGCTTAACGTTGTAAGCGCCTGGTGACTCGCGTTCTTGCCGCCGCGATGCATCAAGAATGTCGTTGTATATCGCGCTGTCTTCACTTTACATCCCGGTAATGCAATTAGGTTAGTGCTTTCAAACTTCGCTACTATACGCGCGGGAATGGTGCTTTGGAATGGGGGAAAGTAAACGGAGAGTAAAAAATTATGGGCTTATGCAAGCCCATAAATATTTAAGGATGTTTCTTATTCAAAAGAAGAAGAAAATCAGACCAACAACGAGGACGATATCTGCGATCAGCGGGCAGAAGATGCCCTGCCAGTGTACGGCGCGAGGACGAAAGCCAACGCCGTGAATGATGCCTGCGCAGACCGCCCACATCAGCAGAAAACCATGCCAGATTTCAAGCTCACTGGTTTTGGCCGCGAAACGTGACGGATCCCAGAATATGCAGCCGGCCAATACGATTGCCAGCACAAATGAAAGCGCCCGCAAGGGGCGCTTGTCCATCGCGTTGTATACCATCGCGATAATGTTGATCATCAACTGTCTTCTTGTCCGGCCTTGCCTGATTCAACGTGCTCAAGCGCCAGCGCTGTGATTATCCCAAATGCACAGGCAAGAAGCGTTCCCAAAATCCATGCGAAATACCACATTTTAAGCTCCTTACTTAGTACAGAGAGTGGGTGTTGCTTTCAATATCTTCTTTAGTGATGCGACCAAACATCTTCCAGTAACACCAGCCGGTGTACAGCAGAATGATCGGTACGAACACACAAGCTACATACGTCATCAGATTCAGCGTCAGCTGACTGGACGTTGCATCCCACATGGTCAGACTCGCATTCATCATGGTGCTGGATGGCATCACAAACGGGAACATCGCGATACCGGCAGTCAGGATGATGCAGGCTAACGTCAGTGAGGAGAAGATGAACGCCCAGGCCCCTTTCTCCATACGGGAAGTCAGAATAGTCAGCAGCGGCAGAACCACGCCCAACGCCGGAACCAGCCACAGAATAGGTGCATTGTTAAAGTTCACCATCCATGCGCCCGCTTCACGCGCCACTTCTTTGGTCATCGGGTTAGAGGCGGCGTGGTGATCCAGTGCGGAAGTCACAACATAACCATCAATACCGTAAATAACCCAAACGCCGGCCAGTGCGAAGCAAACCAGAGTCACCAGCGCCGCAACCTGTGAGGTGGTACGTGCACGCAGATGTAGTTCGCCTACGGTACGCATCTGCAGATAGGTTGCGCCCTGAGTGATGATCATCCCTACGCTCACAACCCCTGCCAGCAGACCAAACGGATTCAGCAACTGGAAGAAGTTACCGGTGTAGTACAAGCGCATGTACTCATCCATGTGGAACGGAACACCTTGCAGCAGGTTGCCAAACGCAACACCGATAACCAGCGGCGGCACGAAGCTACCGATGAAGATGCCCCAGTCCCACATGTTGCGCCAGCGCATGTCTTCGATCTTGGAGCGGTAATCAAAACCGACCGGACGGAAGAACAAAGACGCCAGTACCAGGATCATCGCCACATAGAAACCGGAGAACGCAGCGGCATACACCATCGGCCAGGCAGCGAACAGTGCGCCACCCGCGGTGATGAGCCAAACCTGGTTACCGTCCCAGTGCGGGGCGATGGAGTTAATCATAATTCGACGCTCGGTATCATTACGACCGAGGAAACGGGTGAGCATGCCCACCCCCATGTCGAAGCCATCAGTGACCGCAAAACCAATCAGCAGAATGCCAACCAGCAGCCACCAGATAAAACGCAATACTTCATAATCGATCATTTGACGACTCCTGTCTTAGCGTGCCGGCTGAGAAGTCACAGTGGACTGCTCGTAGTGATAACGACCGGTTTTCAGGCTACTCGGCCCAAGGCGTGCGAACTTGAACATCAGATACAGTTCAGCCACCAGGAACAGGGTATACAGGCCGCAAATCAACAGCATCGAGAAGATGAGGTCGCCAGCGGTCAGCGAAGAGTTCGCTACGGCTGTTGGTAACACTTCACCAATCGCCCACGGTTGACGACCGTACTCTGCGACAAACCAACCGGATTCAATCGCAATCCACGGCAGCGGAATCGCATACAGCGCGGTGCGCAGCAGCCATTTTTTCTCGCCGATACGATTACGAATCACGGTCCAGAAGGACACAGCAATGATAGCCAGCATCAGGATGCCGCACGCCACCATAATACGGAATGCGAAGTACAGCGGTGCAACACGAGGGATAGAGTCTTTCGTGGCTTGCTGAATTTGCGCTTCGGTCGCGTCGGTGACGTTGTCCGTGTAGCGTTTCAGCAGCAGACCATAGCCCAGATCTTTCTTCATGCTGTTGAACTGGTCGCGAACAGCCTGATCGGTAGAACCTGCACGCAGTTCTTCCAGCAGTTGATACGCTTTCATCCCGTTACGGATACGCTCTTCGTGCTGCACCATCAGATCTTTCAGACCAATGACCGGTGTATCAACGGAGCGGGTAGCGATGATGCCCAGGGCATAAGGAATTTGAATCGCAAAATGGTTTTCCTGCGCATCCTGGTCCGGAATACCGAACAGCGTAAAGGATGCCGGTGCAGGTTGGGTTTCCCACTCGGCTTCAATAGCAGCAAGTTTGGTTTTCTGCACGTCGCCCATTTCGTAACCGGATTCATCACCCAGAACGATAACAGACAGAATGGCAGCCATACCAAAGCTGGCAGCGATAGCAAAAGAACGTTTAGCAAACGCGAAGTCACGGCCGCGCAGCATATAGTAGGAGCTGATACCCAGAACGAACATCGCGCCACAAACATAACCAGAAGCCACAGTGTGAACAAATTTCACCTGTGCTACCGGGTTGAGCACCAGTTCAGAGAAGCTCAGCATCTCCATACGCATGGTTTCAAAGTTGAAATCCGCAGCGATTGGGTTTTGCATCCAGCCGTTCGCAACCAGAATCCACAGTGCGGACAGGTTTGAACCTAAGGCCACCAGCCAGGTGACGCACATATGCTGGACTTTACCCAAACGGTCCCAGCCGAAGAAGAACAGACCTACAAAGGTGGATTCGAGGAAGAAGGCCATCAAACCTTCAATCGCCAGCGGCGCACCGAAAATATCCCCTACATAGTGGGAATAGTAAGACCAGTTAGTCCCGAACTGGAACTCCATGGTCAGACCGGTTGCCACACCCAGAGCGAAGTTGATACCAAACAACTTGCCCCAGAACTTGGTCATATCTTTATAAATCTGTTTGCCGGAAAGGACGTAGACCGTTTCCATGATGGCCAACAAGAACGCCATACCGAGCGTCAGTGGCACAAACAGGAAGTGGTACATCGCGGTCAAGGCAAACTGTAAGCGCGACAGTTCGACTATATCTAACATCATGACTCCTTGCTCATCGCATGAAGACTCCGAGAGTGAACCCCGTTAGAAAGGGTCACACGCATGCCCCAATACAAATTTATTTGCTTCCTTCCCCCGCTGCTCTTTCTTCTCATTTGAAGAAAGGACAATGATGAAAGGTTACAAACATGTTAATAAAACACTCAAATTGATCCCGCAATTATATTACGCCGTAAAATCCTTACAATAAACAGGTTTTTATCGAGGTAAATTTGCATTTTTCGATAGTGATCAATTTATAGCTAATTTATCACTTTCAGACCAATTTGATCTGCAGCAATTTAACCTCATTTGGTGATGTTTACCAAGTTTTAAACATTGATTTAAATCAATTTTCAATTTAAATGTTAATAGTGTTTATCGCTAGCGTGACTAGTGAACGCCATGTTAACGATATGTTTTTCAATGAGTAATTGCCGTTACTACAAATGATAGGATATTTATTTAAATCTACACGATCTTTTAACCAGTCTGGGGGACAAAATTATGGACAGATAAAGAGTCACTATTGCTGGGTAGCTCACAGTTTTTTGTTTAGCAAGTCCTGTAATCATTATTTAATACAAATCATTCATTTTAATTTTACTTATAATTAACACCACAATGTAACTATCTCAACTGGAAGCGAAGCGGCAAGCATTGACCGACGCCCTGAGGTTTGGCGATCTCCCTGCAGAGACCCGCCGTTTCGCTTAAATCATCACTGTAAGTTATCACTCCCACCACAACATCGCTTCTATGCCAAAGAATATATATATTCCGAACAATTCATTATCATTTTTATCTTAAATTTAACAAAAAAAATTTACGACATATAAGATTAATAAATAAAAAACCGTTATGCCGTTCACAAGTTATTTAGCGAATACCATTTTCGAAATTATTAAAAACACCCCTGACAAAGCCTGCGCCACAAAATAAGATTTCGATCACAAACATGGCAAGTGGTTTATTAGGTAATTCGCTAATAAATAAAATAACCAATGGAAATTAATCTATAACACATTGATTTAAATGAATTTTTATGAAGACAAAATATAACAATCATTTTGCGCAGGATATTTTGAAAATAGATCAATTGCTTCCTTTTCCGCTTCCACAGAAACTCCAACCCTATTAAAAGGTTGTCAAAACCCATGCTCTAAATATTAGAAAACAATTTTCACTTATTGACCATCAGCCCTACAGAGGATTACCCATGAAGAAATCTACACTTGTTATTGGCGTCATCGGTGCTGACTGCCATGCAGTAGGCAATAAAGTTCTGGATCGCGTTTTTACTGCTCATGATTTTCACGTAATCAACCTCGGGGTGATGGTGAGCCAGGATGAATATATTGATGCCGCGATTGAAACAGGCGCTGATGCCATCGTGGTGTCTTCCATCTACGGCCACGGCGACATTGACTGCCTCGGCTTGCGTGAGCGCTGTATTGAACGTGGCCTCGGCGACATCCTGTTGTACGTCGGCGGCAACCTGGTCGTCGGAAAACATGACTTCGCCGATGTCGAAGTGAAATTTAAAGAGATGGGGTTTAACCGCGTCTTCGCACCGAGCCACGACCTGGAAGATGTCTGTGCGCTTATCACTAATGATATTCACCAACACAATGGCCTCGAGCAGCGTTGCCTGGAAGAGGCCATCTGATGCAAACAGTTTCTGTCGATATCGGCTCGACATGGACCAAGGCAGCCCTCTTCGCCCATGAAGGTGAGGAATTAACCCTGGTAAACCATGTCCTGACCCCAACCACCACACATCATCTGGCAGACGGTTTTTTTGCCAGCCTGAATCAGGTGCTGAACGTTGCCGATGCTCGCCCGTTACTGAAAAGTGGTGAAGTGCAGTTGAAATACTCCTCCTCGGCCAAAGGTGGACTCGCCGTGGCAGCAATGGGGCTGGTGCCTTCCATTACGCTGGAATCGGCAAAAGTTACCGCCCATTCGGCAGGAGCGAAAATCGCGCAATATTATTCGTACAAACTGAACCGTCATGACATCCAGGAACTGGAATCTGCACCGCCAGATATTCTGTTGTTTACCGGCGGTACAGACGGCGGCGAAGAAAGCTACGGCCTGGCGAATGCGCACGCGCTGGCAGGTTCAAAGCTTGATTGCGCCATTATCTACGCCGGAAACCGGGACATTCAGGACGAAATACAAACGATTCTGGGACACAAAGATCTGACCACGGTAGACAACATTCTGCCGGATCTCGATCACCCGAATCCGTTTGCCGCGCGCCAGGCGATTTGCGATGTGTTCTTGTCACGCATTGTCAAAGGTAAAGGTCTGGACGTCATTGTTGGCGAAACAGGCGAAGAGCCAATGCCGACGCCATGGACGGTCTATGAGTTAGTCAAAGCCATTAGCGATTACGACAACGCATGGAAGGAGTTCATGCTGATTGATATGGGTGGCGCCACCACGGATGTCTATTCAGCCAGCGCGAATACCCTCTCCCCCGATACTGTCCTGCATGGTGTCCCTGAACCGTTCGTCAAACGTACCGTTGAAGGTGATTTGGGCATGCGCGTTTCCGCCGTCGTGGTGGGAGAAAGCACGCAGGATATGGTGAAAGTTGTTTTCGCCCAACAACCACAACGTGAGGAAGCGTTTTATCGCTACCTGCGCCATCTGGTTGGGCAGCCGGACTACCTGCCGGTCAACGAGGAAGAGAAATATTTCGACACTTTGTTAGCCGGTTTGTGCGTGGGCTATGCCACTGAGCGCCACGCGGGCACTAAGAAGCAGGTTTGCACCTGCGTCGGTAACGTGGATTTACAGATGGGTCGCGATCTCACCACCGTACGCAAAGTCGTCGGTTCAGGGGGATGGCTCTCTCGCGCCAGCCAGTTCGATATCCATAACTGGCTTAAATACCGGGAGCTGGACGACCAGGGTAAAAGAATTCTGTTACCGAATCAGTTTGAGTATTACCGCGATTCAAATGGCCTGCTCCCGCTACTGGCAAACGTCGCCAGGCTGTACCCGCAAGCCGCTGCTCGCACCAGCATTCAGTGTTTAACCCTACAAAACTAAAGGCAGCTACGAATGGAACTTCGAAATAAAAAATTGACCCATGACGAATTCATGACCGAAAGGCACCAGGTGTTGCAAACCTGGGAAACCGGCAAAGACGTTGAGAAATTCGAAGATGGCGTGAAGTACCAGCAATCAATTCCAGATTCAAAACGCTTCTCCCTCGCGCTGTTGAAGGCCGATCAAGAAGGTAAAACGCTGAGCCAGCCGCGTGCAGGCGTCGCACTCATGGATGAACATATTGAGCTGCTTAAAACATTGCAGGAAGAATGTGACCTCCTGCCAAGTACCATCGATGCCTATACCCGTCTGAACCGCTATGAAGAAGCCGCTGTCGGGATCCAGAAATCCATCGAAGCAGGTACTTCCAAGCTGAATGGTTTACCAGTCGTCAATCACGGGGTTGCTGCCTGCCGCCGGATGACTGAATCGCTGGAAAAACCGATCCAGGTTCGCCACGGTACGCCGGATGCGCGCCTGCTGGCAGAAATCGCCATGGCCAGTGGCTTTACCAGCTACGAAGGTGGCGGTATTTCCTACAACATCCCTTACGCCAAACGCGTCACCCTGGAAAAATCCATCCGCGACTGGCAGTACTGCGATCGCCTGATGGGTCTGTACGAAGAGAACGGCATTCGCATCAACCGTGAGCCGTTTGGCCCGCTGACCGGTACCCTGATCCCGCCGTTTATGTCCCACTCGGTGGCGATTATTGAAGGTCTGCTGGCGCTGGAACAAGGCGTGAAATCCATTACCGTCGGCTACGGCCAGGTCGGTAGCCTGACGCAGGATATCGCCGCCATTCAGGCGCTGCGTGAACTGTCCCACGAATACTTCCATAACCACGGCTTCGACGATTACGAACTGAGTACCGTTTTCCACCAGTGGATGGGCGGATTCCCGGAAGATGAAGCGAAAGCCTTCTCCGTTATCGCCTGGGGTGCGGCGGTTGCCGGTATGTCCGGTGCCACGAAAGTCATTACAAAAAGCCCGCACGAAGCGTTCGGTATCCCAACGGCTGCAGCCAACGCCCAGGGTCTGAAAGCGTCACGCCAGATGCTCAACATGGTCAGCGACCAGAAATTCCCGCAATGCGCTGCCGTCGAGCAGGAAGTCGAACTGATTAAGAGTGAAGTCCGCGCAGTACTGAAAAAAGTCTTCGAACTGGGTAATGGCGACATTGCGCGCGGTACAGTGCTGGCCTTTGAAGCTGGCGTACTGGATGTGCCGTTCGCACCTGCCGCCTGCAATGCGGGCAAAATTCTGCCGGTGCGCGATAACACAGGCGCCATCCGTATTCTCGAAGCCGGTGCGGTTCCGCTGCCGAAAGATATTCTCGCCCTGCACCACGACTATGTCGCAGAGCGCGCACATTTTGAAGGCCGCAAGCCTTCTTTCCAGATGGTCATTGATGACATCAACGCCGTATCCCACAGTAAATTAATAGGAAGACCATAATGAAAATCAAAAAGGCCCTTTTCACCGCTGGCTACTCCTCATTTTATTTTGACGATCAGCAGGCCATCAAAAATGGCGCCGGTCATGACGGGTTTATCTATACCGGCGATCCGGTAACACCTGGATTTACCTCTGTTCGTCAGGCGGGTGAATGCGTTTCCGTGCAACTGATTCTGGAAAATGGCGCGGTAGCGGTGGGCGATTGCGCAGCGGTGCAATATTCAGGTGCAGGTGGCCGTGATCCGCTATTCCTGGCAGAAAATTTCATTCCGTTCCTCAACGATCACATCAAACCGCTGCTGGAAGGCCGTGACGTTGATGCGTTCCTGCCAAACGCCCGTTTCTTTGATCAACTGCGTATTGACGGTCATCTGCTGCATACCGCCGTCCGCTATGGTCTGTCTCAGGCGCTGCTCGACGCGGCAGCGCTGGCTACCGGTCGTCTGAAAACTGAAGTGGTTTGCGATGAATGGCAACTGCCGTGCGTGCCGGAAGCCATTCCATTATTTGGTCAGAGCGGCGACGACCGCTACATCGCCGTTGACAAAATGATCCTCAAAGGGGTGGACGTCCTGCCGCATGCGCTGATCAACAACGTGGAAGAGAAACTGGGCTTTAAAGGCGAAAAACTGCGTGAGTATGTACGTTGGTTGTCCGACCGCATTTTAAGCCTGCGCACCAGCGAACGTTATCACCCAACGCTGCATATTGATGTGTACGGCACGATCGGTTTGATCTTCGATATGGATCCCGTGCGCTGCGCCGAATACATCGCCAGCCTGGAAGCCGAAGCACAGGGCCTGCCGCTGTATATCGAAGGGCCAGTAGATGCGGGTAACAAGCCGGATCAGATCCGCATGTTGACTGCCATCACCAAAGAACTGACCCGTCTGGGTTCCGGCGTGAAAATTGTCGCCGACGAATGGTGTAACACCTATCAGGATATCGTGGACTTTACCGATGCGGGCAGCTGCCACATGGTACAGATCAAAACCCCTGATCTTGGCGGTATTCACAACATCGTTGATGCGGTGCTGTATTGCAACAAACACGCCATGGAAGCTTATCAGGGCGGTACTTGTAACGAAACCGAGATCAGTGCCCGCACCTGCGTACACGTGGCGCTTGCCGCGCGTCCGATGCGTATGCTGGTTAAACCGGGTATGGGTTTCGATGAAGGTCTCAACATCGTGTTTAACGAGATGAATCGCACCATCGCGTTGTTGCAAACTAAGGATTAAGAGATGGCACGCACATTTAAGATCTTATCGCCGACGGCTATCCTGGGTTATGGCTTCCCGGAAGAAAGTTTTCGTAAAGCCATGGAAGAGTCACCGGATCTTATTGCTGTTGACGCAGGTTCCTCCGATCCTGGCCCCCACTACCTGGGGGCAGGTAAACCCTTTACCGACAGGGCCGGGGTAAAACGCGATCTGCGCTATATGATCGTGGCGGGCGTTAAGAACAACATCCCGGTCGTGATCGGTACCGCCGGTGGTTCTGGTGCCGCTCCGCATCTGGAGTGGTGTCGCCAGATAATCCATGAGATTGCCCAGGAAGAAAAACTGTCCTTCTCAATGGCGCTGATCCCGTCTGATGTCGACAAAGAAATCGTTCATCAGGCGCTGGATAACGGCAAAATCACCGCGCTCGATTTTGTGCCTGAACTGACTCACGAGGCGATTGAAGAGAGTACCTACATCGTCGCGCAGATGGGTGTCGAACCTTTCCAGCGTGCGCTGAAAGCGGGGGCACAGGTTGTTCTGGGCGGACGCGCTTACGATCCAGCCTGCTTCGCGGCGCTGCCGATTATGCAAGGCTTTGATGAAGGTCTGGCGCTGCACTGCGGTAAGATCCTTGAGTGTGCTGCCATTGCAGCAACCCCCGGCTCCGGCTCCGATTGTGCGATGGGCATTATCGACGACAACGGCTTTACGCTGAAGGCGTTCAATCCCAAGCGTAAGTTCACTGAAACGTCTGCTGCGGCGCACACCCTGTATGAGAAGTCCGATCCGTACTTCCTGCCGGGACCGGGCGGTGTGCTGAACCTGAAAGCATGCACCTTTACCCAGGTTAACGAGGGCGAAGTGTATGTCAGCGGTTCACGTCATGAAGAAACACCGTATGCGTTGAAACTGGAAGGCGCGCGTCAGGTTGGCTTCCGCTGCCTGACCATCGCCGGAACGCGCGACCCGATTATGATTGCCGGAATTGACACCATTCTCGAAGAGGTACAGGCAAGCGTAGCACGTAACCTCTCCCTGAATGACGACAGCATCCGCATGACGTTCCACCTGTACGGGAAGAACGGCGTGATGGGCAACCATGAGCCGATGAAAACCGCGGGTCATGAACTGGGGATTTTACTGGACGTCGTTGCGCCGACGCAGGATATCGCCAACAGCGTTTGCTCGCTGGTGCGCTCTACCCTGTTGCACTACGGCTATGAAAATCGTATTGCCACGGCGGGCAACCTCGCTTTCCCATTCTCGCCATCTGATATTCAGAGTGGGCCGGTGTATGAGTTCTCGATCTATCACCTGATTGAAGCCAGCGATGCACTGCGGTTTGATTTCCACATTGAGCAGGTGACGCCAGAAGGAGTTCAGGCATGAAACAGTCAATTTGTTCACTGGCGCAGGTCATTCGCTCAAAAAATGCCGGACCGTACGAACTGGTTTTAGATATTTTGTTTAAAACCCGGGAAGACTATCAGCGCGTAAAACGCTCAGAGCAATTAACTCCGCAACTTATTGCTGGGTTATATAATGTCGAACCTGACTTTATTCACAATATTGTGTGGTTCGATCCGGCAAATGCCGTAAAAATTGTCATGCCGCGCGATATTATTTCCGGCAATGTCGGTGACAATGATGTTTATGGCGCGCAGCAACACGCACCATTATTAAGTATTGAATTCGATCTGTAACAAAAAAACACAATAACAGCCATTGGAGCACAGAGTTCAGCTGTATCACAGTGCTTCGAATATTCATGCGGTTGGTCACAACAGGCGTGCGCCTGAGCTGCTGTCCAGGCTCAGGAACACGCCACCCTACATTATTCCAATTACCAGCCTTTATCCGATGGAGTACACATGAAGAAAATAAGTTTAACCAAGATGATCATATTAGGCCTGATACTCGGCATGATTGCCGGGGTGGCCATTAATAATATGGCCGCGGCTGAAACAGCAAAATCATATGCACAGGATATTTCCATTTTCACCACTATATTCCTACGTATGGTGAAGATGATTATTGCGCCATTGGTTATTTCAACTCTGGTTGTCGGTATTGCCAAGATGGGCGATGCCAAAACGCTGGGTCGTATATTTTCTAAAACCTTTTTCCTGTTTATTTGTGCCTCACTGCTGTCGATCGCCTTGGGTCTGGTTATCGTTAATATCTTCCAGCCGGGCGCAGGCATCAACTTTGTTGCTCATGACGCAGGCGCTGTTGCCGCCGTTAAGTCTGAACCCTTCACGCTGAAAGTCTTTATCTCACATGCCGTACCAACCAGTATCGTTGACGCGATGGCGCGGAACGAAATCCTGCAGATCGTGGTGTTCTCCATTTTCCTCGGTTGCAGCCTGGCCGCAATCGGTGAAAAAGCCGAGCCTATCGTTAAGGTTCTGGATTCGCTGGTACACGTGATGCTGAAGCTGACAGGCTACGTCATGCTGTTTGCCCCACTGACTGTTTTTGCCGCTATTTCAGGTTTGATTGCCGAACGTGGTCTGGGTGTGATGGTCAGCGCCGGGATCTTCATGGGTGAATTCTACCTGACGCTGGGTATGCTGTGGGCAATTCTGATTGGCCTGTCAACCATGATAGTCGGGCCTTGCATCGCGCGTTTGACCAAATCAATCTTCGAGCCTGCACTGCTGGCCTTTACGACCTCCAGTTCTGAAGCAGCCTTCCCGGGCACGCTGGATAAACTGGAAAAATTCGGCGTTTCCTCAAAAATTGCCAGCTTCGTTCTGCCGATCGGTTACTCCTTTAACCTCGTAGGCTCCATGGCCTATTGCTCCTTTGCCACCGTCTTTATTGCCCAGGCGTGCAACATTGAGTTGAGCATGGGCGAGCAAATTACCATGCTGTTAATTCTGATGCTGACCTCTAAAGGGATGGCGGGTGTACCGCGTGCCTCGATGGTTGTTATCGCCGCGACCCTGAACCAGTTCAACATTCCGGAAGCCGGTTTGATCCTGCTGATGGGCGTCGATCCGTTCCTCGATATGGGTCGTTCCGCCACCAACGTCATGAGTAATGCCATGGGCGCTGCCATTGTAGGTCGCTGGGAAGGTGAACACTTTGGTTCAGGCTGCCGCGGAACAGCGCCAGTCAAAACACCGGAGCAAGACCGCCCGGTCACCGAAACAGAAGTCGCGTTGTCCTGATACCTCGTTATTGCCGGATGGCGCTTGCGCTTATCCGGCCTACATAACGTTTAATTATCCGTAGGCCGGATCAGGCGGTACGCCGCCATCCGGCGCATGATAAGTCCCCCAACAGGAAAGCACCATGACTAAAACTCTGCTCGGCGTGAGTCTCTTTTCTTTCAGCGTCTTGTTTAGCGCTACCTCATTCGCGCAAACCGCGCCGGACTACGCCAGACTGATAGAACAGGCGCATCAAAAGTACAAAAGTAACAATGATGGAAAAGTCGCCGACTACATCCCTGCCCTGGCGAGCTACAGCCCAAATAATTTTGCCATCACTATTGCTACGGTGGACGGAAAAATCTACCAGGTTGGCGATGTTAACAAACCCTTTCCCATGGAATCCCTGAGTAAAGTCTTCACCATGGCGCTCGCCATGGAACAGCACGGTCCTCAGGTAGTGCTGGATAAACTCGGGGCCAATGCCACTGGCATGCCATTTAATTCCGGTTTAGCGGTTGAACTGACCAAAGGCGCGCCGGAAAACCCGCTGGTAAACGCCGGAGCCATGAGCACCGTTAGTCTGATTGAAGCCAAAGACAAAACCGATCGCTGGAACAAAATCCTCGACAACCTGAACGTCTGGGCCGATGCCACGCTCACGGTTAATGAGCCGGTTTACAAATCTGAGATGGAGACCAACCAGCACAATCAGGCGCTGGCGAAGCTGATGGAATCCTATAACAGCTTCTATGGCAACACCGACGACGCCGTCGAAATTTATACCCGTCAGTGCTCGGTGGATATCACCGTTGAGCAACTGGCCAAAATGGGTGCCGTACTGGCGAACAAAGGGAAATCGCCCTTCAACGGCAAGCAGTTGCTGAATGAAAAATATGTTCCGCAGGTGCTGGCGGAAATGGCGATTGCCGGACTGTACGACGGCAGCGGTAAATGGCTGTACACCGTTGGCATTCCGGCGAAAAGCGGCGTCGGCGGCGGCATGGTTGCCGTCGTCCCAGGCGAATATGCGATTGCGGTCTATTCTCCGCCGCTTGATGAAGCCGGAAACAGCGTTCGTGCCCAGAAAACTATCGAATATGTCGCCGAAGCGACAAAAGCCAACGTCTTTTTAGCCAAATAACTTTACGCCGGATGGCACATTGCTTATCCGGCAAACAATACGAAGAGGTGAGAAGTAAACATGTCTAAACCATTTGTCTGGCAGGAACTCTTTGTTCAGAGTAAAGATAATACCGAGTATGAATTACTGAGTAACCAGCACGTAACGGTAACGGAGTTAGACGGAGAGGAAGTGATTAAGGTAGCGCCTGAAGCGTTAACCTTATTAGCACAGCAGGCATTTTATGAGGCTTCATTTTTTCTGCGCGCCGGACATTTGAAACAGATAGCCAGCATTTTGCACGACCCGCAGGCCAGCGGTAACGATAAGTACGTCGCATTACAACTGCTGCGCAACGCTGAGGTTTCGGCCAAAGGCGTCCTGCCTAACTGTCAGGACACCGGGACGGCAACCATTGTGGCCTGCAAAGGACAACATGTCTGGACAGGCGGCGATGACGCCGAAGCCTTGAGCAAAGGCGTATATACCACCTTCACCGAAAACAATCTGCGTTACTCGCAAAATGCCCCGCTGGACATGTATACCGAGGTCAATACCCAGACTAACCTGCCAGCGCAAATCGACATCAGCGCCACGCCGGGTAATGAGTATAAATTCCTGTTCGTCAACAAAGGCGGTGGTTCTGCCAATAAGGCGGCGCTATTCCAGGAAACCAAATCCATTCTGCAGCCGGAAAAGCTCACAGCCTTCCTGATCGAAAAAATGAAATCGCTGGGTACCGCCGCTTGCCCGCCGTACCACATCGCTTTCGTGGTTGGGGGCTTGTCCGCCGATCAGGCGCTGAAGACAGCCAAACTGGCATCAACCAAATATTACGATAACCTGCCCACCAGCGGGAACGAGCTGGGTCAGGCGTTCCGCGATACAGCACTGGAAGCCGAACTGCTCAATGCCAGCCGCGAGTTTGGCATCGGCGCGCAGTTTGGCGGCAAATACTTTGCCCACGATATTCGCGTAATTCGCTTACCGCGCCACGGCGGCTCCTGCCCTATCGCCATGGCCCTCTCCTGTTCTGCCGACCGCAACATCAAAGCCAAAATTAACAAACACGGTATCTGGCTGGAGAAACTCGAGCATAACCCGGGCAAATTTATCCCTGATTCACAGCGGGTGGAAAATGGCGCCCAGACAGTTCAACTGGATCTGAACCGTCCGTTACGCGAAATCCTGCATGACCTTTCCGCCCTGCCCATCGGGACTCGTTTGTCGTTAAGCGGCCCAATTGTTGTTGCCCGAGATATCGCCCACGCAAACATCAAAGCGCGCCTGGATAACGGCGAACCGATGCCGGAATACATGAAAAAACATATCGTTTATTACGCCGGCCCCGCCAAAACCCCCGAAAACCAGGCCTGCGGTTCCATGGGGCCGACAACCGGCGGACGCATGGATGGGTATGTCGATGCTTTCCAGGCACAAGGCGGAAGTCTCATTATGCTCACCAAGGGTAACCGCAGTCAGCAGGTCACTGATGCCTGTCACAAACACGGTGGATTTAGCCTCGGCAGCATTGGCGGCGCAGCGGCTCTGCTGGCCCAGCAGTATGTGAAGAGCCTGCAGTGCCTTGAGTATCCCGAACTGGGCATGGAAGCGGTGTGGATGATGGAAGTTAAAAATATGCCTGCGTTCGTATTAGTAGATGACAAAGGCAATAACTTCTTCAGTCAGTTTGAGCAGCAGCATCGCGGCGCAACCTGCCCGGCAGGACATTAAGGAGCTATCATGGAAGCGCGAGCCAACAATGACCGACATCGCCAGCGTCAGCAGAAGCTGAAAGCGCAGGTTGATACCCGCGTGGCGGCGGCAACGGAGAAGAAAGGGATTCTGATTGTCTTCACCGGCAATGGTAAAGGAAAATCTACCGCAGCCTTCGGCACGGCGACACGCGCGGTTGGTCACGGAAAAACCGTTGGCGTCGCGCAGTTTATTAAAGGCCAGTGGGATAATGGCGAGTACAACACACTGCACCCTCTCGGCGTGGAGTTTCATATTATGGGTACCGGTTTTACCTGGGAAACCCAGAACCGGGAAGCCGATATCGAGGCGGCCACCGCTGTGTGGCAGGAAAGTAAGCGCATGCTGGCTGATGCGCATTACGATCTGGTCGTACTGGACGAACTCACCTATATGTTGGCTTATCACTATCTGGATACGCAGGAGGTAATCAGCGCCATCGAAAATCGCCCTGCCGACCAGAGCGTGATCGTCACTGGGCGCGGTTGCCATGCGCTGTTACTTGAACTTGCCGATACGGTCAGCGAGCTTCGCCCGGTTAAACACGCTTTTGATAGCGGCATTCAGGCACAGCCAGGGATCGACTGGTAATCGCTCTTTTGCCGGGTAAGGCGTTTACGCCGCATCCGGCGATTTACCCAAAACCGATACGCTTATCGGGCCTATGGTGAACACCGAAACCTGTAGGCCTGATAAGGCGCAAGCCGCCATCAGGCAGCCGACATCACGGATTTATTTAGCAACCAGTTGCGGAAGATCTCCAAATGAAGGGACTCTGATTTCTCCTCCCGCCACGTCATGATAAATCGATTCCCGGTACGCATTGGAACATCGCAAGGAATCACCATATCCCCACTATCCAGATCGTGCTGAATGGCAAAACGGGGGAGCAATGCGACGCCAAGATTGGAACGTACCGCCGCAATCAGCATCGACAACAGATCAAATCGCGGACCTTTATTCACCAGCGGACTGCTGACATCGGACAGCGCAAACCATTCCTGCCAGCCTTTGATGCGGGTACTTTGATGCAACAGCGGGTATTCGTTCAGCAGTTCATCGACGGACAGCTTCCGGTCCGGTTCAGCAAGCAAGCAACGGCTGCACACTGGCAGAATTTCCTCTTCGAACAGGTACTCGACCCCCGACCACGGCGAGTAAAAATCTTCCCGCATGATCGCTGCGTCATATTCCCGGTTAAGAAAATCACCAATATTCGCCAGAGAATGTATATTAACGATAATATCAGGATTGAGTTTATTGAACTCACGCAGGTTTGGGATCAGCCAGTGCGTACTGAACGTCGGGTTAACCGCCAGTTCGATCACTTGTACGGTCGGCTGCCATGTCATGATCGTCGTCGTATCTCGTTCAAGCTTGTTCAGTGTTTCTTTAACAATAGTTAAATAGTGTTTGCCTGCCGCATTTAAAAAAATGCGCTTTTTGGCATGATTAAATAGCGCTGTATTAAGAAAATCCTCTAGCGCATTCACCTGGCGGAAAACAGCACTTTGTGTTAAAGCCAGCTCTTCAGCTGCCCGGGTATAACTTTCGTGACGCGCAACCACTTCAAAAGTTACCAGCAACTCCGTTTTGGGTATTTTTCCTCTCATAACCTCTTCCATATGCAGCGTACAAAAATAGTTTAATTTATAAAAAATAATTCATATCACCCGAATAAACATCGAGTGTTATATTTTATTTCAGGCATTGATGTCATTGATCCAATCCATGATTTGTTCATACTGATGGCGGATAAATATTAACCAATAATACTCAAGCACAACAATAAACACAATTTAATTAAGGTTAAATTCAGACACATAGCGCCAATAAGTTCTTAATAATTTTTCAAGTCATCTTGTTTATTGTGGAAAAAACTTTGCGAGATTAATCAATATTATCCTTGTGATAATTTAGGAAAATTCAGCGTTATAACTTACAGGCAAACGACTGCTTTTAATCATTCTCCGGAGTGGTTCTGCCTTTTTTTGTTAGACGTGATAAAGGACACAATGTGAAAACTTTCGGAAAGGTCTGGCTCGTTGGCGCAGGTCCCGGTGATATTTCATTACTCACCCTCAAAGCAGTGATGTGCATTAAACAAGCAGATGTCATTATTTACGACAGGTTGGTCAATCCTAAGATTCTGGAATGGGCATCCGCTGACTGTGAGCTTATCAATGTCGGTAAGAATCCGGGATTTCATTGTGTGCCACAGGATGAAATCAACGCGCTTCTCGTTCAGTATGCCCAGACGCATCACAATATCGTGCGCTTAAAAGGGGGCGATCCCTACGTATTTGGTCGTGGGGCCGAAGAAGTTGAAGGGCTTATTGAGCCGGGGATCCCTTTTGAAGTCGTCCCCGGTATCAGTTCAACCATTGGGGGATTAACCTGTGCCGGGATCCCGGTAACACATCGCGATTACGCCTCTGGTTTTCACGTGGTGACCGGTCATACACGCGAAGGCAACCAGCAGCAGGACTGGCGCCAGCTGGCGAAACTTAACGGTACGTTGGTTATCGTCATGGGTATTGCGAATCTGGCGTTTATTTGTGAAGAACTGTTGATGGGTGGGAAACCGGCGGAGACGCCCGCGGCCATCATCATGTCCGCGACCCGGGAGAATCAGCGCCGGCTGACCTGTACCCTCGGCTCGTTACTGAGCAATGCGCAGGAAGCCAACATTACGCCGCCTGCACTGATCGTCATTGGCGATGTCGTCACGCTGAGCGATCGTCTGTCTTTTATTCCTGCCGCTATAGACCTCCCTGAACATCTTTACTGCGAGAGTCTGGCGTGACGAAAAGACTGGGGTGATGTTTGATGCGCCGCCCGGAAAACGCGACAAAAATAGCTGGTTTGTGCGTACTGAAGTTTCCGGGCGATACTGTCTATTGAATGAACCGGATCGTGTAATAACTCCCCCGCCTTTTGCATTTTTTTCTGACTCACCCAGGTTTTAAAGTTAACGCCCTGGCGCTTCTTAAAAAATCGGCTGAAATAATTTGCACTTAAACAGACATGTGCCGCCACAGACTCCAGAGATAAGTCACTATACAGGTTATCATCAATATAACGCAGTGCCGCCAGTAGTTTTTTCTCATGACGAGAAAGCTCCGTTAAATAGTGCCGGACGTTACTTGTCGGTTTATCGAATACCACTTCAGATTGTTTTTTTTGCACCTCAAAATTGTTAACAATAAAATGCAATAAATTAGCCGATGCCACCAACGTATTATTATCAACCGCAACAAGCTGATCCCACTCGGCTTTTATTTGAGGATCACACATCCATCGTGATTCATCTTCAACAATGATGGTTTTATATTCCTGGTACTTAGCCCGAACCTGACCACAGATAATAAAACCATGCAGATTCTCCTCATAAATTAATGGTATGGAGAACAGACTTAGCCCTGCATGGCAGCAGAATATTCTGGGCTTACACTGTTTCAGTGCCTCAAAAACACACTGTTTATCGCACGTTTGGCAACCAACACTGTAGCGTTTATTCGCTCTCATCAGCTTACAGAATGAATTAAAATTATGGCAATCAGAGAGAGCTCTGCCTGTAACATCAACGACTACCGTTGCTAACCCCGTCGCATTGGAGAATACTTCTGCTATAGAGAAAAAACATGGTAAGTAATCATCCTGAATTTTCAGCGACACGCCATCCTCCAACCTTAATATGACTAAAGGCGGTAATATGCAAAATCCAGGCAAAAGAAAGAATGATGCTCGCCGCAAAAAATAATCTCATTTGTGAAGATGATTGTGATCAAATTGCATGATGCGGGATGACAGAAAATAAAAAAGGCCATCATCAGATGGCCAACCATGTCGAAATTAGACCAGCCCTTGACCATGCAGAAAGTCAGGGCTGTATTTTTATGGCTTACTTAATAACGGTTTTCAGTGCTTCGCCGATATCGGCCAGGCTGCGAACGGTTTTCACGCCTGCAGCTTCAAGAGCCGCGAATTTCTCATCCGCGGTCCCTTTACCGCCGGCGATAATGGCACCAGCGTGACCCATACGCTTACCTTTCGGCGCGGTGACGCCCGCGATGTAGCCAACCACCGGCTTGGTCACGTGATCTTTAATGTACGCAGCCGCTTCTTCTTCCGCGCTACCGCCGATCTCACCGATCATGACGATCGCTTCAGTCTGCGGATCTTCCTGGAACAGCTTCAGGATGTCGATGAAGTTAGAGCCCGGGATCGGGTCGCCGCCGATGCCTACACAGGTAGACTGGCCGAAACCGTAGTCGGTAGTCTGCTTAACTGCTTCATAGGTCAGGGTACCGGAACGGGAAACGATGCCCACTTTGCCCGGCTTGTGAATGTGGCCCGGCATGATGCCGATTTTACATTCGCCCGGGGTGATAACGCCTGGGCAGTTCGGGCCAATCATACGCACGCCAGCTTCATCCAGCTTCACCTTCACGGTCAGCATATCCAGGGTCGGGATGCCTTCGGTGATGGTGATAATCAGTTTGATACCAGCATCGATTGCTTCCAGAATGGAATCTTTGCAGAACGGTGCCGGAACGTAGATAACGGTGGCGGTTGCGCCCGTCGCTTCTACAGCTTCACGCACGGTGTTGAACACCGGCAGGCCCAGGTGCGTGGTGCCGCCTTTACCTGGCGTTACGCCGCCAACCATCTGCGTACCGTAAGCAATCGCTTGTTCGGAGTGGAATGTCCCCTGGCTACCGGTGAAGCCCTGGCAGATAACCTTGGTATCTTTATTAATTAAAACTGACATTATTTCCCCTCCACTGCGGCAACAACCTGCTGAGCTGCATCCGTCAGACTTTTCGCTGCAATAATATTCAGGCCGCTATCAGCCAGTTTTTTCGCGCCGAGTTCAGCGTTGTTACCTTCCAGACGCACCACGACCGGAACGTTTACACCTACTTCTGCTACCGCGCCGATGATACCGTCAGCGATCAGGTCGCAACGTACGATACCGCCGAAGATGTTAACCAGTACTGCTTTTACGTTGTCATCAGAGAGGATAATTTTGAACGCTTCGGTTACACGCTCTTTGGTCGCACCGCCGCCCACGTCAAGGAAGTTAGCCGGTTCGCCACCGTGCAGCTTAACGATGTCCATGGTGCCCATTGCCAGGCCCGCACCGTTAACCATACAACCGATGTTACCGTCGAGCGCTACGTAGTTCAGTTCCCACTGCGCAGCCTGCGCTTCACGCGGATCTTCCTGAGACTGGTCGCGCATTTCGCGCAGGTCAGCCTGGCGGAACAGCGCGTTGCCGTCAGCGCCCAGTTTGCCGTCGAGGCAGATCAGGTCACCCTGTTTGGTGACAACCAGCGGGTTGATTTCGATCAGCGCCAGGTCGCGCTCCAGGAAGATAGTCGCCAGACCCATGAAGATCTTGGTGAACTGCTGAACCTGTTTACCTTCCAGACCCAGTTTGAACGCCAGCTCACGTCCCTGGTAAGGCATTGGGCCTGCCAGCGGATCGAGTGCCACTTTGTGGATCAGATGCGGGGTCTCTTCCGCTACTTTTTCGATTTCCACGCCGCCTTCGGTAGAGGCCATGAAGACCACGCGACGGGAGCTACGGTCAACAACTGCGCCGAGGTAAAGTTCTTTACCGATGTCGGTCGCTGCTTCAACCAGAATCTGATTTACCGGTTGACCATGGGCGTCTGTCTGGTAAGTAACCAGACGTTTACCCAGCCAGTGTTCAGCAAAAGCGCGAATGTCTTCTTTGCTGTTCACAACCTTCACACCGCCCGCTTTACCGCGGCCACCAGCGTGAACCTGACATTTCACTACCCACGGGCCAGCGCCGATTTTTGAAGCGGCTTCTTCTGCTTCACGCGGAGTAGTACAGGCATAACCCACCGGTGCCGGTAAGCCATAGCGGGCAAAAAGTTGTTTTGCCTGATATTCATGTAAGTTCATGTGTTCTGTCCATCCTTCAGGTAATCGTTATCTTTTACCCGTAGGTCTGATAAGCATCCAGACCTACGGGGCAGGTGATACTCTTATTAACTACACGTCCAGCAGCAGACGCGTTGGATCTTCCAGCAACTCTTTAATGGTTACCAGGAAGCCTACTGACTCACGACCATCGATCAGACGGTGGTCATAAGACAGCGCCAGATACATCATCGGCAGGATTTCAACCTTGCCGTCTACCGCCATCGGCCTGTCTTTGATGGCATGCATACCCAGGATGGCGCTCTGCGGTGGGTTGATGATCGGCGTGGACATCAGGGAACCGAACACACCACCGTTAGTGATGGTGAAGTTACCGCCCGTCAGATCTTCAACCGTCAGCTTGCCGTCGCGACCTTTGACTGCCAGTTCTTTAATATTTTTCTCGATGTCTGCCATACCCAGCAGATCCACATCGCGCAGGACCGGCGTTACCAGACCACGTGGCGTGGAGACCGCCATGCTGACATCAAAGTAGTTGTGATAAACCACGTCATCGCCGTCGATGGACGCGTTCACTTCCGGATAGCGTTTCAGCGCTTCAACAACCGCTTTCACGTAGAAAGACATAAAGCCCAGACGGATACCGTGGCGTTTCTCGAACGCGTCACCGTACTGCTTACGGAGATCCATGATTGGCTTCATGTTGACCTCGTTAAACGTGGTCAACATGGCGGTGGAATTTTTCGCTTCCAGCAGACGCTCAGCTACGCGTTTGCGCAGACGGGTCATCGGAACACGTTTTTCACCACGCGCGCCCAGTTGAGCCTGTGGCGCAGGCGCAGCGGCCGGCGCTTTGGCTTCGGCTTTCGCCGCCGGTGCTTTAGCCAGATGTTTTTCAACATCTTCACGCGTGATACGACCGCCGACGCCAGTGCCGTTGATAGCGCTGGCTTCGAGGTTATGCTCACCCAGCAGGCGACGGATCGCCGGACTCAGGGCATCGTTGTTCTGCTCAGCAAGAGACGCCTGCTGGCGTTGTGCCGGAGTAGAATCTTTTTCTTCAGACTTAGCGCTGGTTTCTTTACCGGTGCTGTTGCCTTCACGCAGGCGACCAAGGATCTGGCGAGAAGTGACGGTTGTCCCTTCATCTTCCAGAACCGCATCAAGAATACCGTCCGCTGATGCCGGTACTTCCAGTACCACTTTGTCAGTTTCGATTTCTACCAGTACTTCATCACGACGTACTGCATCGCCCGGTTTTTTGTGCCAGGTTGCAACCGTTGCATCCGCTACGGATTCAGGCAGGTCGGGAACAAGAATATCTACGCTACTCATTATTTATCCTTTATTTAATCGACGTTCAGCGCGTCATTAACCAGATCTTGTTGCTGCTTCTGGTGAACGGACATATATCCTACTGCCGGAGAGGCAGAGGCCGGGCGACCTGCATAACGCAGAGCTGACCCAAATGGAATTACTTCACGGAAATGATGCTGGCTGCAGTACCATGCGCCCTGGTTGAGCGGCTCTTCCTGGCACCAGACAAAATCATGTACATGAGCAAACGGTTTCAGCGCTTCCTGCACCGCTTTATGCGGGAACGGATAGAGCTGTTCGATGCGCACAATGGCAACATCTTTTTGGCCATTCTTGCGGCGTTGCTCCAGCAGGTCGTAATAAACCTTACCAGAACACATCACGACACGCTTCACGCCTTTCGGATCAAGTTCATCGACTTCGCCAATGGCTGGCAGGAAGGTGCCATTTGCCAGTTCGTCCAGCGTAGACACTGCCAGCGGATGACGCAGCAGCGACTTCGGTGACATCACCACCAGCGGACGACGCATCCCACGCAGCGCCTGACGACGCAGCATGTGGTAGACCTGTGCCGGGGTAGACGGGACGCAAACCTGCATGTTTTGCTCAGCGCAAAGTTGCAGATAACGTTCCAGACGTGCAGAGGAGTGCTCCGGACCCTGACCTTCATAGCCGTGCGGTAGCAGCATAACCAGACCGCACATACGGCCCCACTTCTGCTCGCCGGAAGAGATGAACTGGTCGATAACCACCTGCGCACCGTTGGCAAAGTCGCCGAACTGCGCTTCCCAGATGGTCAGCGTGCGTGGCTCTGCCGTGGCATAACCATACTCGAACGCCAGTACCGCTTCTTCAGACAGCACGGAGTCCCATACGCGGAACGTGCCCTGACCGTTATGCACATGCTGCAGCGGCGTGTAGGTTGAACCGTTCGCCTGGTTATGAATCACCGCGTGGCGGTGGAAGAAGGTTCCGCGACCGGAGTCTTCACCCGATAAACGTACCGGAATGCCTTCGTCAACCAGCGTGGCATAAGCCAGATTCTCTGCGCCACCCCAGTCGAACAGCTTCTCGCCTGCGGCCATGGCCTGACGGTCGCCGTAAATTTTGGCAACACGCGACTGCATTTCAACGGCTTCAGGCACGGTACTGATGCGTTTTGCCAGCTCCTGCAGACGCTTCATTTCAACCTTGTTCGGGTAGTTTTCGTCCCACTCGTGGTTGAGGTATGGCGACCAGGTGAAGGAGTGCATGTTCATTGGACGCCACTCTTTCACCACGCATTCGCCAGCATCCAGTGCGTCACGATACAGATTGACCATTTCGGTCGCATCTTCCAGCGTGGCGACTTTGTCCGCTTCCAGCTTGTCAGCGTAGATTTTACGCGGGGTCGGATGCTTTTTGATTTTCTGATACATCAGCGGCTGAGTTGCGCTCGGCTCGTCGGCTTCGTTGTGGCCGTGACGGCGGTAGCACACCAGATCGATGAACACATCGCGTTTGAAGGTGTTACGGAAATCCAGCGCCAGACGCGTCACGAAAGCGACCGCTTCCGGGTCATCCGCATTAACGTGGAAAATCGGCGCCTGAACCATCTTACCGATGTCGGTGCAGTACGGAGTAGAACGCGCATCCAGCGGGTTAGAGGTCGTAAAGCCCACCTGGTTGTTGATGACGATACGCACGGTACCGCCCACTTCATAACCACGCGCTTTCGACATGTTCAGGGTTTCCTGAACCACGCCCTGCCCGGTTACCGCCGCATCACCGTGAATGGTAATTGGCAGCACTTTATTGCTGCTTGGCTCGTCCAGACGATCCAGACGTGCACGTACGGAGCCGATAACCACCGGGCTAACGATTTCCAGGTGCGACGGGTTAAACGCCAGCGCCAGGTGCACCAGACCGCCTTCGGTTTCGATATCCGACGAGAAGCCCATGTGGTACTTCACGTCACCGGTGCCGAGGTGTTCTTTATGTTTGCCCGCAAATTCGTCGAACAGTTCCTGCGGGCGTTTGCCCAGTACGTTAACCAGAACGTTCAGGCGACCACGGTGCGCCATACCCAGCACCACTTCACGGGTACCGCTGTTGCCGGCGTGGCGGATCATCTCTTTGAGCATTGGGATTAACGCATCTCCACCTTCCAGCGAGAAGCGTTTTGCGCCCGGGAACTTCGCACCCAGGTAGCGTTCCAGACCTTCCGCTGCCGTCAGTTCGCTGAGGAAGCGTTTCTTCTCTTCACTACTGAACGCGGCACGGCCAGACTCAATACGCTGTTGAAGCCAGCGTTTTTCTTCGGTGCTGGTGATGTGCATATACTCGGCGCCAATCGGGCCGCAGTAGGTTTGTTTCAGCGCGACAACCAGGTCGCTCAGCTTCATCGTGTCTTTGCCGCCGGCAAAAGAACCTACGTTAAAGCTTTCCTGGAAATCCGCATCGGTCAGATCGTGGAAGGACGGATCCAGATCGGCCACATTTTCTTGCTGCCACAGTCCCAGCGGATCGAGATTCGCATGCTGATGACCGCGGAAACGGTAGGCGTTAATGAGCTGCAGGACTTTAACCTGCTTCACATTGGCATCAGGGTCGGAAATAGAAGAAGAGTAACGTGGGGTAATCAACGCCTGCCGACGGAAATAATCACGTGTTTTTGAGTGGAGTTGATCCGGTTTGACTCCGGTACCAGGTAACTGCTGGAACGTCGAACGCCAGTTAGCATCTACCGAGTCAGGGTCGGTTAAGAAGTCTTCATAGAGCTGTTCTATCCAGCTCTGGTTAGAACCAGAGAGGTAAGAAGAGTCCAACCAGGCTTTCAAAGCGCTGTTCTGCATCGTGATCCCTTAAGCATCTTTTCTGCTTATTTAATACTCTAAATAGATCACGTTTCAGGAAGGCGGCAAGCTTGCGAATCCCTGGGAGCTTACATCCAGTAAGTGACCGGGGTGAGCAAGCGCAGCCAACGCACATGCAACGTGATCTATGACGAGTATTTCGCCGTGGATACTACCACGCACACTGATGTGCGTGCCGGGGTTCACTTGTTGCGGACTGTCGTGTTTTCTGCGTCCGCTAAGGAACCTTTAAAAACTGTCTAATAATCGTCGCTGTTCAGGCTACGATTATTGCTATCAATGTGGCAGTTTTTAGAGGTTTCCTGCACTACCGGGGAATCACTTCCCCGGCAACAACAACTATTTATGCACTACGTTTGAGCAGCATCGACTTAATATGGCCGATGGCGCGCGTCGGGTTCAGCCCTTTAGGACATACGCTGACGCAGTTCATGATGCTATGGCAGCGGAATACGCTGAAAGCGTCACTTAAACCTTCCAGGCGGCTGTCGGTCTCGGTATCGCGGCTATCAATTAAGAAGCGATACGCGGCCAGCAGGCCTGCCGGGCCAATAAACTTGTCCGGATTCCACCAGAATGACGGGCAAGACGTTGAGCAGCATGCACACAAAATACATTCATACAGCCCATCGAGCTTCTCACGCTGCTCAGGCATTTGTAAATGCTCACGAGCCGGAGGATTTTTCCCATTATTCAACAAGTAAGGTTTAATCTTCTCATACTGTGCGTAGAATTGCCCCATGTCTACCACCAAATCGCGCACAACCGGTAAGCCCGGCAGCGGGCGAATGACAATTTTCTTGCCCGGCTGATTCAGCGCAGAAATAGGTGTGATACAGGCCAGTCCATTTTTACCGTTCATGTTCAGACCGTCGGAGCCGCAGACCCCTTCACGGCATGAACGACGAAACGACAGCGATGGATCTTTTTCTTTCAGCTGCATCAACGCATCCAGCAGCATCATGTCGCGCCCTTCTTCCGCCTCCAGGGTGTAATCCTGCATGTGCGGAGCGTCGTCAACATCCGGGTTATAGCGATAAACTGAAAACTCGAGTTTCATTGTCCTGTCTCCGCATTAATAAGTACGAATCTTCGGCGGGAATGCCGGGCGCAGCTTCGGTTCCATATTGACCTGACGTCGTGTCATGGATTCCGATTCTGGCAGGTACAGGGAATGGCACAGCCAGTTTTCATCATCACGTTCCGGGAAGTCGAAGCGGCTATGCGCGCCACGGCTTTCAGTACGGAAGTTTGCAGATACTGCGGTGGCGTACGCGGTCTCCATCAGGTTGTCCAGCTCCAGGCACTCAACGCGCTGGGTGTTGAACTCGCTGGAGGTATCGTCCAGACGGGCATTTTTCAGACGCTCGCGAATCGCTTTCAGCTCTTCCAGACCTTTCGCCATCGCATCGCCTTCGCGGAATACCGAGAAGTTATGCTGCATACATTCTTGCAGCGCTTTGCGAATGGCCACCGGGTCTTCACCGTTGCGGTTACCGTTCCAGCGGTTCAGACGCGCCAGAGAAGCATCGATTTCATCTTCGGTCGCATCCAGCAGGTCACCCTGCTCGGCGATAGATTCTTGCAGATGCAGACCCACCGCACGACCAAACACCACCAGGTCCAGCAGCGAGTTGCCGCCCAGGCGGTTGGCGCCGTGAACGGATACGCAGGCAATTTCACCTACTGCGAACAGCCCAGGGATCACCACATCTTCGCCCTGCTCGTTTACGGTCAACGCCTGGCCGGTGACTTTGGTCGGAATACCGCCCATCATATAGTGGCAGGTTGGGATAACCGGGATCGGCTCTTTCACCGGATCAACATGAGCGAAGGTGCGAGACAGTTCGAGAATGCCCGGCAGACGGGATTCCAGTACTTCTTTACCCAGGTGGTCGAGTTTCAGCTTGGCGTGCGGACCCCATGGGCCGTCGCAACCGCGACCTTCACGGATTTCGATCATGATGGAACGCGCCACCACGTCACGACCCGCCAGGTCTTTCGCGTTCGGCGCATAACGCTCCATAAAGCGCTCGCCGTGTTTGTTCAGCAGGTAGCCACCTTCACCACGGCAACCCTCTGTTACCAGAACACCTGCACCGGCGATACCGGTTGGGTGGAACTGCCACATTTCCATATCCTGCACCGGCACACCAGCGCGGATAGCCATACCCACGCCGTCACCGGTGTTGATGTGGGCATTAGTAGTGGACTGATAAATACGGCCAGCACCGCCGGTCGCCAGCACGGTGGCGCGGGCTTTGAAGTAAACCACTTCACCGGTTTCGATACACAGCGCGGTACAACCGACAATCGCGCCATCAGCATTTTTTACCAGATCCAGCGCATACCACTCGGAGAAGATGGTGGTGTGGTTTTTCAGGTTCTGCTGGTACAGCGTGTGCAACAGCGCATGACCGGTACGGTCTGCCGCCGCTGCGGTACGTGCCGCCTGCTCACCGCCGAAGTTCTTCGACTGGCCGCCAAACGGACGTTGATAAATGGTGCCATTATCGAGGCGAGAGAACGGCAGCCCCATGTGATCCAGCTCCAGAATCGCTTCCGGACCTGTTTTACACATATATTCAATAGCGTCCTGGTCACCAATGTAGTCCGACCCTTTGACAGTGTCGTACATGTGCCATTCCCAGTTATCTTCATGGGTATTACCGAGCGCCACGGTGATGCCACCCTGCGCGGATACGGTATGGGAACGGGTTGGGAACACTTTGGAGAGCAGCGCACAGGTCTGACCGCTCTGGGAAATTTGCAGCGCCGCGCGCATACCTGCGCCGCCGGCACCAATCACAACAGCATCAAATTCTCTGACTGGCAGTTTCATTACACACCCCACACCACAACAAATCCATAAATGACGTAAACCACCAGCGCAACGACGATAGCCAGTTGCAGAATCAGGCGCACAGCCAGAGGTTTAACGTAGTCGGTCAACACCTGCCACATGCCGATCCAGGCATGAATCAAGATGGAGAAAAGTGCCAGCAGGGTGAAGACTTTGGTGAATGCCGATGAGAAGAAACCGGTCCAGATTTCAAACGTCAGCTCGCCGCTGGTGGCGAAGAAGCCGACCATATAGATGATGTATAACGTCAGAACGATAGCGGTAGCACGAACCAGAATGAAGTCATGTACGCCATTGCGTCCTAATGCGGAGGCGTTGCTTACCATACGAGGACTCCTGCGAGAAGTGAAAGCACGACAATAATAACGAAACAAATTTTGGCGGAGCGTGTCCCTGCTTCGAGGGTTTCTTCGATATAGCCAAAATCCATTAACAGATGGCGAATGCCCATAACGGCGTGATAGGCCAGCGCAATCAAGATCCCCCACAGAATTAACTCCACAAAGAAGTTATTCATAATGGATGACGCGGTGAGGAAACCTTCAGGGGAGGAAAGGCTGGTACCCAATAACCACAACAGAATCCCGACCGCCACGAAGGTGATCACTCCGGATACGCGATGGAGAATGGACGCTATCGCCGTGATTGGGAACCGGATCGTTTGTAGATCCAGATTGACAGGTCTTTGTTTTTTCACATTTCTTATCATGAATAACGCCCACATGCTGTTCTTATTATTCCCTTTGGACTTCGGGTACAGAAGATGAAGACACCTGTAGCCTGAAAGACGACGGGATTTCCTTCCTCCGGTCTGCGTGCGGGTCAGACAGCGTCCTTACTATAACTACGCGTCATATAAAACACTGCTTCCAGATGCTAAAACGACACGTTACAACGCTGGTTGGCTCGGGATTGCAGGGTATTCCGGAGACCTGGCGGCAGTATAGGACGTTCACAAAATCATTACAATTAACCTACATATAGTTTGTCGGGTTTTATCCCGAACAGTGACATAGGTCACGATAACAACATTATTTTAATTTTTAATCATCTGATTTGACAATCATTAAACAAAGTTGTTACAAACGACACCAGAAAAAGCATATAATGCGTAAAAGTTATGGGGTCACTCTTTCACCGGAGATTTAGTTATGCAACAGTGTGGAAGTATTGACCAATACCGTCAGGACAGTTATTAGTGATAGACAGGTTTAATAATTCGGATTGCTAAGTTCTTGATTTGCAGTTTATTCGCCATGAAAAAACCGTTTTACCTGCAAGCGCCCATAGCTCTGTACCCAGGTCATCCCCTCTTTCGCAGAGCGGCGAGCCAAATAACAAACTGGTAACGGTTCATTGATGTACGAAGGCAAATGTGAGTTCCGGCAGTCTTAAGCAATAAGGCGCTAAGGAGACCGTAAATGGCTGATACTAAAGCAAAAATCACTCTAAATGGTGACGCTGCTATTGAACTGGATGTGCTGAAAGGTACGCTCGGTCAAGATGTTATTGATATTCGTAGTCTCGGTTCAAAAGGGATGTTCACTTTTGACCCAGGTTTCACCTCTACCGCATCCTGCGAATCCAAAATTACGTTCATCGATGGTGACGAAGGTATTTTGCTGCATCGCGGCTTCCCGATTGACCAGTTGGCGACCGAGTCCAACTATCTGGAAGTGTGTTATATCCTGCTATACGGTGAAAAACCGTCACAGGAAGAGTACGACGAGTTCAAAACCACGGTCACTCGCCATACCATGATCCACGAGCAGATCACCCGTCTGTTCCACGGTTTCCGCCGCGACTCTCACCCGATGGCCGTTATGTGCGGTGTAACCGGGGCGCTGGCTGCGTTCTACCACGATTCGCTGGATGTGAATAATCCGCGTCACCGCGAAATCGCCGCTTTCCGTCTGCTGTCCAAAATGCCGACCATGGCCGCGATGTGCTACAAATACTCCATCGGACAGCCGTTCGTATACCCGCGTAACGACCTCTCCTACGCCGGTAACTTCCTGAACATGATGTTCTCCACGCCGTGCGAAAAATACGAAGTGAATCCGATTCTGGAACGCGCCATGGACCGTATCCTGATCCTGCACGCCGACCACGAACAGAACGCCTCAACGTCTACCGTACGTACCGCGGGTTCTTCTGGCGCTAACCCGTTTGCCTGCATCGCGGCCGGTATTGCTTCCCTGTGGGGACCGGCGCACGGCGGCGCAAACGAAGCTGCGCTGAAAATGCTGGAAGAAATCAGCTCCGTTAAACACATTCCGGAATTTGTTCGCCGCGCGAAAGACAAGAATGATTCCTTCCGCCTGATGGGCTTTGGTCACCGTGTTTATAAAAACTATGACCCGCGCGCTACCGTCATGCGTGAAACCTGCCACGAAGTGCTGAAAGAATTGGGCACTAAAGATGATCTGCTGGAAGTGGCCATGGAACTTGAGCACATTGCGCTCAACGACCCATACTTCATCGAGAAGAAACTCTACCCGAACGTCGACTTCTACTCCGGCATCATCCTGAAAGCGATGGGTATTCCGTCCTCCATGTTCACCGTTATCTTCGCCATGGCGCGTACTGTTGGCTGGATTGCGCACTGGAACGAAATGCACACCGATGGCATGAAGATCGCGCGTCCACGTCAGCTGTACACCGGCTACGACAAGCGTGATTTTAAGTCTGATATTAAGCGTTAATTGTCTGCCGGATAGCGTTAGCGCCTGTCCGGCTTACAGCAATCAACTCTCCCAGGCCGGACAAGGCGTTGAAGCCAGAGTCCGGCCTGTTTTTATTGATCCACATTATTTTATTCTCATCACGCTTTCTCTATGATTTACTGAGAATTCCGTCATTTAACTCAGGAGCATGGGATGCCTGTTTTACAGTGGAGCCTGTTGTTTCTGCTATCGCTCCTTCTTTCCCTGTTCTTCCTGTTGATACATCTCCCAGGCGCATTGCTGCTCGGTTCGATGATCGTCGGTATCATTTTCAGTATGCGCGGGATCTCCCTGCACCCTCCCCGCTGCACATTTCTTGCCGCGCAGGCCGTTCTCGGCTGTATGATTGCGCAAAACCTCACAGGATCTATTTTAACCACGCTTGCGGCACACTGGCCGATGGTAATTGTCATCCTGCTGGTAACCCTCATTAGCAGCGCGGTAATCGGCTGGCTGCTGGTTCGCTACAGCAATCTACCAGGGAACACCGGCGCGTGGGGTTCATCACCTGGTGGGGCAGCCGCGATGGTTGCGATGGCGCAGGATTATGGCGCTGACATCCGCCTGGTTGCCTTTATGCAGTATCTGCGGGTACTGTTGGTGGTCGGCGCTGCCGCGCTGGTAACCCGATTTGTCATGGGCGATCAGGCGCAAACGGTCGGTCAGCAAATCGTCTGGTTTCCACCGCTAAGTATTAATCTGTTGAGCACCATACTGCTGGCCGCAGTTGCCGGTATAGCCGGGCGCTTACTGCGTATTCCCTCTGGCGTCATGCTCCTGCCTATGCTGGCGGGCGCACTGCTGAACGCAGGTGGTGTGATGGTAATTGAACTGCCGGAATGGCTACTGGCGATAGCGTATATGGCCATCGGCTGGCAAATCGGCCTGGGTTTTGACAAGCAGATCTTTTTAATGGCGCTGCGCCCTTTGCCGCAGATCCTGTTGTCCATTTTTTCACTGATGGCGATCTGCGCCGCTATGGCCTGGGGTCTGGCGCATTACATGCAAATCGATTTTCTCACCGCCTATCTGGCGACCAGCCCAGGTGGCGTGGATTCCGTCGCGGTAATTGCCGCAGGCAGCCACGCCGATATGGCGCTAATCATGGCGATGCAAACCCTGCGGCTGTTCAGTATCTTATTGACCGGTCCGGCGGTGGCGCGGTTTATCTCAGCGCATGCGCCAAGACAGCCTACCTAATGCTGGCAGCCCGGACACCAGTAAAACGGTCGCGAGGAAAGTGTCGTTTTCTCGATGATCCCACCACAGCGCTCACAGGCTTCTCCGTCCCGGTGAAAAACCTTAAAGCGAAACAGCGCCCCGTGATGCTTGTTCTCATCCGCCAGCCCACGGGTGTTGTAGGACAGACGAGGAATATCAAGCAGCGCATGCGCCAGTGCATCCAACTGTTCATCGCTAATCTGTGACGCTTTATGTTGCCCGGTCAACCCCACCTGCCAGAGAATTTCTACCCGCAGATAGTTACCTAATCCCGCGAGAAATGCCTGATCCAACAACAGACCGGAAAACTGGCGATTACGAAAACGGGATGAAAGCAGACGTGCTTTAACGTCATCGGGCGTTAAACGTACATCCAGTACGTCAGGCCCAACCCGCTGCAGGAACGGATGGGTGGTAAGCTGCTCTGGCGTCAGCATCTCGATATCAGACGCGCTATACAGCAGGATAGTTTTATCCTCTGTTTGCAGCCTGACGCGCAGCACCCGCGTGGTTTGCGGAATGTTGCCGGTATTGACCACTCGCCACACGCCGTAAAGCTGATTGTGGCTGTACAGCGTCAGGCCATTGGAAAAATGGGTCAGCAAGGCTTTACCCCGCGTTTCAAGCTGGGTAACACTCTGCCCGATGAGTTGGGATTGATACGGTTTTAACTGCTCAAAGGCAAACCAGACATCCGTCAGGGGTTTGCCTTTGACTGCCGCCTCCAGGTTATCCGCCGCGCGGCGGATCTCCGGGCCTTCAGGCATAATACTGTCCTTTGTTAATGTGTTGCGCCGCCCGTCACTGCGATATCGCTGTCCACCTGCAATGCAGTGTCAATGGCAATTTCCAGCGCCCGGCGTACCGTTTCGCTCGCCATACTTGGCGCTCCGGGGTGCGCGGCGGCCTGTTGTGGCAGATAAGGAATATGGATAAAACCGCCCTTCACTGCCGGGGCGTCGCGTAGTTTATGCAGCAGGCCATACATCACGTGGTTACACACGAAAGTGCCAGCGGTCTGGGAAACCGAGGCCGGAATTCCCGCGTTGCGCATCGCCATCACCATCGCTTTGATCGGCAGCGTGCTAAACCATGCTGCCGGGCCCTCGGCGACAATCGGCACATCTACCGGTTGTTGACCTTGATTGTCCGCGATACGCGCATCGTCCACGTTGATCGCCACACGCTCAACGGTAATATCGGTACGACCTCCTGCCTGCCCCACCGCCAGCACCAACGACGGTGACAGCGCGTCAATCGCGGCATTAAGTACGGCCAGAGACTCGCCAAACACACACGGTAGCTGACGCGCAACGACGCGGCATCCGGCGATGATAGCATTGTCAAGCCCGGAGACCACTTCCCAGGAAGGGTTAACTGACTCGCCGCCAAAGGGTTCAAATCCGGTGATTAAGACCGTTTTCATCCTTCCTCCTTACAGGAACATCAGGAAATACATCAGGAACACGTTAACCAGCAACAGCAGTATCCCGGTTGGCACCTGCGCCTTAATCACCGCGTTTTTGTCCGGCAGCTCCAGTAGCGCAGCAGGGACAATGTTAAAGTTCGCCGCCATCGGTGTCATCAATGTCCCGCAATAACCGGAAAACATGCCAATAGCCGCCATCACCGCGGGATTACCACCATGCTGCAACACAAGAATTGGAATACCGATCCCGGCGGTCACAATCGGGAAAGCAGCAAATGCGTTCCCCATGACCATCGTCAACAGCGCCATACCGATGGTGTACACCGCCACGGCGATAAAGCGGCTATCTACCGCGAGGTATTCCTGGGTCAGATACGATATACCACTGCCCACCCCTGCAGCCGTAAACAGCAGCCCGAGCGTCGCCAGAATTTGCGGCAGGATGAACGCCCAGCCGATGGAATCCAGCAGACGACGGGCTTCCTGAATGGGCTGATGGACGCGCTCATGGGTCATTTTTATCGCCATTGCCAGACCAATCAGCGAACCTGCGGTCATCGAAAAGAGCGTGACCAGTGTGGCGTGATTCCCTGGCCCAAACAGCGCATCCTGCAAGCCCGGAATATGATTAAACATCAGTACACCGATAACGGTCACCACCGGAATAGCCAGCGCCGGGAAAAACAGGCGATTACCCAGTCGACTGGCGCTTTCTTCACGCTGTTGTTGTGTACGCTGATGGTAGCTGCCCAGCTTCACGCCGCCAAACCCGGCAATCAGCGCCAGGACGACCACCGCAATGCCGACCGCAATATGTACCGTACGTTTGTCGCCAAACAGCGAGTACGTCCAGTCGCCAAGCAGGAACAGCACACCATACAGTCCCCAAAACAGCCCCGTGCTCAGACGGCGTGGGTTCGCTTTGTCCTGCCATGACATCACCGCCACAATCAACAGTACCGCACCCGCCAGCCAGTAGAGATAGCTTTGCTGAAAATTCATTGCGCTGCTCCTTTCGCTGCCGCATTGGCTTTCGCCACCTCACGCTGCAGATAGTTATCCAGACGCCACAAGCGCGTACCGTGGATCAAGAAGGCGCAAATTGCCGTTGGGATCCCCCACAAAGCAATATGCAGTGGCTCGGTCTGGATCCCACCGGACTCCAGCATAAAGTTGTGCATGAAAATGATTGCCCCAAAGGCAACGAAGATGTCTTCACCGAAAAACAGACCAACGTTGTCAGTCGCCGCAGACATTGCACGCAGGCGATAACGCACGGCCCCCGGCAATTCCCCGTGGTTTTTCTCCGCTGCCCCTTCAGCCATCGGGGCTAATAACGGACGTACCATCTGAGGATGCCCACCCAGGCTGGTCAAGCCCAGCGCGGCGGTCGCTTCACGAATAAACAGATAGACAATGAGCAGACGACCACTGGTGGCGCTGCGGATTTTCGCGATCCACGCCTGGGCACGCTCTTTCAGACCGTGACGTTCCAGCAGACCAATGACTGCCAGCGGAATCAGCAGTATAAACGGCAGGTTGCGGGTGTTGAGAAAGCCTTCACCCAGCTTTTCGAGAATAGTGGCGATTGGCATATGCGCTGCCAGCCCGGTGACGATCCCGGCAACGATAACCACCAATACCGGGTTAAAACGTAAAAGAAATCCGACCACGATGACGGAGATCCCCGTCAATGGCCAGAGAGAAATAGCCTCTCCCATAATTAAATCCTTTATGTTGTTGTGTAATATCTTATTGTTTTGTATGAATAAACTTACGCGCTAATTTGAATATTGCAGGCATTAAAGGCGCTGCGCAAACGACGGGCAAAAGCGAGTGCGTGCTCACCATCCCCGTGAATGCATACCGTCTGCGCGGTTACGCTTGCCCATGTTCCACTGTGACTTTTTACTCTCCCGGACTGCACCATTTCTAACGTTTGTGCCAGCGCCTGCTCTTCGTCTTCGATCAGTGCACCTGGCTGACTACGCGGAACCAGACTACCATCAGCCTGATACCCCCGATCTGCAAAAACCTCCTGACGCGTCACCAGGCCATAATGTTCTCCGGCACGGATCAACTCACTTCCCGCCAGCCCTACCAGTATCAATGACGGATCGCAGGCATAAACCGCTCTGGCTATCGCATCGGCCAGCACAGGATCTTTTGCGGCCTGGTTATAAAGCATGCCGTGCGGTTTGACATGACGCATCACGCCGCCCTCAGCGCGCGTGATGGTCGCCAGCGCACCAATTTGATACAGCGTTTGCGCATAAACCGTTTCCACAGGCAGGGTCATGGCGCTACGACCAAAATTTTCCCGATCCGGAAAGCTCGGATGCGCGCCTATTGCCACGCCATTTTTTAGCGCTTCGCGCACGCTTAAGAGCATGGTCTGCGCATCACCGGCGTGAAACCCACAGGCAATATTGGCCGATGACACCAGTTGGAGTAGCATCGCGTCGTTCGCACAGCCTTCGCCGAGATCTGCATTCAAATCAATTTTCATCGTTAAGTCGCCATGCTAATTGTTCCAGATAGCGCTGCTGATCGTGACGCGCCTTCAACGCCTCTTCCAGCGAGCACTGAACAAAGTGAATCGGTTGTCCAAGAGGGATCTGCGCAAGGTGATACATATCCGCCTCGATGATACAGGCGATACGCGGATATCCGCCCGTGGTCTGGGCATCGTTCATCAGTACAATTGGCTGCCCGTTATGCGGGACCTGTACCACGCCGGGGAGCAAACCGTGTGACAACATCTCGCGGTCTGTCGCGCGTGTCAGTGGCTGCCCCTGCAGGCGATACCCCATACGGTTACTCTGTGGGCTCAGTCGCCACGGCGATCGCCAGAACGATGCCTGCGATGCCTCGTCAAATTCCTGATATTCAGGTCCGGGCAGCGCACGAATGTGGTTGCCCCACATCAACTGTTTTACCCCTTGTGGGCCATTGAATTGTCGTGTTGAAACGCCAATCGCCAACTTATCGCCATCACGTAACAAACGTCCTTCAAACCCGCCAATACCAACTTTCAAATCGGTACTGCGCGATCCCATAACGTCGGGAACATCAATACCGCCCGCCACCGCCAGGTAGCTGCGCATACCATGATGCGGGTGTTTTAATGCCAGGCGTTGTCCGGCTTTAACCGGCAACCGCCAACCGCTCCATACCGGAGTACGATCCAAATGCGCTTCGCATCCCGCGCCGGTCAAGGCAAACCAACCATCCGCGTCAAACTCCACCACCAGCTGACCCAACGTGACTTCCAGCGCAGCAGCATTCGCATCATTTCCTACCAGCAGATTAGCGACGTTCAATGCCGGTTTGTCCAACGCGCCGCAGTGACTTATCCCTGACTGACGAAAGCCATGACGCCCCCCATCCTGTACGGAGGTGTACAGGCCAGCACGAATGATGTTTAACATACGCCCTCCTTCTGCGGGACAAAACGTACAGTATCTCCAGCCCGTAACAGGATCGGCTCCTCGCGCTGCGGATCAAAAAGCTTAACGGCGGTACGTCCTATCAGTTGCCACCCGCCGGGCGTTGCAATCGGGTAGATACCGGTTTGTGACCCGCCGATCCCCACCGCCCCTGCCGGAACAAGTAAGCGCGGTTCGGCTCGTCTTGGTGTATGCAATGGTTCCGGTAAGCTCCCAAGATAGGGAAATCCCGGCTGAAACCCTAAAAACCAGACGACATAATCAACTGACGCATGCAATTCAACGACCTGCTTGTCGCTCAAACCACTGTGCCGGGCGACGTCGGCCAGATCGGGCCCGTATTCGCCACCATAGATAACGGGGATTTCGACAAAGCGCGAATCCGGCTCCATCGCCTCGCTCTCTTCCCACCAACGTTGCAGGCGTTCAATGGCATCCAGCGCCAGCGTCTGCGGGGAATTCAGGATCACCGTGATATTGTTCATTCCCGGAATGGCTTCAAGTACATTCGGAGCATCAGCCAGACGCTGGGCCAGACGCCAGATGCGTTTCTGAGTTGCCAGCGTAATCGGCGGTTCCAGCTCCAGAACCACCGCGGTTTCACCTAACAGATAACAACGCGCTCGCTGCACTTTCGTCCCTCTTTATCAGGCTGGGTTAGGGATGTCGACGAACGTCACATCCAGATCGGTATTTTCATTCAGCCATTCGCTCAATGCACGAATACCGCCGCGTTCGGTAGCATGGTGACCGGCAGCATAGAAATGCAGTCCCTGCTCGCGGGCAGAGTGAATGGTTTGTTCAGAAACTTCCCCGGTAATAAAAGCATCAACACCAAAGCGGGCTGCGGTATCAATGAAACTTTGACCGCCCCCCGTACACCAGGCAACACGCTGAACGTTTTCAGGCCCGGTATCACCGCACCATAACGGTTTACGTCCCAGACGCGCTTCAATCCAGGATGCCAGTTCCAGCCCAGGAACCGGCATAGAGAGCTCCCCCCACGGTACCAGAGGCTCTATCTCCCCCATCACCGTGATCCCCAAGAGCGCGGCCAGCTGTGCGTTATTCCCCAGTTCGGGGTGGGCATCCAACGGCAGATGCCAGCCATACAGGTTGATGTCATTTTCCAGCAGCGTTTTCAGACGCCGGCGCTTCATGCCACGAATAACCGGAGATTCGCCTTTCCAGAAATAACCATGATGAACGATGACCGCATCGGCCCCAAGGCGAACAGCCTCATCCAGTAATGCCTGGCTTGCGGTTACGCCGGTCACGATTTTTTGCACCGTTTCTTTGCCCTCAACCTGCAAACCATTCGGTGCATAGTCGCTTATGGCTGCGCTGTTCAGCTTGTCGTTAATCAGTTGTTCCAGCTCGGTGTTTTTCATCATCGTCCTCATTGTCATAAATTCTGCCTGCCCAATCAGCAACACAGCTTCAGTTAAAATAGCGTCCTCATCTCCGTTCGTCGATAGCCATTTCGCTGACACATCAAGAAACAATCACGCGGCCTGTAAACGTAAATTGCTTACCACCATGAGATTTTATTCATGTATATTTATGCAATCAGACAGCATATTGCAAAAATAATCAGATCTGTATCAAAGTTACAACTTTAAGGAAACACACTCACACGGCACGTTCCTCCCGTCGTGAGGCATTTACTTCGAGAAAATAATGAATAAACAAGCATCTCAGCCGCGCGCGATTTATTACGTCGTCGCGCTGCAAATTTGGGAATACTTCAGTTTTTATGGCATGCGTGCACTGCTGATCCTGTATCTCACTAACCAGCTTAAGTACAACGATAGTCACGCGTATGAACTGTTCAGTGCTTACTGTTCGCTGGTGTATGTCACGCCTATTCTCGGGGGATACCTGGCGGATAAAGTGCTCGGTAACCGCATGGCGGTAATGATTGGCGCATTTTTGATGGCAGTGGGACATCTGGTCCTGGGCGCCAGTGAAATGGCTCCGGCGTTTCTCTATTTATCTCTGGCCATTATTGTCTGTGGCTACGGTTTGTTTAAATCCAACATCAGTTGCCTGCTGGGTGAATTGTATAAACCAGAAGATCCGCGCCGTGACGGCGGGTTCTCTCTGCTCTATGCCGCCGGTAACATTGGTTCAATTATTGCCCCTATCGCCTGCGGCTATGTGCAGGAAGAGTACAGTTGGGCAATGGGCTTTGCGCTGGCCGCTATCGGTATGCTGGCTGGGCTGGTCATTTTCTTATGCGGGAATCGTCATTTCGCTCACACCACCGGCGTCAACACAGCCGTGCTGTGTGCCAAATCGCTCATTCTGCCGAACTGGGCCTGGCTGCTGGTTCTGCTGGTCGCCGCACCGCTTTTAATTACCGTCCTGTTCTGGAAAGAGTGGTCCGTGTACGCGCTGATTGTCGCCACCGTCATTGGTTTGGCTGTTCTGGCAAAAATTTACCGTCAGGCGCAAACGCAGAAACAGCGTAAAGAGCTGGGGCTTATCGTCACGCTGACCTTCTTCAGCTTGTTGTTCTGGGCCTTTGCACAGCAGGGTGGTAGCTCCATCAGCTTGTATATCGACCGTTTTGTTAATCGCGACGTGATGGGATATTCAGTCCCTACTGCCATGTTTCAGTCGGTAAACGCCTTCGCCGTTATGTTGTGCGGTATCGTGCTGGCCTGGGTGGTCAAAGAAAGCGTGAGTGGCAATCGTACCGTTCGTATCTGGGGTAAGTTTGCTCTCGGTCTGGGGTTAATGAGTGCGGGTTTCTGTATTCTGACCTTAAGCGCCCGTTGGTCCGCAGCTTACGGCCACTCTTCCATGCCGCTGATGGTATTGGGGCTGGCGGTCATGGGCTTTGCCGAACTGTTTATCGACCCTGTCGCCATGTCACAAATTACGCGCATTGAGATCCCAGGGGTAACCGGCGTATTAACCGGCATCTATATGCTGCTTTCCGGGGCCATTGCCAACTACCTGGCGGGTGTGATTGCCGACCAGACATCACAGGGCGCGTTTGATGCTTCCGGTGCTATCAACTATTCCATCAACGCCTATATTGATGTCTTTAGCGAAATTACCTGGGGCGCGCTGGCCTGTGTGGCGTTGGTGCTGATGATTTGGTTATATCAATCACTCAAATTCAAAAATCGTCCGCTCGCGATAGAGTCCTGAGTTTACGGGCCCGACGATGTCATATGTCTCGGGCCTGTTGTGATCCGGCGATTACGAATGACGTGCTGCCTCATAGGCTGCCAGCGTGGCTAACCTTGCCTGCTTATGATCGACAATCGGACGAGGATAGTTGAGTGTCACCTGCATTTTCTCCGCCCACTGCCACGGTTCGTGAATGGCTTTTCCCGGTACATCGCGTAATTCCGGTACCCATTGGCGGATAAAATCACCGTCACGGTCGAATTTCTCCCCCTGCGTGGTGGGGTTAAAAATACGGAAATACGGCGCAGCATCCGTTCCGGTAGAAGCAGCCCACTGCCAGCCACCATTATTCGCCGCCAGATCACCGTCGATCAGTTGTGACATAAAATACTGCTCGCCTTTTCGCCAGTCGATCAGCAGGTCTTTCACCAAAAAGCTAGCCGCGATCATGCGTAAACGATTATGCATCCACCCTGTGCCGTTAAGCTGGCGCATCGCCGCATCTACGATTGGATACCCTGTATTTCCCGTCTGCCATGCCTGAAGATGCGTCACGCTATTTTGCCATTGCACACGATCAGTCCAGCGAATAAAGGGCTGATGCCGACACAGTGCGGGATAGTACGTCAGTAGATGGCGGTAAAATTCGCGCCAGATGAGCTCGTTTAGCCAAACGCTCCCGGCGCCTCCCTCTAGCGCCTGCGGTTGCTCGACTAACAAACGGTGCAGACACTGGCGCGGTGATAACCCACCGGTGGCAAGGCTTGCCGACAACCGGCTGGTGCCTTCATTTGCCGGGAAATCACGTTGTTGCTCATATTCTGCCGCGCCCTGCTGGCAAAACTGACGTAATTGCGCGATAACCGATTTTTCTTCTACCGGGAAAAGCGCCACATCAAAATCCTGCTGTGGATAATTGAGCGTAATTGGCGTTGATGGGGGGGGAATTGCGCCGCTTTCGCGGGCTTTTGGTGCCGCAACACACTCCGGGATACTGTCTTTTAACCGCTTCAGCCAGGCATTTTTAAACGGTGTAAAGACTTTATACATCTCATGATTCCCGGTCATTACCGCGCCCGGTGCCAGGATTACGCTATCGTCAAAACCCTCACAGACCACCTGCGATAATGATTTTTCAACCTGAGCATCGCGCTGGCGTTCGTTGATTTCGTACTGATAGTTATAAAACAGTCGGCTAACGTCATGCAGTGCGCAGACATTTTTGACTATCTCTACGCTGGCTGTGAAATCCCCGACGTCATAAACCAGCAGCGGGATGCCTTTTTCTGCCAGCGCCGTTTGCAGCGCATTCAACTGCTTGCCGACAAACGCCGCCTGACGCGGTGACATATCATGCGCTTTCCACTGTGCGGGCGTGGCAATATATAACGCCAATACCCGTGCCGAACGATCCCGACATGCCGCTGCCAGCGCAAGATTGTCATGCAAACGTAAATCTCGCCGAAACCAGACCAGATGAGTGGTCATAAAACTCCCAAATAAAAATTAAGCTTTGCCGTGTAAACGCAGAATCGCAGGCCAGAGTTCAAAGTAACGTTGCCCGGACAACCAGCTGTTCGGGTGCTCCGTCATATAGTGTTGGAGGAGCATCAATGGCGCAAGCAGCGGCTGCATCTCACGTCGATAGTTATCGATTATTGAGGTCAGTTCCTGACGTTGACGAAGATTGAGCTGGTTACGGAAATAGCCCTGCACATGCATCAGGACATTGGTATGGTTGCGTCGGGTCGCGTTATTAAACAACAGATGAATCAACCGTAAACGGTACTCCGTATAAAAAGCATCGAGGCTTGCCCATTCGTGGATTGCGGCAACAAAAGGGCCGAGCTCACGATACTCCGGTTGGGAGTGTGCCAATAACACCAGCTTGTAACGGGTGTGAAAATCAATCAATGCGCCACGTGATAATCCGCTCTGGCGCAGTCGGTGCAATTCATGCAAGGCATAAATACGTACCAGCGTATTCTCGTCGAACAGAAATTTATCGTTCGCTTCTGTGGTCAGACAGGCGCGGACACCAACAGGAACTCTCTTGCTCATCGCCACTCCTTATCCGTTACACAGGTAAGTGTAGACTGCGACGTATAAAAAAACCGCCACATTGCTGTTGGCGGTTTTTTTGAGCCTGGGCGGTAACTTAGTAGAAATCGCAGGTGGCTTTTTCAGCCTGCTCCATCCACACCGGCTTATCACTGGTTTTCGACCAGACGCGATGCAGGTAGCTGTAAAAACGGGCACGGTCTTTCCAGAACAGCATGACCGGCAGCGCCAGAACACCAGCCAGTACGGCAAAGGTACGGCGCAAGAAAACAATGTGTGCTGGATATTCTTTATAAAAGTCCATAATCCTCTCCCATATATCTGTTCGGTGAATCGCACCGGAAAATAAACTTGGTTAACTGATGAAAATAATACCGCCTTTTGTGTAATTTTGCTACTCATCCGACCACTTATTTTTATCTATTGATGCTCCGTTTAACGTAAATTCGTAATTAAGTTACACAAAGGTTAAATTAATACTAATCATTAGTTAAATAATGGTCTTTGCCATTTTTATACTTTTTTTACACCCCGCCCGCAGATTTTTGCGAAATCTTTGCAACCAAAAACCTACGCTCTGGTTATCACATTTATGCCACTGGAGGTGCACTGTGAGTGCAGGCGTGATAACCGGCATTGTGCTGGTCTTTTTGTTACTGGGTTATCTGGTGTATGCCTTGATTAATGCGGAGGCGTTCTGATGGCAGCGCAAGGATTTTTACTCATCGCCAGTTTCCTGCTGGTGCTGTTTGTTCTCGCCAGGCCGCTGGGCTTTGGGCTGGCGCGTCTTATCAACAACACATCCTTACCCGGCCTTGCCGGCGTTGAGCGTGTGCTGTGGCGTGGGCTGGGTATTTCGCAGCAGGAAATGACCTGGCTGCACTATTTGCTGGCGATCCTCGCACTTAATATCCTCGGCCTGCTGATACTGTTTGCGATGTTAATGGCGCAAAACCTGCTGCCGCTGAATCCGCAACAGTTACCGGGGCTATCGTGGGATCTCGCGCTCAATACCGCTGTTAGTTTTGTGACCAACACCAACTGGCAGTCCTATGCGGGTGAAACCACTTTAAGCTACTTCAGCCAGATGGCCGGCCTGACCGTGCAGAATTTCCTGTCTGCGGCGACCGGTATTGCGGTGATCTTTGCCCTGGCTCGCGCCTTTACGCGCCAGAGCATGAACACGCTGGGCAACGCCTGGGTGGATCTGGTTCGCATTACGCTGTGGATATTGCTGCCGATTTCTCTGCTCATCGCGCTGTTTTTCATCCAACAAGGTGCGCTGCAAAACCTGCTGCCTTATCAGGCGATCACCACGCTCGAAGGGACAAAACAACTGCTACCGATGGGACCTGTCGCCTCACAAGAGGCCATTAAGATGCTCGGTACCAACGGCGGCGGCTTTTTTAATGCCAACTCCTCACATCCGTTTGAAAACCCAACCGCACTGACCAACCTGGTCCAGATGCTGGCAATCTTCTTAATTCCCACGGCGCTGTGTTTCGCCTTCGGCGACGTCGTGGGCGATCGCCGACAGGGACGCACCCTGCTGTGGACTATGTCGCTTATTTTTGTTGTTTGCGTGGCGGTTGTAATGTGGGCCGAAGTGCAGGGTAACCCGCATCTGATGGCGTTTGGCGCAGACAGCAATATCAACATGGAAGGTAAAGAGAGCCGCTTTGGCGTGCTGGTCAGTAGTCTGTTTGCAGTCGTCACGACAGCCGCATCCTGTGGCGCAGTCATTGCTATGCACGACTCCTTCACTGCGCTGGGCGGCATGGTACCGATGTGGTTAATGCAGATTGGCGAAGTGGTGTTCGGCGGTGTGGGGTCTGGGTTGTACGGCATGCTGTTGTTCGTGCTGCTGGCGGTCTTTATTGCCGGACTGATGATTGGTCGCACGCCGGAATATCTGGGTAAAAAAATCGATGTCCGCGAAATGAAAATGACCGCGCTGGCGATTCTGGTTACCCCTGCGCTGGTTCTGCTTGGGACAGCGATAGCCATGATGAGCGATGCTGGGCGTAGCGCCATGCTCAATCCCGGGCCGCATGGTTTTAGCGAAGTGCTGTATGCCGTGTCGTCCGCCTCGAACAACAACGGTAGCGCCTTCGCCGGGTTAAGCGCCAACAGCCCGTTCTGGAACTGCCTGCTGGCCTTATGCATGTTCTTCGGCCGCTTCGGCGTCATTATCCCGGTGATGGCGATTGCCGGTTCACTTGTTGGTAAAAAGAGCCAGCCAGCAAGTCCCGGCACGCTACCTACCCACGGTGCGCTGTTTGTTGGGTTGTTGATCGGTACCGTGTTGCTGGTTGGCGCCCTCACCTTTGTTCCTGCACTGGCGCTTGGCCCGGTAGCAGAATACCTCTCTTTACGTTGAGTGATGCGGAGCACATGACTATGAGTCGCAAGCAACTGGCGCTGTTCGAACCTTCTCTGGTCGCACAAGCGCTGATGGACGCCGTGAAAAAATTAAGTCCACATACTCAGTGGCGTAACCCGGTGATGTTTATCGTCTGGCTGGGCAGCCTGCTGACCACCCTGTTAACGGTGGCGATGGCGACAGGCCATATGTCAGGTAATCCACTGTTTACCGGCGCGATAAGCCTCTGGCTGTGGGTGACTGTTCTGTTCGCTAACTTTGCAGAAGCGCTGGCTGAAGGGCGTAGTAAAGCGCAGGCCAACAGCCTGAAAGGGGTTAAAAAAACCGCCTTTGCCCGCAAACTTCGTGAACCGAAATATGGTGCGCAAATGGATCACGTGCCAGCCGAAGAGTTACGTAAAGGGGATATCGTGCTGGTGGAAGCTGGCGATATTATCCCGTGTGACGGCGAAGTTATCGAAGGCGGCGCCTCGGTGGATGAAAGCGCCATTACCGGTGAGTCCGCGCCTGTAATCCGTGAATCCGGCGGCGATTTTGCCTCCGTCACTGGCGGGACACGCATTCTCTCGGACTGGCTGGTGATCGCGTGTAGCGTCAACCCCGGAGAAACATTCCTCGACCGAATGATTGCCATGGTTGAAGGCGCACAGCGGCGTAAAACGCCCAATGAAATCGCGCTGACGATCCTGCTGATTGCCCTGACTATCGTCTTTCTGCTGGCAACCGCCACGTTGTGGCCGTTCTCTGCCTGGGGCGGCAGTGCAGTCAGCATCACGGTATTGGTTGCGCTGCTGGTCTGTCTGATCCCCACCACGATCGGTGGGCTGCTCTCCGCGATTGGCGTCGCCGGGATGAGCCGCATGCTGGGTGCGAACGTTATCGCCACCAGCGGACGTGCGGTAGAAGCGGCTGGTGATGTGGACGTACTGCTGTTGGATAAAACCGGCACCATCACGCTGGGTAACCGTCAGGCTTCTGATTTTCTGCCCGCCCAGGGCGTGGACGAAAAAACGCTGGCCGATGCCGCGCAGCTTTCATCACTGGCCGATGAAACACCGGAAGGTCGCAGCATCGTTGTCCTGGCTAAACAGCGCTTTAACCTGCGTATTCGTGACGTACAGTCGCTCCATGCCACCTTTGTGCCGTTTACCGCGCAGAGTCGGATGAGCGGTATCAACATCGACAACCGGATGATCCGCAAAGGCTCGGTTGATGCCATTCGTCGTCACGTCGAAGCTAACGGCGGCCACTTCCCTGCCGATGTGGAGCAGAAGGTCGAAAACGTTGCTCGCCTTGGCGCAACGCCGCTGGTGGTGGCCGAAGGCTCCCACGTACTGGGTGTGATTGCCCTGAAAGATATCGTAAAAGGTGGGATTAAAGAACGGTTTGCCCAACTGCGCAAAATGGGCATCAAAACAGTGATGATCACCGGCGATAACCGCCTGACTGCTGCAGCAATCGCCGCAGAGGCCGGTGTGGATGACTTCTTAGCCGAAGCCACACCGGAAGCCAAGCTGGCGCTAATTCGTCAGTATCAGGCAGAAGGTCGTCTGGTGGCGATGACCGGAGACGGAACTAACGACGCTCCAGCCCTTGCGCAGGCCGATGTTGCCGTTGCCATGAACTCCGGAACCCAGGCAGCGAAAGAAGCGGGCAATATGGTGGATCTCGACTCCAACCCCACCAAACTGATTGAAGTGGTGCACATTGGTAAACAGATGCTGATGACGCGTGGGTCGCTGACCACCTTTAGTATCGCCAACGACGTTGCGAAATATTTCGCCATCATCCCGGCTGCGTTCGCCGCAACTTACCCGCAGCTTAACGCACTGAACGTCATGCGACTGCATTCGCCGGATTCGGCGATCCTCAGCGCCGTCATCTTCAATGCGCTGGTCATCGTCTTCCTGATCCCACTGGCGCTGAAAGGCGTGAGCTATAAGCCGTTATCCGCTTCCGCGATGCTGCGCCGCAATCTGTGGATCTACGGCCTGGGTGGCCTGGTTGTGCCGTTTATCGGTATCAAAGTAATTGATTTACTACTGACCCTGCTGGGTCTGGTGTGAGGTTTCAGATGAGTGGATTACGTCCTGCATTATCAACATTGCTTTTCCTGATGCTTATCACCGGCGGTGTTTATCCGCTGCTGACCACCGCGCTGGGGCAGTGGTGGTTCCCCCACCAGGCTAACGGGTCGCTTCTGCGTGAGGGTCAGATAATTCGCGGTTCTGCACTGATCGGGCAAAATTTTACCGCCGCGGGTTATTTTCATGGACGCCCCTCAGCCACAGCGGAAATGCCCTATAATCCAATGGCTTCAGGCGGCAGTAATCTGGCAGCCAGCAACCCGGAACTGGATAAACAGCTGCAAAGCCGGATTGCCGCGCTGCGTGCCGCCAACCCGCAGGCAAATCCTACCGTTCCGGTTGAACTGGTAACAGCTTCCGCCAGCGGGCTGGATAACAACCTGACGCCAGCTGCGGTGGCCTGGCAAATCCCGCGCGTGGCGCAAGCCCGCAACCTCAGCGTTGAAGAAGTCACGCGCCTGGTTGCACAATACACGCAAAAGCCACTGGTCAGTTTTATCGGCCAGCCGGTAGTTAACCTGGTAGAACTTAATTTAGCGCTGGATAAGCACTGAGAAAAAGGACATGCATAGCGAACCCCTACGTCCTAACCCCGATCGCCTGCTGGAGCAGACCACGGCGCCGCACCGGGGAAAACTGAAAATTTTCTTCGGCGCCTGTGCGGGCGTGGGGAAAACCTGGGCCATGCTGGCGGAGGCCCAGCGACTGCGGTCGCAGGGGTTGGATGTGCTGATTGGCGTGGTGGAAACCCACGGGCGCAAGGAGACCGCCGCACTGCTTGACGGTCTCACCGTGCTGCCGTTGAAACGTCAGGCACACCGTGGGCGGCATATCAGCGAGTTCGATCTTGATGCCGCCCTCGCCCGCCGCCCGGCGCTGATTTTGATGGACGAACTGGCGCACAGCAATGCGCCAGGCTCACGCCACCCCCGCCGCTGGCAGGATATTGAAGAACTGCTGGAAGCCGGGATTGATGTTTTTACCACCGTTAACGTTCAGCACCTGGAAAGCCTGAATGATGTGGTCAGCGGCGTCACCGGTATTCAGGTTCGCGAAACCGTCCCCGATCCTTTTTTCGATGCCGCTGACGACGTGGTACTGGTCGATCTCCCTCCCGACGATTTGCGTCAGCGCCTGAACGAAGGCAAGGTCTATATTGCCGGTCAGGCAGAGCGTGCAATCGAGCATTTCTTCCGCAAAGGTAATTTGATAGCGCTGCGCGAACTGGCGCTGCGACGCACCGCCGATCGGGTGGACGATCAGATGCGTGCCTGGCGGGGGCGTCCGGGAGAAGAAAAAGTCTGGCATACTCGCGATGCCATTTTACTGTGTATTGGACACAACACCGGCAGCGAGAAACTGGTGCGAGCGGCTGCACGCCTGGCGGCGCGTCTGGGTAGCGTCTGGCATGCGGTATATGTTGAAACACCTGCGCTACACCGGCTACCCGAAAAACGGCGGCGGGCAATCTTAAGCGCGCTGCGACTGGCACAGGAACTGGGGGCTGAAACGGCCACTCTCTCCGACCCTGCCGAAGATAAAGCGGTGATCCGCTATGCCCGTGAGCATAATCTGGGGAAAATTGTCCTCGGGCGTCCAACTACACGTCGCTGGTGGCGCAGCGACTCCTTTGCTGACAAGCTGGCCCATCGCGCACCGGATCTCGATCTGATGATTGTAGCCCTCGATGAGCCCCCTGCACGCCCTGTGCTGCAAACCGCAGATAACCGCACCTTTAAGGATAAATGGCGGGTACAAATCCGGGGTTGTGTGGTCGCTGCTGCATTGTGTGCTGTTACGACATTGATTGCCATGCAGTGGTTGGTTGCATTTGACGCAGCCAACCTAGTGATGCTCTATCTACTGGGCGTGGTGGTGATCGCCCTGTTCTACGGGCGCTGGCCATCGGTGGTGGCGACGTTTATCAACGTCGCCAGCTTTGATCTCTTCTTTATTGCGCCACGCGGCACGCTTGCCGTTTCCGACGTCCAGTACCTGCTTACCTTTGCCGTGATGCTAACGGTAGGTCTGGTTATCGGTAATCTGACCGCCGGGGTGCGTTATCAGGCCCGGGTTGCACGTTATCGTGAACAGCGTACGCGTCATTTGTATGAGATGTCGAAAGCACTGGCTGTAGGGCGCAGCCAACAGGATATCGCCGCCACCAGCGAACAGTTTATCGCTTCAACGTTCCAGGCCCGCAGCCAGGTTTTACTGCCCGGCGAGAACGGTAAGCTGGCCCCTCTCACCCATCAACAGGGCATGACGCCTTGGGATGACGCTATTGCCCAATGGAGCTTTGATAAAGGGCAACCCGCCGGCGCAGGCACTGACACCTTACCCGGCGTGCCGTATCAAATTTTACCGTTAAAAAGCGCCGACAAAACGCATGGGCTGCTGGTCGTGGAACCAGGAAATTTACGCCAGTTGATGATCCCCGAACAGCAACGCCTGCTGGAAACCTTCACTTTACTGGTCGCCAGTGCGCTGGAACGCCTGACGCTAACCGCCAGCGAAGAGCAGGCCCGATTTGCCAGCGAGCGCGAAAGTATTCGCAACGCCCTGCTCGCTGCTCTGTCCCACGATTTGCGCACGCCATTGACGGTGTTGTTCGGCCAGGCAGAAATCTTAACGCTGGATCTGGCAAGCGAAGGATCGCCGCACGCACGTCAGGCCAGCGAAATTCGCCAGCACGTCCTGAACACGACCCGACTGGTGAATAACCTGCTGGATATGGCGCGAATTCAGTCTGGCGGCTTTAATCTTAAGAAGGAGTGGTTAACGCTGGAAGAGGTGGTCGGCAGCGCCCTGCAGATGCTGGAGCCAGGTCTCTCTGCCCCGATAAATCTGTCGTTACCAGAACCGTTGACATTGATTCACGTCGATGGCCCGCTCTTTGAACGGGTGCTGATTAATCTGCTGGAAAATGCCGTCAAATACGCGGGCCCACAGGCGCAGATCGGTATTGATGCCAGCGTTGATGGCGAACACCTGCAACTGGACGTCTGGGATAATGGGCCGGGTGTTCCATCGGGTATGGAACAGCGCGTTTTTGACAAATTTTCTCGGGGAAATAAAGAGTCATCGGTGCCAGGCGTTGGGCTGGGGGTGGCAATTTGTCAGGCCATTGTAGACGTGCATGGCGGGACTATTTCTGTCCACAATCGCGCGCAGGGAGGAGCATGTTTTCGTGTTACACTGCCCCAGGAAATTCCCCCTGAACTTGAAGATTTTCATGAGGATATGTGACGAACGTACTGATTGTTGAAGATGAACAGGCCATTCGCCGCTTTCTACGCACCGCGCTGGAGGCCGATGGGCTACGTGTATTTGAAGCGGAAACGCTGCAACGTGGTCTGCTGGAAGCCGCCACGCGAAAACCCGATCTCATCATTCTCGATCTCGGCCTGCCGGATGGCGACGGCATTGATTTTATTCGCGACCTGCGTCAATGGAGCGCGATCCCGGTGATTGTGCTTTCAGCCCGCAGTGAGGAAAGCGATAAAATCGCCGCGCTGGATGCCGGAGCCGATGACTATCTCAGCAAACCTTTTGGTATTGGCGAGCTGCAGGCGCGATTGCGTGTGGCATTGCGTCGCCACGCCAGCGGGACGTCTCCCGAACCGGTCGTGCATTTTTCTAATGTTAAAGTGGATATCGCCGCCCGCCTCGTACACCGGGGTGACGAAGAAATTCATTTGACGCCGATTGAGTTTCGCCTGTTAGCGGTACTGCTGAATAACGCCGGGAAGGTGCTGACGCAACGTCAGTTATTGAATCAGGTTTGGGGACCAAACGCCGTCGAACACAGTCACTATCTGCGTATTTATATGGGACACCTGCGCCAGAAGCTGGAACTGGACCCGGCCCGCCCGCGTCATTTTCTGACCGAAACCGGGATTGGTTATCGGTTTATGCCGTGAATATGCACTGAATAAAAAAGCCGGATCAGCTGATACGCTATCCGGCTTTTTCATCATTCATACCGGATGACGACGCTAGCGTCTTATCCGGCAGGTGATTTATGCGTTTTTCAACACTTCGCTGACAATCTCGACCGCTTCTTTCTCGATCTGCTTGCGGTGTTCCTCACCGAGGAAGCTTTCGCAGTAGATCTTGTAAGCATCTTCGGTACCAGAAGGACGCGCAGCAAACCAGCCGTTATCGGTCATCACCTTCAGGCCGCCAATCGATGCGCCGTTGCCCGGTGCCGCCGTCAGACGCGCAGTGATCGGGTCGCCCGCCAGCGTGCTGGCGCTCACCATTTCCGGAGAGAGCTTAGACAACGCCGCTTTCTGCGCGGAGGTGGCCCCAGCCTGAATTCGGTTGTAGCTCGGTGCGCCAAAGCGAGCAGCCAGTTCGTTGTAGTGCTCCTGCGGGTTCTTACCGGTCACTGCGGTAATTTCTGCCGCCAGCAGGCACATGATGATGCCATCTTTGTCGGTTGACCACGGTGTACCGTCGAAACGCAGGAAAGATGCCCCCGCGCTCTCTTCCCCACCAAAGCCAAAACTGCCGTCAAACAGACCGTCAACAAACCATTTAAAGCCAACCGGCACTTCAACCAGTTTACGCCCTAACTCATTCACTACACGGTCAATCATCGCCGATGACACCAGCGTCTTACCGACGGCAACATCTTTGCCCCACTGCGGACGATGCTGGAACAGGTAGTTGATCGCTACCGCCAGATAGTGGTTCGGATTCATCAGTCCAGCCGGTGTTACGATACCGTGGCGGTCATAGTCCGGGTCATTGGCAAATGCCAAATCGAATTTGTCACGCAGCGCCAGCAGACCGGCCATCGCGCACTCGGAGGAACAGTCCATACGAATGGCGCCGTCTTTATCGAGATGCATAAAGCGGAAAGTCTGGTCGACCTGATCGTTAACGAGGGTCAGATTCAGGTTGTAGTGCTGAGCGATACGTTTCCAGTATTCGATACCGGAACCACCCAGTGGATCAACGCCCAGCGTCAGACCCGCTTTCTGGATTGCCGCCATATCGACGATATCTGCCAGCCCTTCCACGAAGGGTTGAACCAGGTCTTGTTCTTTAACATGACCGGACGCCAGCGCGGCATCCAGCGGAATACGCTTCACGCCTTTCAGACCATCAGCCAACAGTGCATTAGCCCTGTCTTCTACGACTTTGGTGACGTTGGTATCTGCCGGGCCACCGTTTGGCGGGTTGTATTTAATTCCGCCGTCTTCTGGTGGGTTATGGGACGGCGTGATCACAATGCCGTCAGCCAGCGGACCGCCTTTTTTATTGTGGACCAGGATAGCATTCGACACGGCAGGGGTGGGCGTAAAGCCGTTGTTTTCCTGCACAATGACATCAACACCGTTCGCTGCCAGCACTTCCAGCACAGAGATGAAAGCCGGTTCAGACAACGCGTGGGTATCCTTGCCCACATAGCACGGGCCTGTAATCCCGTTTTTCGCACGTTCTTCGGCAATCGCCTGAGCGATAGCCAGAATATGCGGCTCATTAAAACTATGACGACCCGCACTACCGCGATGTCCGGACGTACCGAACTTAACGGCGTGCTCAGCGTTCCCTGCTGTTGGTTTCAGTACATAGTACTGTGCCGTCAGTTGGGCGACGTTAATCAAATCACTCTGTTGCGCAGGTTGACCTGCACGGTTGTGGATTGCCATTGCCTGGTCCTTCTAATGCAAGGATTAAATTGTTCCGCAAACCTTTTCAATCAACTCCGCGGGGAATTGCATTGACTGCATGATGTGTTCAACCATGCTGCATTTACGGCCGGTATTGGTATTGGTGATCACCCAATATGGCGTGCCTGGCACGTGTTTCGGTTTGGTTTGATTACCATTTTTCAGCAACGTCTGTTCATCCGCTGCAAAATAAACGCGCGTACGTCCGTGCAACGATTCCGTTGCTTCGGCGAACGCGTTGTTATCCAGTGAGTAAAGTGTAGACAGCACCAGCATAAATCGATTCACTGCTTTTTTCTGTTCCGCATATTCATCGGAAAGCAGCAGTTCACGCATGGCGCGCACTTTGTCTTTCGTAGGGTTGACCGGCTTGGCTTCCACGACAGGTTGTACCGCGCGGACTTCTTTTACTACCGGAGTGACAGGCTGTGATGCGGCGGAAAACTTCAACATACGCCGTAAAATGTCGGATGCGCTCTCGCCAATATGCTTGGTGTGGCTGGCAATATAGCTATAGAGTTCATCATCAACTTCAATCGTTTTCATCTTAATCCAGTGCAATGTTTGGCTGAATACAAGTTGTCAGGACTTTACACGCTGTAGTGTAAAGGCAAATCCTAACAGCGGATAGCGTCAAGCCTGGTGACCAGCAAAACTCGGAGTAACCGTAGTTGTTGCAGCCATGTGGCAGAATGGTCAACATGATACCCTAACCCGTCAGTGTGAAAAAAAGAACTTTGCCATGAAATTGAATATCCGAGCGCAATCTGCGCAAAACCCGCACAATAATTCTCCCATCGTCCTGGTTCACGGCCTGTTTGGCAGTCTGGATAACCTCGGGATCCTGGCACGCGATCTCGTGGCCGATCACGACATCATCCAGGTTGATATGCGAAATCATGGTCTCTCCCCTCGTTCACCTGAGATGAATTATCCGGCCATGGCGCAAGATCTGCTGGATACGCTGGACGCCAGGCAGATTGAAAAAGCGATCTTTATTGGCCACTCGATGGGCGGTAAAGCCGTTATGGCGCTGACTGCGCTGGCTCCTGAACGTGTCGAACGGCTGGTCGCCATCGACATTGCTCCCGTTGACTACCATGTTCGCCGCCACGATGAGATTTTTGCTGCCATTAACGCAGTCACCGACGCGCAATCCTCTTCGCGCCAGCAGGCGGCGAGCGTTATGCGTCAGCACCTGCAAGAAGAAGGCGTGATCCAGTTTCTGCTGAAATCCTTTGTTGACGGCGAGTGGCGCTTTAACGTTCCCGTATTGTGGGATCAATATCCGCATATCGTCGGTTGGGAGACCATTCCGGCGTGGGAACACCCGGCGCTGTTTATCCCCGGCGGTAATTCACCTTATGTGACCGAAGCGTATCGCGAACAGCTGCTGGCGCAATTCCCGCAGGCCCGCGCACACGTTATTGCCGGCGCAGGCCATTGGGTACATGCGGAAAAACCCGATGCGGTGCTGCGCGCCATCCGTCGTTATCTGAGCGAGCAGGTTAACTGATTAAAAACTCAGCGTCCGCGCGTGATTACGCGCGTGGGCGTTGGCGCGCCTCCCCTGCTGATGTATTATGGCGCGCTATCCATCCGGGCGGACGCCTGGCTGATTGTTTCCCCGAAGTCACCAAGATCATGGCCAAAGAACAAACGGACCGTACGACATTAGATCTGTTCGCGCAGGAGCGTCGCCCGGGACGACCCAAAACTAATCCGCTCTCGCGTGATGAACAGTTACGTATTAACAAACGTAATCAGCTTAAACGCGACAAAGTTCGCGGGCTTAAGCGTGTCGAACTGAAACTGAACGCCGATGCCGTTGACGCTCTGAACGAGCTGGCCGAGGCACGCAACATGAGTCGCAGTGAACTCATCGAAGAGATGCTGATGAACCAACTCACCGCATTGCGCGGTCAGGCTTAGTCTGAATTTCTGCTCTAAATCATAAATCGTGTAGCACAGAGTGCAGTCCTGCGTGTTTGCTGTTTCCGCATGCCTGACTGTTCTGCTATGATTGCCCTTATCCGTGGGCAATGCGCCACCACCATTTCAATAAGTTTCAAGAGGTTATTTTACTCATGGCAATCACTGGCATCTTTTTCGGCAGCGACACCGGTAATACCGAAAATATCGCAAAAATGATTCAAAAACAGCTTGGTAAAGACGTTGCCGATGTACATGACATTGCAAAAAGCAGCAAAGAAGACCTGGAAGGGTATGACATTCTGCTGCTCGGCATCCCAACCTGGTACTACGGTGAAGCGCAGTGCGACTGGGACGACTTCTTCCCTACTCTCGAAGACATTGATTTTAACGGTAAACTGGTGGCATTGTTCGGCTGTGGCGACCAGGAAGATTACGCAGAATATTTCTGTGATGCGTTAGGCACCATCCGTGACATCATTGAGCCGCGCGGCGCCACCATCGTCGGCCACTGGCCAACGGCGGGTTACCATTTTGAAGCGTCTAAAGGTCTGGCAGATGACGACCACTTTGTCGGTCTGGCTATCGATGAAGATCGCCAGCCGGAACTGACCGCTGAACGCGTAGAAAAATGGGTTAAGCAGATCTCTGAAGAGCTGCACCTCGACGAAATCATCAATGCCTGATTTCGTGCGGCGTAGATATTCATCTGCGCCGCATCAATAGATAGAACCAATCAAAATAATTGCTACAAATTTGTAACTTTTTCGCCTGACCCTGTACAATGGCTGGATGCCAATCGGGTATTGCACAGTGTGTTTGTTGGTGATACCACGTTTTGATTAACAATATTTGCCAGAGACTTGCAGTTTTCATTTAGGCATGGCAGTTCTATAATGATACGCATTATCTCAAGTGCAATTTCTGTCACTTCTGTTAATGAAGTGAACCGTTTAGCTACAGGACAGATTCCGCATGACTGACAACAATACCGCATTAAAGAAGGCTGGCCTGAAAGTAACGCTTCCTCGTTTAAAGATTCTGGAAGTTCTTCAGGAACCGGATAACCATCACGTCAGTGCGGAAGACTTATACAAACGCCTGATCGACATGGGTGAAGAAATTGGTCTGGCGACCGTGTATCGCGTGCTGAACCAGTTTGATGATGCCGGTATCGTGACCCGCCATAATTTTGAAGGTGGTAAATCCGTCTTCGAACTGACTCAACAGCATCATCACGATCACCTGATTTGCCTTGACTGCGGCAAAGTGGTCGAGTTCAGCGATGACTCCATCGAAGCGCGTCAACGTGAGATTGCGGCTAAACATGGCATTCGTTTAACTAACCATAGCCTCTATCTGTACGGTCACTGCGCTGAAGGCGATTGCCGCGAAGATGAGCACGCGCACGACGGCAAGTAATGTAATGCTCTCTGAAAAGCCAACCATCCGGTTGGCTTTTTTTATGCGCGTTATCAGCGCGTTTCCCCTTCCCTCCACTCTTGTGTTGCTTTAATGTAAAAATCAATTGTCCCTTCCGGAGAGTCGAAATGGAACTTCGCCAGCTACGTTATTTTGTGCGCATTGTAGAAACCGGCAGCATGGGTAGCGCGGCGCTCGACCTCAGTATCGGTGTTTCGGCGCTCAGCCAGCAAATGACCCGCCTGGAAAACGAACTCGCCATACGTCTGCTGCAACGTACCTCGCGTGGCGTGACGCCCACCAGCGCTGGACTGGCATTTTACGCCCAGGCACAGCTGGCGCTCCGTCACGCAGACGATGCGATCCTCGCCGCACGGGAGGCCAGACTTTCCGGGCACGTCAGCGTCGGCATGGCCCCCAGTACTGCTTCCGTTCTTGGGATGCCTTTCATCAACGCCATGCGGGAAAGCTATAGTGATGTCCGCCTGCATGTGGTGGAAAGCCTCTCTGGTAACCTGGAACGAATGATTAATACCCGCCAGATTGATCTGGCGGTGGTATTTCAAAAAGAAAAGATCCTGCGCTGGAGCGCCAGACCGATTCTCGAAGAACGGCTATTTTTAATTGGTACTCATGCCCTACTGGCTGATATTACCGATGACAATATTGCTCCAGCCCAATTGGCACGTATTCCATTGATAATGCCAAGCCCAGGACATGGTCTGCGCGGCAGACTGGATGCTATCAGCCAGGAGCATGCGCTGAACATTGAGATCGCGACAGAAATTGACGGCCTGACGCTACTGATGCACGCCGTTCGCAGCGGAATCGGTGCAACACTTCAGCCCGGTGCGGCAATTTCCCATCTCGATAAAGAGACATTAAGAGTGATTGGCATCCATAATCCCATACTTAGCCGCCCCAACTTTTTGGTCAGCCTTTCTGACGATGAACTCACCCCAGCAGGTCTCGCTGCCCGTGTGGTACTAGCCAAAGTGATGCATCAACTGGTGGAATCTGGACACTGGCCAGGTGCGATCCTTTACAATAATTAAAGGGCTGTTTAGCATCACGTCATAGCGTCCACACAACTTACTCGTATACATTTTAATTACAAACTTAACAATTGGTTAAGTGGTAATGGAGTATGCGATGGTTGATGTTCTGGTGATTGGCGGCGGCAATGCTGCACTATGTGCCGCCTTAACCGCCCGGGAGCAAGGCGCTTCGGTACTGTTGCTTGAGGCAGCCCCGCGTGAATGGCGCGGAGGAAACTCCCAACACACGCGTAATTTACGCTGTATGCATGATGCGCCACAGGATGTACTGGTGGAGAGCTATCCAGAAGAGGAATTCTGGCAGGACCTCTGGCGTGTAACAGAAGGTAATACCAACGAGGTCCTGGCACGGCTGGTGATCCGTACCTCTTCCCAATGCCGCGACTGGATGCGCCAGCACGGCGTCAATTTTCAACCTCCACTCTCTGGCGCTCTACACGTGGCGCGAACCAATGCCTTTTTTATGGGCGGCGGGAAAGCTCTGGTGAATGCCTATTATCGCAGCGCAGAAAAACTGGGGGTGCAAATCCGCTATAACACACCGGTGCAGGCGCTTGAACTGCACAACGGCGAGTTCGTAGCGGCGCTGGCTGGTGCAGAGCGCATTCCGGCAAAGACCTGCGTGCTTGCCGCTGGCGGGTTTGAATCTAACCGCGAATGGCTGCGAGAAGCCTGGGGTGAGAACGCCCGCGGTGAATGGCCTGCGGATAACTTCCTCATTCGCGGCACGCGCTTTAATCAGGGCGTACTGCTCAAATTTATGATCGATGCCGGCGCGGACATCATCGGCGACCCCTCCCAGTCACACTGCGTGGCGATTGATGCCCGGGCCCCCTTATATGACGGCGGGATTTGCACCCGCGTGGACTGTGTTTCGCTTGGCATCGTAGTGAACCGCGATGCAGAACGATTTTATGATGAAGGCGAGGATTTCTGGCCCAAACGTTATGCCATCTGGGGACGTCTGGTCGCCCACCAGCCCGGGCAAATTGGTTACTCCATTATCGACAGTAAAGCCATCGGTCACTTCATGCCCCCGGTTTTTCCTGGCGCACAGGCCACTACGTTAGCAGAGCTGGCACGCCAGTTGGGACTGGATACTGAGCGCTTTACCCATACTGTCATGCAGTACAACAGCGCCTGCCTGCCAGGCCACTTTGACCACACCACTCTTGATAACTGTGCAACACAAAATCTGACACCGGCAAAAACACATTGGGCGCGACCACTGGATACGCCACCCTACTATGGCTATGCCTTACGTCCGGGGATCACCTTCACCTACCTGGGGTTAAAGGTGAATGAACACGCCGCAGTGCATTTTGCCGGGCGTCCAAGTCGCAATCTGTTCGTCGCCGGGGAGATGATGGCGGGCAACGTGCTGGGCAAGGGCTACACCGCAGGCGTGGGCATGTCGATTGGGACCACCTTTGGCCGTATTGCCGGAAAAGAAGCCGCTCTGGCAGCACGTGAGGAGGCACATCATGAAACCGCTTGAGAAATTAATTATCGAAGCGAAAATGCTTACCGAGCCGGAAGCTGAAGTTGAACGAGTTATGCAAGTCTGCAATGCCTGCCGCTATTGCGAGGGTTTTTGCGCCGTGTTCCCGGCGATGACTCAGCGTCTGGAATTCGGTAAAGCGGATATCAACTATCTGGCCAACTTGTGCCATAACTGCGGCGCCTGCCTGCACGCGTGTCAATACGCACCGCCCCATGAATTTGCTATCAATGTACCGAAAGCAATGGCAGAAGTAAGGCTGGAAACCTATCAGCACTACACGCAACCCGCCGCCTTTGGCGCGCTTTATCGTCGCGCTGGCGTCACCGTGACGCTGTCGCTGGTTTTCGGTCTGATCCTGTTTTTACTCCTCGCTATAGGTTTAACAGGCACGTTACTCCATCCCCCGCTGGCCGGAGATTTCTACCAAATTTTCCCGCATAACCTGCTGGCATGGATGTTTGGTTCAGTCTTTATTCTGGCGATGGGTCTGCTGATGGCGGGCGTTATCCGCTTCTGGCGGGAGATTTCTCCGGGGATGCCGCGTTCCTCTGACATTGCTGAAGCCTCTCATAATGTGCTGACGCTGAAATATCTCGATGGCGGGCACGGCAAAGGGTGTAACGAAGAAGATGATGCCTTCACCCTGATGCGCCGCCGTTTCCATCACTTCACCTTCTACGGTTTTCTGCTCTGCTTTGCCGCCACCGTGGTGGCAACGGGCTATCACTACTTTGCCGACATAGAAGCGCCCTATCCGTTCCTCAGCGTTCCGGTCATGCTGGGCACATTAGGCGGCATTGGCCTGGTTGTCGGCCCAGCGGGTTTGTTATGGCTGAACCTTAAGCGCTCACCGCTACAGGGCGACGCACGGCAAAAACCGATGGATCGCGGTTTTATCCTGTTGCTGCTACTGACGAGTCTGACGGGCTTAGCGTTGTTGGCAGGCAGAGATACCTCAGGGATGGCTATTTTGCTTGCTATTCATCTTGGTGTCGTGATGGCGCTATTTCTGACCATCCCATACGGAAAATTTGCCCACGGATTTTACCGTTGTGCGGCATTACTCAAGTGGGCAATTGAGAAACGACGCTAAAATGCAAACGGGCGAAGAAATCTCTCCGCCCGTTCTTGTTCATACCACGTTTTATTTCGCCGTATTATTACTGCGAATTTCCTGCCAGACCTTATCACAATCGGCCTTAACGGATTGATCGTTACCCGTACGCGTTGCCTGGATACACTGCTGGTAATCCAGTACGCGCACGCTTTCTTCATTCGCAAACTGCTGGTGCTGTTTTTCTTTCTTCAGCACATTCAACACGCTTTGGCAGGCTTCGATTTTCTCCGGCGAGCCTTGCGCGGTATTGATACACGCGCTGTAGGCTTCCTTAAGACGGCTATCTTCTTTCGGCGCGGGTGATTGCGCACAGGCAACCAGCCCTGATGCCATGACGGCGATGAGTATCAGCTTTTTCATAACACATTCCTCAACAAAACGGCAGGCTTGCGGCCTGCCTCTGTCGGCATTAGAAGATGGTGAACGGAGCAATAACGATGAATTTCACGTCACGCTCATCCTGGAAGATGTTACCGTAACCACCGCCCCAGCTCGGAATATCTGAATGGTTGTCGTACTGGGTGAAGTGCAGTTTAAACATAGTGCCCTTCGCACGGCCATCCTGCAGGGTATAGACCGCATCCAGGCTGTAAGACGACTCTTCAATAGTACGATTTTTGTCGTAGTACGCATCCGGGTTGAGCTGCCAGGTAGCCGGTTTAGCATCCCACGCGTAAACGTATGATGCACCCACAGCCCAGCCAGGCAGGTTCCAGTTTTTCAGGTCATACATCGCGCCGAAGAACACGGCCTTTTCACCGTTGGCGTTGAAGTCAGAGCGGTTATCCCACCAAACGTCCAGACGACCGTTTGAAGACGCATAGGTCGGGGTCATACGCTGCAGGAAGTAGCCCTGCTGCCCGTCAGCTTTAACCCAGGTCCCTTCCAGTCGCAGATCAACGACTTCTGCCACTTTGTAGCCGAAGGTCAGTGCCTGCAACCAGGCCGTGCCATCATAAATGTCGTTAACTGTGCGGTCATCAACCTTATCGCGGGCACCGTAGAACTGGTAGCTGGTGGTAAACGGGTTACCGCCTAAATCAAATTTGTAGCTGGCTTTGGCGAAATACTGATCGACGTAGCCTTCAGACTGACCGAATGCTGCTTCCAACAGCAGGTTATTTTTGAAGTCATACTTTGCGCCGATTGAATGGAGGTAATCAACTTTGGTCTTTTTATCGGCCTGATAGAATTTATCGACTTCGGTATGCCACGGTGCTTTATATTCGTTGGCCCACATATAGGAGAAGCTCAGCGCACCCGCATCGCCATAATCGAAGTTGGCACCGGCTTCAGCACCCTGATAGGTACCAGGCATAAAGCTCCAGTGTGGTGCCAGCAGAGTTTGCCCGGTTGGCTGAATATAACCAGCGCGCGCCCAGGTTGGGCCAAATTTGAATTTGGCTGCCGCTTTATACAGGCTAATCCCGCTCTTATCGCCGGAGTAATCTTCGTCATAGCCTTTATTTTTTGAAGAGAATGCGATTTCGTTTGGATGGCCGCTTTCGCTACTTTCGTTCATTTCAATAGCAGTGAATGCTGCGATATCAATACCAAACATATCGGCCGCATAACCGGACTGGAAGTCGAGGTTAGCGTTCCAGGTGGAGTGAGAAAGGTTGGTTTTGTATTTGTCGTGGTCGGTCACATCTTTACGGTCACGTTCACGCTGCCAGTAATAGATGCCGCCAGTTAAGGTAGAGTCATCAATAAAACCTTCGGCGTGAACCTGTGGAGCGACAACAAAACCCGACATTGCTGTGATACCGGCGATAGCCAGCGCCAGCGTACTACGTTTGCCACTAAACGTACGCATATGTTAATCCTCTTTGACATAAAAATGCTGCCGATAAAAGCGGACAGCGAAAAAGCAAAAATTAAAAAAGTAGCGCTGAGAAAACCTCATTGACTACAATGAATAGACTATTTTTCGCGACGCGAATTATCAATCTCTTTTTGTAACCAGTATGTAAGAACATGAGCAACCGCACATATTTCATTGCTTTCTGTTACATTTTCATTGGGAGTTAAAAAGCGTTGAAAAATTGAAAAAAGGCTTGTTTTCCATAAAGATGAAATCGGTTTCAGTCCAGAGTGGCTGATAAAACAAGGTTTTTGTTAGAAAAATATAAACGGCAAAAACCATTCCTGAATAACAATTATTTCGCTGCGCAAATAGAGTCTGCTAACCATTTTCAGGCGAAAAAAAACGCCGCAGAGTGCGGCGTTTGAAAAGATGATGCGTAACGACGGTTTATTCGCCTACTTTAGCCCATGTATCGCGCAGACCCACGGTGCGGTTAAACACCAATTTGTCAGCTGTTGCGTAGCGGCTGTCGAGGCAGAAATACCCTTCACGCTCGAACTGGAACGCTTTACCAGCAACAGCGGCCTGTAGCGAAGGCTCACCGTAACCCTGCTTAATAACCAGTGATTCCGGGTTAATAACGGACAGGAAGTCTTCCGCTGCCCCCGGGTTTGGCACGCTAAACAGACGGTCGTACAGACGGATTTCAATCGGTAGCGCATGGGACGCGCTCACCCAGTGAATAACGCCTTTAACTTTACGACCATCGGCCGGATCTTTGCTCAGGGTGTCAGCATCGTAGGTGCAGAAAATGGTGGTGATCTTCCCTTCTGCATCTTTCTCGACACGCTCAGCTTTGATCACGTAAGCATTACGCAGACGGACTTCTTTACCCATCACCAGACGCTTGTACTGCTTGTTCGCTTCTTCGCGGAAATCGGCCCTGTCGATCCAGATTTCACCGCTGAACGGCACTTCACGGCTGCCCATTTCCGGCTTGCCCGGATGGTTAGGCATGGTGACCAGTTCGCTTTCGCCCTGCGGGTAGTTTCCGATAACCAGTTTCACCGGATCGATAACCGCCATCGCGCGCGGGGCGTTTTCGTTCAGATCTTCGCGGATACAGGATTCCAGAGAAGCGATCTCAATAGTGTTGTCCTGCTTGGTCACGCCAATGCGTTTGCAGAACTCACGGATCGCGGCAGCGGTGTAACCGCGACGACGCAGGCCAGAGATCGTCGGCATACGGGGGTCATCCCAGCCTTCAACGTGCTTGTCGGTCACCAGCAGGTTCAGCTTGCGCTTGGACATCACGGTGTATTCCAGATTCAGGCGCGAGAATTCGTACTGGCGCGGATGAACCGGAATAGTGATGTTGTCCAGCACCCAGTCGTACAGACGACGGTTATCCTGGAACTCCAGCGTACACAGTGAATGCGTGATGCCTTCCAGCGCATCGCTGATGCAGTGGGTAAAGTCGTACATCGGGTAGATGCACCACTTATTGCCGGTCTGGTGGTGTTCAGCGAACTTAATACGGTACAGCACCGGATCGCGCATCACGATAAACGGCGAAGCCATATCGATTTTCGCACGCAGGCAGGCTTTACCTTCTTCAAAACCACCGTTACGCATTTTTTCAAACAGCGCGAGGTTTTCTTCAACGCTGCGATCGCGGAACGGGCTGTTTTTACCCGGCTGAGTCAACGTGCCACGGTATTCGCGAATTTCTTCCGCTGACAGTTCGTCAACGTACGCCAGGCCTTTATTAATAAGCTCTACCGCATAGGCGTGAAGCTGATCGAAGTAATCCGAAGAGTAGCGAATGTCGCCAGTCCAGTGGAAACCTAACCATTCAACGTCGTTTTTAATCGATTCAACGTACTCGATATCTTCTTTAACCGGGTTCGTATCATCAAAACGCAGGTTGCACTGGCCCTGGTAATCTTGCGCAATGCCAAAGTTCAGACAAATGGATTTCGCGTGGCCAATGTGCAGATAGCCATTTGGCTCCGGCGGAAAACGTGTATGGATAGTGGTGTGCTTACCACTGGCCAGATCTTCATCGATGATCTGACGAATAAAGTTACTCGGGCGGGCTTCAGCCTCACTCATCGTGGATTCCTCAAAGCGTAAACAACGTATAACGGAACATGATCTTATAAGCGACGTCAGGAGACAACTATTAGTTGCACAAAAAAGGTGTTTCAACAGGATATATGAGGGTATTTGCTGCAAAAAAAAGCGGCGGAGGAATCTCCCCCGCCGCTTAAGGCACTTAACTCACTTTACTCAGGAGCAGTTATTTACCTTTAATCTCATACAGCGGTGTCTGACCGGCAACCACATGACCTTCGGCTTTAATGACCAGCGCACCGAAATCATCGCTGTTGCTGCACACAACCGGGCTAATCATGGAACGTGCGTTGGCGTTCAGGTATTCCAGATCCATTTCCAGAATCGGTTGACCTGCTGCAACAACCGCACCTTCTTCAACCAGACGTTTAAAGCCTTTACCTTCCAGCGTCACGGTATCGATACCCATATGGACCACGATTTCCGCGCCTTTTTCCGTTTCCAGACAGAACGCATGGTTGGTGTTGAAGATTTTCACAATAGTACCCGCTGCCGGAGAAACCACGATTTTATCCGTTGGTTTTACCGCCACGCCGTCACCCACTGCTTTGCTGGCGAAGGCTTCATCAGGCACCTGCTCCAGTGCAACCACATCACCGGTAATCGGAGAAACCAGCGCTTCAATGGTGACCGCATTCGCGACAGCCTGCGGTTTTGCAATCAGGGCAGCCGCTGTCGGGGCATTGTCAGTAGACGCTGCCGCAACCGGGCCGCGTGCCACAACTTTCTTCATTTCGTCGCCGATAGATTCAGCTTTCGCACCCACGATAACCTGAATAGTTTGTTTGTTCAGCTTAACCACACCCGATGCGCCTAAGCGTTTGCACATCGCATCATTGACGCGGGCAGAATCGCCAACGGTCAGACGCAGACGGGTGATACAGGCATCAATCGCTTTCAGGTTATCCGTACCGCCAACCGCAGCAATGTAGTTGGTTGCCAGTTGAGCTAAACCTTCTTCGGTATTGCTGTTTGCTTCGTCAGTAACAATCTCGTCTTCTTTATCTTCGCGGCCCGGCGTTTTCAGGTTAAACAAACGAATAACCGCGCTGAACAACACAAAATAGATAACGAAGAACACCAGACCCATGGCGACCAGCATCCAGACGTTCTTACTTGCAGCCGGCAGGTTGTACATCAACACGTAGTCGATAGCACCTGCGGAGAAAGAGAAGCCCGCATGGATCCCCAACAGCGTCGCAACGAACAGGCTGATACCCGTCAGAACGGCGTGCAGGAGGTACAGCAACGGAGCCAGGAACATAAACAGGAATTCCAGCGGCTCGGTAACACCGGTCAGGAATGCGGTGATAGCAACGGACAGCAGCATACCGCCGACCATCGGACGACGCGCTTTCGGCGCGGCGAAGTACATCGCCAGAGCCGCACCCGGCAGACCAAACATCATGATCGGGAAGAAGCCAGACATGAACATACCCGCAGTGCCGTCACCCGCGTAGAAGCGGTTGATATCACCGTGGAATACGGTACCTGCAGCGTTAGTGAATTCGCCAATCTGGAACCAGGCGATGGTGTTCAGCACCTGATGCAGACCGGTTGGGATCAGCAGACGGTTGATGAAGCCAAAAATACCAGAACCCAGCGCGCCAGCGCCCACGATCCACTCACCACCCGCATGGATGGCATTCTGCACCGGCGGCCACACGTAGCCGAAGATAGCAGCCAGTATCAAACAGAAGAAGCCAGTGGCGATGGGTACAAAACGTTTGCCGCCGAAGAAGCTCAGGAAATCAGGCAGTTTGATGCCAGACCAACGGTTATACACAGCACCGCCGACCAGACCGGTTATGATACCCGCCAGCACGCCCATGTTGATCGCCGGGTTAATGGTAACCATTGCTTTGGTCAATATGAAATAACCAACCGCACCTGCCAGCGCTGCCGCACCCGCGCTGTCTTTAGACCAGCTGGAAGCCACACCGATAGCAAAAATTAACGCGAGGTTATCAAAGATAGCCCCACCCGCTTGCGCGATGAAGGGTACGTTCAGTAAATCTGGTTGGCCGAATCGCAGCAACAGTGCCGCGACTGGCAGCACCGCGATGGGGAGCTGTAACGCCCTACCCAGCCGCTGGAAAAAACCTAAAATATTCATTTTATTCCCCCTACGAGACCCCGATTAGGCTCCTTTGAAGCCATATTTTTATTGTGCGACCATTCCTAACTGCAACAGCAAGAGATTTTGGGACAACAACATTAACCATTCATCTACATTCAGAGTGTGTGAAAAATTAATTCGTATCGCAAATTAAAAGCGTGTTTTTTGTGATTCCAATCACCAAATATCGTTATTAACCCTCCCTTACACTGGCTAACTACGAAAACTTATTTTATCATTCAAAAAATCGAAACGGATTGATCCTTACCGATGCAAAACCAGGTTACGCTTAATACTGTACAGAGACTCAATCCGCCAACTGCTTACATTTACTTTTGAGGTGAAGAATGAGACTGATCCCCCTGAATACCGCTGAACAAGTCGGCAAATGGGCTGCTCGCCATATCGTTAACCGCATTAACGCGTTCAAACCAACGGCAGATCGTCCGTTCGTTCTGGGCCTGCCGACTGGCGGCACTCCGCTGACTGCCTATAAAGCATTAGTCGAAATGCACAAAGCGGGCCAGGTGAGCTTCAAACATGTTGTCACTTTCAACATGGACGAATACGTTGGCCTGCCGAAGGAACATCCGGAAAGCTATCACAGCTTTATGCACCGTAACTTCTTTGATCATGTTGATATTCCAGCAGAAAACATCAACCTCCTCAATGGTAACGCGCCGGATATTGATGCAGAATGCCGTCAGTATGAAGAGAAAATCCGTTCTTACGGTAAAATCCATCTGTTTATGGGCGGCGTAGGTAACGATGGACACATTGCGTTCAACGAACCCGCTTCTTCTTTAGCTTCCCGTACCCGTATCAAAACGTTGACCCACGACACCCGCGTAGCAAACTCACGCTTCTTTGACGGCGACGTAAGCCAGGTGCCTAAATATGCACTGACCGTAGGCGTGGGCACCCTGTTGGATGCTGAAGAAGTAATGATCCTGGTGCTGGGTCACCAGAAAGCACAGGCGCTGCAGGCGGCTGTTGAAGGCAACGTTAACCATATGTGGACCATCAGCTGTCTGCAGCTTCATCCGAAAGCAGTTGTGGTCTGCGATGAACCTTCCACTATGGAACTGAAAGTGAAGACGCTGAAATACTTTAACGAGTTAGAAGCGGAAAATATTAAAGGTCTGTAATGATGTCTCCGCCCTGTCGAAAACGTGCAGGGCGGCATTTTTTTGAAATCGGGGGTCGGAATGTATGCTTTAACCCAGGGCCGGATTTTTACCGGTCACGAAATTCTTGATGACCATGCGATTGTTGTCGCCAATGGCCTGATCGATAGCGTTTGCCCACTGTCTGAATTGCCGTCAGGGATTGAACAGCGCTCGCTAAATGGAGCCATTGTCTCCCCCGGTTTTATTGATGTGCAGTTAAACGGCTGTGGCGGTGTACAGTTTAACGATACGGCAGAAGCCGTTACCGTTGAGACGCTGGAAATCATGCAAAAAGCCAATGAAAAATCTGGCTGCACCAACTATCTGCCAACGCTAATCACCACCAGCGATGACCTGATGAAGCAGGGCGTTCGCGTGATGCGTGAATACCTCGCTAAGCATCCAAATCAAGCATTAGGGCTACACCTTGAAGGTCCGTGGCTGAACCTGGTGAAAAAAGGTACGCATAATCCGGGATTTGTGCGTCAACCGGACGCTGCACTTGTCGATTTCCTGTGCGATAATGCGGATGTCATCACCAAAGTGACGCTGGCGCCTGAAATGGTTCCTGTCGAAGTGATCACCCAACTGGTGAATGCCGGTATCGTGGTGTCTGCGGGCCACTCTAACGCGACGCTGAAGGAAGCAAAAATCGGTTTCCGTGCAGGCATTTCCTTTGCAACACATCTGTTCAACGCGATGCCTTATATTACCGGTCGCGAACCAGGTCTGGCAGGCGCGATTCTGGATGAGGCAGATATTTATTGCGGTATCATCGCCGATGGCATGCATGTTGACTATGCCAACATCCGCAATGCTAAACGCCTGAAAGGCGACAAGCTGTGCCTGGTCACCGACGCGACCGCGCCGGCGGGGGCAAACATTGAGCAGTTCATTTTCGCTGGTAAAACAATATACTACCGCAATGGACTGTGTGTTGATGAGAACGGCACGCTGAGCGGTTCATCATTAACCATGATCGAAGGTGTACGCAATCTGGTTGAACATTGCGGTATCGCACTGGACGAAGTCCTGCGCATGGCAACGCTCTACCCTGCTCGCGCCATTGGCGTCGACAAACAACTCGGCAGCATCGCGCCAGGCAAAGTAGCCAACCTGACCGCGTTCACGCACGACTTTAAAATTATCAAGACCATCGTTAATGGCAACGAGGTCGTTACTGAGTAAGAGAAAGAATGACACCAGGCGGACAAGCTCAAATAGGTAATGTTGATCTCGTAAAACAGCTTAACAGCGCGGCGGTTTATCGCCTGATTGACCAGCATGGGCCAATCTCGCGAATTCAGATTGCCGAGCAAAGCCAGCTTGCCCCCGCCAGCGTAACCAAAATTACGCGTCAACTGATCGAACGCGGGCTGATCAAAGAAGTCGATCAGCAGGCCTCCACCGGGGGCCGCCGCGCTATCTCCATCGTCACCGAAACCCGAAATTTCCACGCAATTGGCGTGCGTCTTGGCCGCCACGACACCACGCTGACGCTCTATGATATGAGCAGCAAAGTGGTCGCCGAAGAGCACTACCCTCTCCCGGAGCGCACCCAGGAAACGCTGGAATATGCGCTGCTCAATACGATTGCCACCTTTATTGACAGTTGCCAGCGGAAAATCCGCGAGTTGATCGCAATTTCTGTCATCCTGCCAGGCCTTGTCGATCCTGAAAGCGGCGTCATCCGCTATATGCCACACATTCAGGTCGAAAACTGGGGGCTGGTCGAAGCGCTCGAAAAACGCTTCAAAGTCACCTGCTTTGTTGGTCACGATATTCGCAGCCTGGCGCTGGCTGAGCACTATTTCGGGGCAAGTCAGGATTGCGAAGACTCCATTTTGGTGCGTGTTCACCGCGGAACCGGCGCAGGGATTATCTCCAATGGCCGCATTTTTATCGGTCGCAATGGCAACGTGGGTGAGATTGGTCATATTCAGGTAGAACCGCTGGGTGAGCGCTGTCACTGCGGTAATTTCGGCTGTCTGGAAACCATTGCGGCCAATGCTTCTATCGAACACCGCGTACAAAACTTGCTAAAACAAGGCTATCCAAGCCGGCTCACGCTGGATGATTGCAGTATCAAAGCTATCTGTAAGGCAGCCAACAAAGGTGACAATCTGGCAGCAGAAGTTATCGAGCACGTTGGTCGACACCTGGGTAAAACCATCGCGATTGCAATTAACCTGTTTAACCCGCAAAAAGTCGTCATTGCCGGTGAGATTACCGAAGCAGATAAAGTCCTGCTTCCGGCAATAGAAAGCTGCATTAATAATCAGGCACTGAAGGCGTTTCGCCACAATTTGCCGGTGGTACGTTCCACGCTGGATCACCGTTCAGCGATTGGTGCATTTGCGCTGGTGAAACGCGCAATGCTCAACGGGACATTGCTGCAGCGTTTGCTGGAAAGCTAATACACGTCATCCTTCAAGCTACATCTGCGAACCCCGGTCACTTATTTCAGTAAGCTCCAGGAGTTCGCAGACTTGCCGCCTTGATGCAACTCGAATGATGTAGTGTATTTTGTGTATAGTAATGCCTTCTTTTTTTAATGTCGGATTGTCCATGACCATTAAGAATGTAATTTGTGATATCGACGGCGTGCTGATGCACGACAATGTTGCCGTACCAGGTGCGGCAGACTTTCTGACCGGCATTCTGGAGAAAGGTTTACCGTTAGTCCTGCTGACGAACTACCCTTCGCAGACCGGGCAAGATCTGGCAAACCGCTTCGCCACCGCGGGTGTGAATGTCCCCGATAGCGTCTTTTATACTTCCGCTATGGCTACTGCTGATTTTCTCCGTCGTCAGGAAGGGAAAAAAGCCTACGTGGTGGGTGAAGGTGCGTTAATCCATGAGCTGTATAAAGCTGGCTTTACTATTACCGACGTTAACCCTGATTTTGTCATTGTCGGAGAGACCCGTTCGTACAACTGGGACATGATGCATAAAGCGGCATACTTTGTGGCTAACGGCGCACGTTTTATCGCCACTAACCCGGATACCCATGGTCGCGGCTTTTACCCGGCCTGTGGTGCGCTCTGCGCCGGTATTGAGAAGATCTCCGGCCGTAAACCGTTTTATGTCGGCAAACCCAGCCCGTGGATTATTCGCGCGGCACTCAACAAAATGCAGGCGCACTCAGAAGAAACTGTCATTGTTGGCGACAACCTGCGCACCGATATTCTGGCAGGTTTCCAGGCGGGTCTGGAAACTATCCTGGTACTGTCTGGCGTATCCAAACTTGACGATATTGACAACATGCCATTCAGACCAAGCTGGATCTATCCCTCCGTTGCCGAGATTGACGTCATTTAATCCGTAGGCCGGATAAGACGCCCCCGCGTCGCCATCCGGCAATTCTACAGCGTTATTGCCGGATGGCGGCCTAAACGCCTTATCCAGCCTACAGAATCTTATCCATTCAATAAAATCACCATTTCATTGCTGATTCATCAATAACAATGTTCATTACATAATCTTTTTTCACCAACCCACAATGACCATTGCATTTTTTATTTTCTGACCCGCAATTCGCTTGCGCCCTCTCCCGCTTTGCGGCATTTTCTTTATCAAGCAAACATAAAAAGCATCACGCAACAGGTTAACGGAGAAGGTTATGTGTTCTATTTTTGGCGTATTCGATATTAAAACTGACGCAGTTGAACTGCGTAAAAAAGCCCTGGAATTGTCTCGTCTGATGCGCCATCGCGGCCCGGACTGGTCGGGTATTTACGCCAGTGATAACGCCATTCTGGCACACGAACGTCTGTCCATCGTCGACGTCAACGCCGGTGCTCAGCCGCTGTACAACGTGAAGAAAACGCATATCCTGGCGGTTAACGGTGAAATTTATAACCACCAGGCGCTGCGCGCTGAGTACGGCGATCGCTATCAGTTCCAGACAGGTTCCGACTGTGAAGTTATCCTCGCGCTGTATCAGGAAAAAGGCCCAGAGTTCCTGGATGACCTGCAAGGCATGTTTGCCTTCGCGCTGTACGACAGCGAGCAGGACGCTTACCTGATTGGCCGCGATCACATCGGGATCATCCCACTGTATATGGGCTACGACGAACACGGTAACTTCTATGTTGCGTCTGAAATGAAAGCACTGGTTCCTGTTTGCCGTACGATTAAAGAATTCCCGGCCGGTAGCTATCTGTGGAGTAAAGACGGCGAAATTCGTCAGTACTACCAGCGCGACTGGTTTGAATACGATGCGGTAAAAGACAACGTTACCGATAAAAACGAGCTGCGTCAGGCGCTGGAAGATGCGGTGAAAAGCCACCTGATGTCAGATGTTCCTTATGGTGTATTGCTGTCCGGCGGTCTGGATTCTTCGGTCATTTCCGCAATCACCAAAAAATACGCCGCGCGTCGTGTTGAAGATCAGGAACGCAGTGAAGCCTGGTGGCCGCAGTTGCACTCCTTCGCCGTCGGCCTCGAAGGCGCACCGGATCTGAAAGCCGCACAAGAAGTAGCAAACCATCTGGGTACCGTGCACCACGAGATCCACTTCACCGTGCAGGAAGGTCTGGATGCTATCCGCGACGTGATTTATCACATCGAAACCTACGATGTTACAACCATTCGTGCCTCGACGCCGATGTACTTAATGTCGCGCAAGATTAAAGCAATGGGCATTAAAATGGTGCTGTCGGGCGAAGGGTCAGACGAAGTGTTTGGCGGTTATCTCTACTTCCACAAAGCGCCAGACGCGAAAGAATTGCATGAAGAAACCGTGCGTAAACTGCAGGCGCTGCACATGTTCGACTGTGCGCGTGCCAACAAAGCCATGTCAGCCTGGGGCGTGGAGGCTCGCGTGCCCTTCCTGGACAAAAAATTCCTTGATGTGGCGATGCGCATCAACCCGCAGGATAAAATGTGCGGCAACGGCAAAATGGAAAAACATGTTCTGCGCGAATGTTTTGAATCCTACCTGCCAGCGAGCGTCGCATGGCGGCAGAAAGAGCAGTTCTCTGACGGCGTCGGTTACAGCTGGATTGACACGCTGAAAGAAGTCGCTGCAGAGCAAGTTTCCGACCAACAACTGGAAACCGCCAGCTTCCGTTTCCCGTACAACACGCCATCGTCGAAAGAAGCGTATTTGTATCGTGAGATTTTCGAAGAACTGTTCCCGGTTGCCAGCGCTGCGGAATGTGTTCCGGGCGGCCCTTCTGTTGCCTGTTCTTCCGCCAAAGCGATCGAATGGGATGAAGCGTTTAAAACCATGAACGATCCGTCTGGTCGCGCGGTTGGCGTACACCAGTCCGCTTATAAATAAGTTAATCCTTAGAAAAGGGCCCTGCGGGGCTCTTTTTTTATGTCTGTTTTCTGTGCTAAAAAACAATTAATAACTAATAATTGCCGAATATTGCGTCATGCTGTTCGCAACCTAACCAAACAGTCACATTCCAGCTATTTTCAATGAAAAAGGGGTTGACGCTTCAAGGCTCAATACGCATAATGCGCCCCGCAACGCCGATAAGGTTACGCGAAAAAAAGATGGCTACGTAGCTCAGCTGGTTAGAGCACATCACTCATAATGATGGGGTCACAGGTTCGAATCCCGTCGTAGCCACCATCTTTTTTGCGGGAGTGGCGAAATTGGTAGACGCACCAGATTTAGGTTCTGGCGCCGCAAGGTGTGCGAGTTCAAGTCTCGCCTCCCGCACCATTCACCCGTAAGCGTTGCACGGATGGGGTATCGCCAAGCGGTAAGGCACCGGTTTTTGATACCGGCATTCCCTGGTTCGAATCCAGGTACCCCAGCCATTTTTTCTTCGATATAGCGGTTCACCGCGACGGTCATTGGGGTATCGCCAAGCGGTAAGGCACCGGTTTTTGATACCGGCATTCCCTGGTTCGAATCCAGGTACCCCAGCCATCGAAGAATATGATAGTATCAGGCTACGTAGCTCAGCTGGTTAGAGCACATCACTCATAATGATGGGGTCACAGGTTCGAATCCCGTCGTAGCCACCATATTAAGGACGTATCGACTCGTTCGGTAAATCCAAAAAATTGTTGGGGTATCGCCAAGCGGTAAGGCTCTGGTTTCTGATACCAGCATTCCGAGGTTCGAATCCTCGTACCCCAGCCAATTTCAAAAAGTCGTCCACTCTGTGGGTGCACCCGTTGGGGTATCGCCAAGCGGTAAGGCACCGGTTTTTGATACCGGCATTCCCTGGTTCGAATCCAGGTACCCCAGCCATCGAAGAATATGATAGTATCAGGCTACGTAGCTCAGCTGGTTAGAGCACATCACTCATAATGATGGGGTCACAGGTTCGAATCCCGTCGTAGCCACCATATTAAGGACGTATCGACTCGTTCGGTAAATCCAAAAAATTGTTGGGGTATCGCCAAGCGGTAAGGCTCTGGTTTCTGATACCAGCATTCCGAGGTTCGAATCCTCGTACCCCAGCCAATTTCAAAAAGTCGTCCACTCTGTGGGTGCACCCGTTGGGGTATCGCCAAGCGGTAAGGCTCTGGTTTCTGATACCAGCATTCCGAGGTTCGAATCCTCGTACCCCAGCCATATTAAAAAAGCTCGCTTCGGCGAGCTTTTTACTTTTCTAACGCCGGGTGATGGCAAGACTTACCCGACCTACATGACTTGTAGGGCCTGATAAGCGTAGCGCCATCAGGCACCACTCGAGCTACAGCCCTAACGCATACTTCAGCGCCTGACGCTTCAGCACACCTGCGCGCTCTGCGGCCATAAGCCCGAGATTACGCATGATGCGCAGCGGCTGCAGGTTGTTGCTAAAACCGGCGTAGAACAAATCCATCCCACTTTGCATAATGAAGTTATCGGTCATACGACGATTCTGATAACGCTTCAGTACCGGTTGACTGGCCCACGCCTCACCATAGCTGCGGGCGCTCACCAGAACATCAATCAGCGCATCGACATCACGAAAACCCAGATTAACGCCCTGCCCCGCCAGTGGGTGAATGGTATGCGCGGCATCACCTACCAGCGCCAGCCCCGGTTGCACATATTGCAGCGCGTGACGACGCGTAAGCGGGAATGCCCCCGCCGCCACAGGCGTAACGCTGCCGAGTCGTGAAGGGAAATGTTTAGCGATCTCCGCCTGCAGTTGCGGCATATTTAGCGCTTGCAATTGGCGGATGCGAGCTGGTGAGTCGTACCACACCAGCGAGGCCCAGTTATCAAACAGCGGTAAAAACGCGCGCGGGCCGTCAGGGGTAAATTGCTGCCAGGTGCTGCCTCCCGGCGAATTCTCGCATTGCACGGTAATCAACATACAGGACTGCGCATACTGCCAGGCATGGATGCCAATCCCGGCCATTTTGCGTACCTGAGAGTTGGCACCATCAGCACCGATGACCAGCTTCGCATTGATTTTTTCACCGTCTGCCAGCTCAAGTTCATGCCGGTCATTATGTCGATGTAAAGAAATCAGCGAGGTGGGCACGCGCAACGTCACGTCAGGATGAGCTTCCAGCGCCTGCCAGAGCGCCTGTTGCAGGACCGTGTTCTCCACCATGTAACCCAACAACGGCAGCTTAAGTTCCGCTGCATCAAACACCACATGGGCATTTTCCCATTCCCACGTCTCCAGACGACGATAAGGATGGCTGCGCATCCCCTGCACCGTATCCCAGACGCCCAGCCCTTTAAGCAGCGACACGGAGGCGGAGCTAATAGCCGAAATTCTGACATCCGGCTGTCCGTCAGCCACAAACGGCGCGGGCACGGCATGCTCGATAACCGTTACCGTAAATCCGTGCTGCGCCAGTCCCAGCGCCAGCGCGCCGCCGACCATCCCCCCGCCGACAATGGCAATTTCCGTTGGTTGATTTGTCATGGTCAATCATCCTGTTACATGTATTGTGTAAGTTTACAGGATTTTTTCCCCCTTGAGGCTGACATCCGTCATACTGGTCACAACCGCGCCAAAGCAGTACACTATGCGCCCTGCATTTCAGCCACAATTTCGCAAGAGCAAGTCGATGACCAAAAAACTCCATATTAAAACCTGGGGCTGTCAGATGAACGAATACGATTCATCGAAGATGGCCGATCTGCTGGATGCCACTCACGGGTATCAACTGACCGACGTGGCGGAAGAAGCGGATGTGCTGCTGCTGAATACCTGCTCAATCCGCGAGAAGGCTCAGGAAAAAGTCTTCCATCAATTAGGTCGCTGGAAGCTGTTAAAAGAGAAGAATCCCAAGCTCATCATTGGTGTTGGTGGCTGTGTTGCGTCTCAGGAAGGCGATCATATTCGCCAACGCGCGCATTACGTCGATATTATTTTTGGGCCGCAAACCCTGCATCGCCTGCCGGAAATGATCAACAAAGTGCGTGGAAGCACCACCCGTAGCCCGGTAGTTGATATCAGTTTCCCGGAGATCGAAAAATTCGACCGCCTGCCAGAACCGCGTGCTGAAGGGCCAAGCGCGTTTGTGTCCATCATGGAAGGCTGCAATAAATATTGTACTTACTGCGTGGTTCCCTACACCCGCGGTGAGGAAGTCAGCCGTCCGGCGGATGATATTCTGTTTGAAATCGCCCAGCTTGCAGCCCAAGGCGTGCGTGAAGTAAACCTGTTGGGGCAAAACGTCAACGCCTGGCGCGGTGAAAACTACGACGGCACCACCGGCTCGTTCGCCGATCTGCTGCGTCTGGTCGCAGCGATCGACGGCATTGACCGTATCCGTTTTACCACCAGCCATCCGATTGAATTCACCGATGATATCATTGAAGTTTATCGCGATACGCCAGAGCTGGTGAGCTTCCTGCACCTGCCGGTACAGAGTGGTTCGGATCGTGTACTGAACCTGATGGGTCGTACCCATACCGCGCTGGAATACAAAGCAATCATCCGTAAACTGCGCGCAGCACGTCCGGATATCCAGATTAGCTCCGACTTCATCGTCGGCTTCCCGGGTGAAACCACCCAGGACTTCGAGCAGACCATGAAGCTGATCGCTGATGTCAATTTCGACATGAGCTACAGCTTTATCTTCTCTGCACGTCCAGGCACACCTGCCGCCGATATGGTTGATGACGTACCAGAAGAAGAGAAAAAACAACGTTTATACATTCTGCAGGAACGTATTAACCAGCAAGCCATGGCCTGGAGCCGTCGTATGGTCGGCACGACCCAGCGCATTCTTGTCGAAGGTACGTCACGGAAAAGCGTGATGGAACTGTCAGGGCGTACCGAAAATAACCGCGTGGTGAACTTTGAAGGTACCCCGGATATGGTCGGTAAGTTTGTTGATGTTGAAATTACCGATGTCTGGACCAACTCACTGCGCGGCAAAGTGGTGCGTACCGAAGACGAAATGGGCCTGCGCATCGCAGAATCCCCAGAGTCGGTCATTGCGCGTACCCGCAAAGAAAACGATCTGGGCGTGGGTACTTATCAGCCTTAATCCTGCTGAAAAACGCAAACAATGCCCGATGGCGCCACGCTTATCGGGCCTACACTTCCTGGCTCGCTGCTCCGGCGGGCCTTGTAATTTGCCCTGGCACCCCCATATTTATTGCAATGCTTGCGCCTTTCCCCCATGGCGTGAATAATTTCCTTAGATGCCGGTAAATGTTCAGCGTCCGGCGAGACATGCATAAGAGGAACAGTTTGAACATAGACACTCGCGAAATTATCCTTGAACCCGCAGACAACGCCCGCCTGTTGAGCCTTTGCGGGCCATTTGATGACAACATAAAACAACTGGAGCGTCGTCTCGGCATCGAAATTAACCGCCGCGATAACCACTTCAAACTGACTGGTCGTCCAATTTGTGTCACCGCTGCGGCAGATATTTTACGCAGCCTGTATGTCGATACGGCCCCAATGCGCGGCCAGACACAGGACATCGAGCCAGAACAAATTCACCTTGCGATTAAAGAAGCGCGTGTGCTTGAGCAAAGCGCAGACAGCGTGCCGGAATTTGGCAAAGCGGTGAATATCAAAACTAAGCGCGGAGTGATTAAACCGCGTACACCGAACCAGGCGCAGTATATCGCTAATATTCTTGACCATGACATCACCTTCGGCGTTGGCCCGGCAGGTACCGGTAAAACGTATCTTGCGGTTGCCGCCGCGGTCGATGCACTAGAGCGCCAGGAGATCCGCCGTATTCTGCTAACCCGTCCAGCGGTTGAAGCCGGTGAAAAACTCGGTTTCCTGCCAGGCGATCTGAGCCAGAAAGTCGATCCCTATTTACGACCGCTGTATGACGCGCTGTTCGAAATGCTCGGTTTTGAGAAGGTTGAAAAGCTGATTGAACGTAACGTCATTGAAGTTGCGCCGCTGGCCTATATGCGTGGCCGTACGTTAAACGATGCGTTCATCATTCTTGATGAGAGCCAGAACACCACCATCGAACAGATGAAAATGTTCCTGACCCGTATAGGCTTTAACTCCAAAGCGGTTATCACCGGCGATATCACCCAGATTGATCTGCCGCGTAGCACCAAGTCCGGTCTGCGTCATGCCATTGAAGTGCTGGCTGAAGTCGACGAAATTAGTTTTAATTTCTTCCATAGCGAAGACGTGGTTCGCCATCCGGTGGTTGCCCGTATCGTCACGGCGTATGAAGCCTGGGAAGAAGCAGAACAAAAACGCAAAGCCGAGCTGGCGGCAGAACGCAAGCGCGAAGCTCAGGAGCAGGAACAAAAATGAGTCAGGTTATTCTCGATTTACAGCTGGCATGCGAAAACGAATCCGGCTTACCACCAGAAAGTCAGTTTCAGAGATGGCTGGATGCCGTGATCCCGCAGTTTCAGGAAGAGTCAGAGGTCACGATTCGGTTGGTCGACGATGCTGAAAGCCACGAGCTGAACCTGACCTATCGCGGGAAAGATAAATCAACCAACGTACTCTCTTTCCCGTTTGAAGCCCCGCCGGGCATTGAGATGCCGCTGCTGGGTGATTTGATCATCTGCCGTCAGGTCGTTGAGAAAGAAGCGCAGGAACAAGGTAAGCCGCTTGAAGCCCACTGGGCGCACATGGTGGTGCACGGTAGCCTGCATTTACTCGGCTACGACCATATTGAAGACGATGAAGCGGAAGAGATGGAATCCCTCGAAACAGAGATTATGCTTGCTCTGGGCTATGAGGATCCGTACATTGCCGAGAAGGAATAAGCCGTCGGGCATCTGCCCGGGCTTCCCATAAAGCCGTGCGCTGAGTTTACGCGCATTGAGCGACCTGTTAACTAACATGAGAACCCATACGACGCCATGAGCGACGACAATTCACACAGTAGTGACACCTTAAACAGCAAAAAGGGATTTTTTTCCCTGTTACTGAGCCAACTTTTCCACGGTGAACCGAAAAACCGCGACGAACTGTTGGAGCTGATCCGTGATTCCGGGCAAAACGACCTTATCGATGAAGATACGCGCGATATGCTCGAAGGGGTGATGGATATTGCGGACCAACGCGTACGCGACATTATGATCCCTCGCTCTCAGATGATTACCCTGAAACGCAACCAGACCCTGGACGAATGTCTCGATGTGATCATCGAGTCTGCCCACTCGCGTTTTCCGGTGATCAGCGAAGACAAAGATCACATTGAAGGGATTCTGATGGCCAAAGATTTGCTGCCGTTTATGCGCAGCGATGCCGAAGCCTTCAGCATGGAGAAAGTGTTACGCCAGGCGGTTGTCGTACCTGAAAGCAAGCGGGTTGACCGCATGCTGAAAGAGTTCCGCTCCCAGCGTTATCATATGGCTATCGTCATCGACGAGTTTGGCGGTGTCTCAGGTCTGGTGACCATTGAGGACATCCTTGAACTGATTGTCGGTGAAATTGAAGATGAGTACGACGAAGAAGACGATATTGATTTCCGTCAGCTCAGTCGCCACACCTGGACTATTCGCGCGCTGGCGTCGATTGAAGACTTCAACGAAGCTTTCGGGACCCACTTTAGCGACGAAGAAGTCGATACCATTGGCGGGCTGGTTATGCAGGCCTTTGGTCATTTACCCGCTCGCGGTGAGACCATCGACATTGATGGTTACCAGTTCAAAGTGGCGATGGCTGACAGCCGTCGTATTATTCAGGTTCATGTCAGAATTCCGGACGACTCACCCCAGCCCAAACTGGACGAATAAACCCGAAACTGGATCATAGACTACATGGCATTTGCCCCATTAATTGAACGCCAGCGCATGCGCCTGCTGCTGGCGTTATTATTCGGTGCCTGCGGGACGCTGGCGTTCTCTCCGTATGACATCTGGCCCGCCGCGATTATTTCGCTGATGGGTCTGCAGGCTCTTACCCTCAACCGCCGTCCTCTCCAGTCTGCTGCCATTGGCTATTTCTGGGGAATGGGCCTGTTTGGTTCAGGCATCAACTGGGTCTACGTCAGCATCGCGCAATTTGGCGGCATGCCGGGGCCGGTAAACGTTTTTCTCGTGGTTCTGCTTGCCGCCTACCTTTCCCTCTACACCGGTCTGTTTGCTGGCATTCTGTCGCGTCTGTGGCCGAAAACCAGTTGGATTCGGGTAGCGATTGCCGCGCCGGTTATCTGGCAGATAACTGAATTCCTGCGCGGCTGGGTCCTGACCGGCTTCCCATGGCTGCAGTTTGGTTACAGCCAAATTGATGGCCCGCTAAAAGGGCTTGCACCGGTAATGGGCGTAGAGGCAATCAACTTCCTGCTGATGATGGTTAGCGGCCTGCTGGTGCTGGCGTTAGTCAGCCGTAACTGGCGTCCGCTGGTCGTGGCCGTGATACTTTTCGCGCTGCCCTTCCCGCTACGCTATATCCAGTGGTATACGCTGGAGCCGGAAAAAACCACGCAAGTGTCGATGGTGCAGGGCGACATTCCACAGTCGCTCAAATGGGATGAAAGTCAGTTACTCAACACCCTGAAGATTTATCTCGACGCCACCCAGCCCGAGATGGGTAAATCACAGCTCATCATCTGGCCAGAATCTGCTATTCCGGATCTGGAAATTAACCAGCAGCGTTTTCTGAGCATGATGGATGACCTGCTGAAATCGAAAAACAGCACGCTGATTACCGGGATTGTAGATGCTCGCCTGAACAAACAGAATCGTTACGACACCTACAACACCATCATCACGTTGGGTAAAGACAGTCCGTACAGTTATGACTCGACCAATCGCTATAACAAAAATCACCTTGTCCCATTTGGTGAGTTTGTCCCGCTGGAATCGATCCTACGCCCGTTAGCGCCGTTCTTTGACCTGCCAATGTCTTCGTTCAGCCGTGGACCTTATGTACAGCCACAGCTGCATGCGCACGGCTTTAAGCTGACGGCTGCCATCTGCTACGAAATCATTCTTGGCGAACAGGTTCGGGATAACTTCCGTCCGGATACGGACTACCTGCTGACTATCTCCAACGATGCCTGGTTCGGTAAGTCCATTGGTCCGTGGCAGCACTTCCAGATGGCGCGGATGCGTTCTCTGGAGCTGGCACGCCCGCTGCTGCGTAGCACCAATAACGGTATTACCGCGGTGATTGGCCCGCAGGGTGAAATTCAGGCGATGATCCCGCAGTTTACCCGTCAGGTTCTGACCACCAGCGTTACGCCGACCACGGGCTTAACCCCTTATGCTCGTACCGGTAACTGGCCGCTGTGGCTGCTGACCGCACTGTTTGGCTTTGGTGCGGTGGTCATGAGCCTGCGTCAACGTCGTAAGTAACCTCCCCTCCCCGGCCGGATAACGCTTTGCTTATCCGGCCCATAAACATTTCCCACATCCCATTCTGGCACGTCTATTGCTTTGTTCTACAAGGCAAACGCTGTTTTGGCTGAATGTGCAACCTGGTCGCACCAAAGTTGAGCGAAGGTAGCACCCGAAAAGTGCAACAGGATATTTTTGCCCCCAAATGGTGCGGCGCACTTCGCAAAAATAAACAATAACACAGCAAATTCTTTACATTCATCCAAACTAAATGTTAACAAACATATACAAGACTGCACGTTTAAGTAGCAAACAATAACAACATCACAATGGGTATCAATGCGTCACCGGCGCAGACGATAAAGGAGTTGGATATGCAATTACGTAAGCTCGCCACAGCCATGCTGGTCATGGGAATGTCCGCTGGTCTGGCGCACGCAGAAGACGCAGCACCAGCGGCAGGCAGCACGCTGGATAAGATCGCTAAAAACGGTGTGATCGTGGTCGGCCACCGTGAATCCTCGGTACCGTTTTCTTACTACGATAATCAGCAAAAAGTGGTCGGCTATTCACAGGATTACTCCAACGCAATTGTTGAAGCGGTGAAGAAAAAGCTGAACAAGCCTGACCTGCAGGTGAAACTGATCCCAATTACCTCTCAGAACCGTATTCCGCTGCTGCAAAACGGTACCTTCGACTTTGAATGTGGTTCCACCACCAACAACGTTGAGCGCCAGAAACAAGCAGCCTTCTCTGACACCATTTTCGTTGTCGGCACCCGTCTGCTGGCGAAAAAAGGCGGTGACGTCAAAGATTTCGCTGACCTGAAAGGCAAAGCCGTGGTCGTGACTTCAGGTACCACCTCAGAAGTCCTGCTGCACAAGCTGAACGAAGAACAAAAAATGGATATGCGCATCATCAGCGCGAAAGACCACGGTGACTCTTTCCGTACTCTGGAAAGCGGCCGCGCCGTTGCCTTTATGATGGATGACGCCCTGCTGGCTGGCGAACGCGCGAAAGCGAAGAAACCAGACAACTGGGAGATCGTTGGCAAGCCGCAATCTCAGGAAGCCTACGGCTGTATGCTGCGCAAAGATGACCCTGAGTTCAAAAAGCTGATGGATGACACCATTGCCCAGGCTCAGACCTCAGGCGAAGCTGAGAAATGGTTTGATAAGTGGTTTAAAAATCCAATTCCACCGAAGAACCTGAACATGAATTTCGAACTGTCAGACGAAATGAAGGCTCTGTTCAAATCACCGAATGATAAAGCGCTTAACTAACTAAAATAAATGGGGCGAGTTCACCTTGCCCTCTCGATTGTTACTTGGCACGGACAGACTATAAGCCTGATGGTCGTTCCCCATCAGGCCTGAAAACCGCAAAACGCCGAATAACAATCTTCGAGGGTAGCGCTGCTACCCTTTTTTTTCTGGAGTAGATTTATGTCTATAGACTGGAACTGGGGTATTTTTTTACAACAGGCCCCGTTCGGCAACACCACCTATCTCGGCTGGCTCTGGAGTGGTTTCCAGGTCACGGTCGCGTTATCTATCACCGCCTGGATTATCGCTTTCCTCATAGGCTCTTTATTCGGCATTTTACGTACCGTACCAAATCGTTTCCTTTCCGGGATCGGCACGCTGTACGTTGAGTTGTTTCGTAACGTTCCACTCATCGTCCAGTTCTTTACCTGGTATCTGGTCATTCCTGAACTGCTGCCGGAAAACATTGGCATGTGGTTCAAGTCAGAACTGGATCCCAACATTCAGTTCTTCCTCTCATCCATGCTTTGTCTGGGGCTGTTTACCGCCGCGCGCGTCTGTGAGCAGGTTCGTGCCGCGATTCAGTCCCTGCCTCGCGGGCAGAAAAACGCCGCGCTGGCGATGGGCCTGACGCTGCCGCAAGCCTATCGCTACGTCCTGCTGCCAAACGCTTATCGCGTGATTGTTCCGCCAATGACCTCAGAGATGATGAACCTGGTGAAGAACTCCGCAATCGCCTCCACCATCGGTCTGGTGGATATGGCGGCGCAGGCGGGCAAGCTGCTGGATTACTCCGCCCACGCATGGGAATCGTTTACCGCCATCACGCTGGCCTACGTCCTGATTAACGCCGTCATCATGCTGGTGATGAATCTCGTCGAACGCAAAATCCGCCTGCCTGGCAATTTGGGAGGCAAATAATGTACGAATTTGACTGGAGTTCTATCGTCCCTTCCCTGCCGTATCTGCTGGACGGATTGATCATCACGTTGAAAATCACCGTTACAGCGGTCGTCATTGGTATCGTCTGGGGGACCATCCTTGCCGTCATGCGACTGTCGAGCTTTGCGCCGATTGCCTGGTTTGCGAAGGGCTACGTCAACGTATTCCGCTCTATTCCGCTGGTAATGGTGCTGCTGTGGTTCTACCTGATTGTGCCCGGCTTCCTGCAAAACGTGCTGGGCCTGTCGCCAAAAACCGATATTCGCCTGATCTCGGCGATGGTGGCGTTTTCGATGTTTGAAGCCGCGTACTATTCCGAAATTATCCGTGCCGGTATCCAGAGTATTTCTCGTGGGCAGTCCAGCGCCGCGTTGGCGCTGGGGATGACCCACTGGCAGTCGATGAAGCTGATCATTCTGCCACAGGCATTCCGCGCAATGGTGCCGCTGCTGCTTACCCAGGGCATCGTACTGTTCCAGGATACCTCGCTGGTCTATGTATTGAGTCTGGCAGATTTCTTCCGTACCGCCTCCACCATTGGTGAGCGTGACGGCACGCAGGTTGAAATGATCCTGTTTGCTGGCGCCGTTTATTTTGTATTCAGTCTGAGCGCATCGTTGTTGGTCAGCTATTTGAAGAAAAGGACAGTTTAATGATTACCCTGAAAAATGTTTCTAAATGGTATGGTCACTTTCAGGTGCTGACCGACTGCTCCACGGAAGTGAAAAAAGGTGAGGTGGTGGTTGTCTGTGGCCCGTCAGGCTCCGGTAAATCAACGCTTATCAAGACGGTAAACGGCCTGGAGCCAGTGCAACAGGGCGTCATCACCGTTGATGGCACCGTGGTAAATGATAAAAAAACCGATCTGGCCAAACTGCGCTCTCGTGTTGGTATGGTGTTCCAGCACTTTGAACTGTTCCCGCATCTGTCGATCATTGAGAACCTGACTCTGGCGCAGGTAAAAGTGCTTAAGCGCGATAAAAAGCCGGCCCGCGACAAAGCGCAAAAGTTACTGGAACGCGTTGGTCTGTCAGCACATGCCGAGAAGTTCCCGGCCCAGCTATCCGGGGGCCAGCAACAGCGTGTCGCTATCGCCCGGGCGCTATGTATGGATCCTATCGCCATGCTGTTTGACGAACCGACATCGGCGCTTGATCCTGAAATGATCAACGAAGTACTGGACGTTATGGTTGAACTGGCCAATGAAGGGATGACCATGATGGTGGTAACCCACGAAATGGGCTTTGCGCGTAAAGTGGCGAACCGGGTGATCTTCATGGATGAAGGGAAAATTGTTGAAGACTCACCGAAAGAAGAGTTCTTCGCTAATCCGAAATCAGACCGGGCCAAAGACTTCCTCGCGAAAATCCTGCACTAATCTTGCCGGCGCGCATCGCCATGTGCGCGCCACCTCACGATTTACCTCTTCACTTCTCGAAACAGATACAGCCCAGCGTTAACCTTGTCACAGAGTCCCACTTACAAGGAGCAACAATGGCACTTCCTATCCTGTTTGATTGCGATCCAGGTCATGACGACGCTATCGCAATTGTTCTCGCCCTCGCCTCACCTGAACTGGATGTGAAAGCGGTAACCTCGTCAGCCGGGAACCAGACGCCCGACAAAACGCTGCGTAACGTATTACGCATGCTAACACTGCTCAATCGTAGTGATATTCCCGTCGCCGGTGGCGCTGTGAAACCGCTGATGCGCGATCTGATTATTGCCGATAACGTCCACGGCGAGAGTGGGTTAGATGGCCCGGCGCTCCCGGAACCCGCCTTTGCGCCACAGGCCTGTACCGCTGTGGAACTGATGGCGAAAACCCTGCGTGACAGCCCAGAGCCAGTGACCATTGTCTCCACCGGGCCGCAAACCAACGTGGCATTGCTACTGAATAGCCATCCTGAACTGCACGCTAAAATCGCCCGTATCGTGATAATGGGTGGTGCGATGGGGCTCGGAAACTGGACGCCCGCCGCTGAGTTCAACATTTTTGTGGATCCTGAAGCCGCTGAAATCGTATTCCAGTCGGGCATTCCGGTGGTGATGGCGGGTCTGGACGTCACGCATAAAGCGCAAATACATCGCGAAGATACCGAACGGTTCCGCGCTATTGGCAATCCTGTTTCAACGATCGTTGCTGAACTACTCGACTTCTTCTTTGAATATCACAAAGACGAAAAATGGGGATTCATCGGCGCGCCGCTGCACGACCCCTGCACTATTGCCTGGCTGCTGAAACCGGAACTGTTTACCACCGTTGATCGCTGGGTTGGTGTGGAAACTCAGGGCAAATACACGCAGGGCATGACCGTGGTGGACTACTACTTCCTGAGCGGCAATAAGCCAAACGCCACCGTGATGGTGGACGTTGATCGCCAGGGATTTGTCGATCTGCTGGCGGAACGGCTGAAGTTTTACGCCTGATACACGCCGGACGGCGCTAACGCTTATCCGGCCTACAAAATCGTGCAATTTGTAGGCCGGATAAGACGCTTCACGTCGCCATCCGGCAATAAGCGATTACGGCTCAAATGGCCGTCTTTGGAACTGATCGTGTCCGCATTTCGGACACAGCGGCAGCACATCCGGAGTGTACACCGCTAAATGGAAGTGACACTTCTCGCAGACCAGATTCCCCAACCCAACCACCTCGCCGCTGTGATAAACCCCATGATGACTGAGATCCTGGAACACTTCGCGCCATTCAAGCTGCGTTTTATCGGTAATATCGGCCAGTTCCTGCCAGATACTCTCCTTGATGACTCGCATAAAGACGCTGTCTGTCTCCTCATCGAGACTCTCTTCATAACTGAGTGCAAACTCTTCCAGGTCGCGTCTGACGGCCCTTGTGAGTTCCTCCACCTCGGTTCGGGTTAACTCCCCGGTCTGCATAACTCGCTGACGCGCCTGCTCCACCAACGCGTCGATATCGCGTTCGCCGTTACGCAGACGTTCGCTGAGTGACGTCACCAGTTCACGGTAATATTGAGCAACCTTGTTCATCGCTTCGCCTCCTGGGTCGTTAACTGTCTATAATAATAGACGTTATTTACGCTACGCTTTGCAAGACTGTCCACAGAGTGTGTAAATTCGTGTCAGAATTATCCTTGCGGGAATTCAACGCTGAATGCGCGAAAGGCTGTTTTGACGCGGGCGTTTGGGCTATGCTATGCGGATCTGAAACACCACATCTAGAGCTACGTTTGTAGCTGTATTGAAAACAGGACCACTGGCTGCCATGCAAGAGCAATACCGCCCGGAAGAGATAGAATCCAAAGTACAGCTTCACTGGGATGAGAAGCGCACATTTGAAGTTACCGAAGACGAGAGCAAAGAGAAGTATTACTGCCTGTCTATGCTTCCCTATCCTTCTGGTCGACTACACATGGGCCACGTACGTAACTACACCATCGGTGACGTGATCGCCCGCTACCAGCGCATGCTGGGCAAAAACGTACTGCAGCCCATTGGCTGGGATGCGTTCGGCCTACCTGCGGAAGGTGCGGCGGTAAAAAACAATACCGCGCCAGCACCGTGGACGTACGACAACATCGCGTACATGAAAAACCAGCTCAAAATGCTGGGCTTTGGTTACGACTGGAGCCGTGAGCTGGCGACCTGCACCCCGGAATATTACCGCTGGGAACAGAAGTTCTTCACCGAACTGTACAAAAAAGGTCTGGTATACAAGAAAACCTCTGCGGTGAACTGGTGCCCGAACGACCAGACCGTACTGGCGAACGAACAGGTTATTGACGGCTGCTGCTGGCGCTGCGATACCAAAGTTGAGCGTAAAGAGATCCCACAGTGGTTCATCAAAATCACCGCTTACGCTGACGAACTGCTGCGTGATCTGGATAACCTGGATCACTGGCCTGATACTGTTAAAACCATGCAGCGTAACTGGATTGGCCGTTCTGAAGGTGTAGAAATCACCTTCAACGTGAACGGTTACGACAACACGCTGACCGTCTACACCACCCGTCCGGATACCTTTATGGGTGCGACCTACCTGGCCGTTGCCGCAGGTCACCCGCTGGCGCAAAAAGCGGCGGCAAATAACCCGGAACTGGCTGCCTTCATTGACGAATGCCGTAACACCAAGGTTGCTGAAGCCGAAATGGCGACCATGGAGAAAAAAGGCGTCGATACCGGCTTTAAAGCGGTTCATCCGCTGACTGGCGAAGAAATCCCGGTTTGGGCGGCAAACTTCGTCCTAATGGAATACGGCACCGGTGCGGTGATGGCCGTTCCGGGTCACGATCAGCGCGACTACGAATTTGCCACCAAGTATGGCCTGTCCATCAAGCCGGTAATTCTGACTTCTGAAGGCGCAGAGCCGGATTTGTCCGAGCAGGCACTGACCGAAAAAGGCGTGCTGTTTAACTCCGGTGAGTTTGACGGCCTGGCCTTCGAAGACGCGTTCAACGCCATTGCCGACAAGCTGGTCGCTCTGGGTGTCGGTGAGCGTAAAGTTAACTACCGTCTGCGCGACTGGGGTGTTTCCCGTCAGCGTTACTGGGGGGCGCCAATTCCGATGGTGACGCTGGAAGACGGTACCGTACTGCCGACACCAGAAGATCAACTGCCGGTAATTCTGCCAGAAGATGTCGTCATGGACGGTATCACCAGCCCGATCAAAGCCGATCCGGAGTGGGCGAAAACCACCGTTAACGGTATGCCTGCCCTGCGTGAAACCGACACCTTCGATACCTTTATGGAGTCCTCCTGGTACTACGCGCGCTACACCTGCCCGCAGTACAACGAAGGCATGCTGGACCCAGAAGCGGCAAACTACTGGCTGCCGGTTGATATCTACATTGGCGGTATTGAACACGCCATCATGCACCTGCTCTACTTCCGCTTCTTCCACAAACTGATGCGCGACGCGGGCATGGTCAACTCTGACGAACCGGCTAAACAGCTGCTGTGTCAGGGAATGGTGCTGGCCGATGCGTTCTACTACGTTGGCGCAAACGGCGAACGCAACTGGGTTTCTCCGGTTGACGCCATCGTTGAGCGCGACGAAAAAGGTCGTATCGTTAAGGCGAAGGATGCTGAAGGCCATGAACTGGTGTATACCGGCATGAGCAAAATGTCCAAGTCCAAAAACAACGGTATCGACCCGCAGGTCATGGTTGAGCGCTACGGCGCGGACACCGTGCGTCTGTTCATGATGTTCGCCTCTCCGGCTGATATGACCCTGGAATGGCAGGAATCCGGCGTAGAAGGGGCAAACCGCTTCCTGAAGCGTGTCTGGAAACTGGTTTATGAGCACACTTCACAGGGTGATGCTCCGGCGCTGAACGTTGCTGCACTGACGGAAGATCAAAAAGCGCTGCGTCGCGACGTGCACAAAACCATTGCTAAAGTGACTGATGATATCGGTCGCCGTCAGACCTTTAACACCGCAATTGCGGCGATTATGGAACTGATGAACAAGCTGGCGAAAGCACCGCAGGAAGACGAGCAGGACCGTGCCCTGATGCAGGAAGCGCTGCTGGCCGTTGTACGCATGCTCAACCCGTTCACCCCACACGTTTGCTTCACCCTGTGGCAGGCGCTGAAAGGCGAAGGCGATATCGACAATGCGCCGTGGCCGGTAGCTGATGACGCCGCAATGGTTGAAGACTCAACGCTGGTTGTGGTTCAGGTAAACGGCAAAGTACGTGGCAAAATCACCGTTCCGGTAAACGCCACTGAAGAGCAGGTTCGTGAACGTGCTGGCCAGGAGCCTCTGGTGGCAAAATATCTTGATGGCGTTACCGTACGTAAAGTGATTTATGTACCGGGTAAACTCCTCAATCTGGTCGTTGGCTAAGCGCGGGAGGAAGCGTGCGATTTCTGACAACATTGTTGTTATCTCTGGCGGTGCTGGTCACCGCCGGGTGTGGCTGGCATCTGCGTAGTACTACGCAGGTTCCCCCCACGATGAAAACCATGATTCTGGTCACAGGTGATCCGAACGGCCCGTTAAGCCGGGCGGTGCGTAATCAGTTGCGTTTGAATGGCGTTACACTGCTGGAAGACAGCTCAACGCGCAAAGACGTTCCGTCCTTACGCCTTGGCGCGGTCAGCATTTCGCAGGATACCGCCTCCGTGTTCCAGAACGGTCAAACCGCTGAATACCAGATGGTGATGTCCGTGAGTGCTTCAGTCCTGATCCCGGGCCATGATATTTACCCGATCAGCGCTAAAGTCTATCGTTCATTCTTCGACAACCCGCAAGCGGCACTGGCGAAGGATAACGAGCAGGAGATGATCGTTAAAGAGATGTACGACAAGGCGGCCGAGCAGTTGATTCGTAAACTGCCAAGCGTACATATTGCTGATGTTCAGTCATCCGGCGATGACGTCGAGCCTGCAGTGAAAACTGCAGCGCCAGCGTCCTCCTCTCCGGCGCGTGTTTCCACCACGCTGGGTAACTGATGCTCAAGTTGTACCCTGAACAACTCCGCGCACAGCTCAATGAAGGGCTGCGCGCGGCGTATTTACTCTTAGGTAACGATCCCCTCTTATTGCAGGAAAGCCAGGATGCCATCCGCCAGGCTGCCGCAACGCAAGGGTTCGAAGAACACCACGCTTTCACCCTGGACAACAGCACCGACTGGGGGGAAATTTTTTCACTCTGCCAGGCGATGAGCCTGTTTGCCAGCCGTCAAACGTTACTCCTGCAGCTGCCAGAAAATGGCCCCAATGCCGCCATTAACGAACAACTTGCCTCGCTCGTCACACTGCTACATGACGATCTGCTGCTTATTGTTCGTGGTAACAAGCTGACCAAAGCCCAGGAAAACGCCGCATGGTATACCGGACTGGCGAATAACGCGGTACTGGTCAGTTGCCAGACACCTGAACAGGCACAGCTTCCGCGTTGGGTAGCCGCAAGGGCGAAACATCATAATCTGCAGTTGGATGACGCCGCCAACCAACTCTTATGCTATTGCTACGAAGGCAATCTGCTAGCGTTAGCGCAGGCGCTGGAGCGGTTGTCGCTACTTTGGCCTGACGGTAAATTAACATTGCCTCGTGTGGAGCAAGCCGTTAACGATGCCGCGCACTTTACCCCGTTTCACTGGGTGGACGCGCTGCTGATGGGCAAAAGCAAACGCGCGCTGCATATTCTGCAACAGCTCCGTCTTGAAGGCAGTGAACCCGTTATTTTGTTACGTACTCTGCAGCGGGAATTATTACTGCTGGTGAACCTGAAACGGCAGTCGACCCATACCCCATTACGGGCATTGTTCGACAAACATCGGGTATGGCAAAATCGCCGTGGCATGATGGGAGAAGCGTTAAACCGACTGACTCCCACACAGTTACGTCAGGCGGTCACGCTGTTAACACGTACGGAAATTACGCTTAAACAAGACTATGGTCAGTCAGTGTGGGCAGAGCTTGAGGGACTTTCCCTGTTGCTTTGCCATAAATCACTGGCAGATGTTTTTATTGATGGTTGATATGAAATCATTGCAGGCTCTGTTCGGCGGCACCTTTGATCCGGTGCATTATGGTCATCTGAAACCCGTTGAAATTCTGGCTAATCTGATTGGCCTCTCTCGGGTCATTGTCATGCCCAATAACGTGCCACCACATCGTGCGCAACCGGAAGCCTCCAGCGCCCAGCGTAAACATATGCTTGAGCTGGCCATTGCCGACAAACCTTTGTTTTTACTGGATGAACGCGAGCTAAAACGCGATACCGCCTCGTACACCGCGCAAACGCTGCAAGAGTGGCGTGTGGAACAAGGCCCGGATGCACCGCTGGCATTCATTATTGGTCAGGATTCACTGCTGACCTTTCCTTCCTGGCATGACTACGACACGATTCTGGACAACACCCATCTTATCGTGTGTCGACGTCCGGGTTACCCGCTCGAAATGGCACAGGAACAGCACCAGCAGTGGCTGGAAAATCATCTGACCCATACGGCAGATGATCTGCATAACCTGCCGGCAGGTAAGATTTACCTTGCCGAAACGCCGTGGTTCAATATCTCCGCCACGCTTATCCGCGAACGCCTGGAAAAAGGCGAGCCGTGCGACGACTTACTGCCACGCGCCGTGCTCGACTATATCAACCAGCAGGGTTTGTACCGCTAAGCGTGTTGTTTAATGCCGCCAACAGGCGGTCATTTTCGTCCTTACTGCGAACAGCAACCCGGTAATAACGCGCGTCCAGGCCAGGGTAATTGGCACAACTGCGGATCAAAACATGTTGTTCCAGCAGTGATTTTTGCAAATCGATATCCAGTCGATCGCAGCGTAACAGCCGATAGTTAGCCCGACCGGGATAGACTGTCAGGCCGGGCAGTGTTTGCAATTGTTGATCAAATCGCTGTCCTTCCTGTGCCAGCCATTGCCACGTCGCCTGCTGGTAGGCGCTATCGCTAAGAATCATCTCTCCCGCCAGCGCGGCAAATGCGTTAATTGACCACGGCATTTGTCGGCTGCGCATCCGTGCCACGGCCTGTTCATCGCTATTGACCAGATAACCCAGTCGCAACCCCGGTATCGCATAGAACTTGGTCAGCGAGCGAAGAACCCAAATGTGCGGATTCTCTTGTAGCCGCGGAATAAAACCTTCCTCCCCGGCAATAAAATCGATAAAGGCTTCATCCAGAATCAAGGTAATCCCCAATTCAGCGCAGCGCGTTGCTATCGCAGCAAGCAGATGACCATCGGGCAATAGCCCTGTAGGGTTGTTGGGCGTACAGAGAAAAAGGCAGTCCAGCTCTGGCGTTAACACATCAAGGATCGTGGCGGTGAGCTGCCAGCCATCCTCCTCGCGCAGCGCAAATTCATGGATCGCACATTCTCCCCATTCCAGCGCCCGGCGGTATTCAGCAAATCCAGGGGCAACAATCATCGCATGACGCGGCTTGAGCCCATTAACCAGGGTGAAGATAGATTCTGTTTCGCCATTCCCCGCGAGGATCCACGAAACAGGTATCTGGTGATGCTGCGCCAGCGCCGCATGCAACTGGGTGTAGTCAACGTCCGGGTAGCATTCAGCCCTGTCCAGATTGTCGATAAGCGCGCATTTTAAGGTTGCGGGCATACCCAGCGGGTTAATATTCGCGCTAAAATCCAGCAATTGCTCAGGCGGGATGCCCAACAATGCGGCGGCTTCTCGGGTATTACCGCCGTGCGCGCTCTTCAATAAAGACATCGTGCCGCTCCAGTTAAAAAGGGGTATTTTATTGAAAAAATCTCTGCGCAATCAGGGCAAGCATCATATTTTGTGCGAATAGCACCAAGAGGAAAAAATGAGACTCTGGTTAGTACGTCACGGAGAAACCGAAGCCAATGTCGCTGGGTTATACAGCGGTCATGCCCCCACACCGCTAACGGAACGGGGGATTGTTCAGGCGCAATCACTGAGTGGGCTGCTACGCAATGTCCCTTTCGACAACGTTCTGTGCAGCGAACTCGAACGCGCCCGCCATACAACCCAACTGATTCTGGCGGAACGCGATGTTCCTGTGCGTGTCATGCCTGAACTTAATGAGATGTTCTTTGGCGACTGGGAAATGCGCCATCATCGCGATCTTGTGCGCGAAGACGCTGAAAATTATGCCGTATGGTGTAACGACTGGCAGAACGCAACCCCAACTAATGGCGAAGGATTTCAGGCATTTTCACAGCGTGTTGAACGTTTCATTGCTCAGCTTGCTGAATACAAAGACAGTAAAAATCTGTTGGTGGTAAGTCATCAGGGCGTGCTGAGCGTACTGGTGGCCCGGCTGCTGTCCATGCCCACGGCCGCCATGTGGCACTTTCGCATCGAACAGGGATGCTGGAGTGCCATTGATTTTTGTGACGACTTTGCAGTTCTGAAAGTTCTCAATAGTCGCGCCGTGTGGCACGAGGGTGAGTGAATGCACTGTTTTTTCTGCCGAAGGGCCTCTCTCCCATTGACACCCTATGACAGGCTGCTATTCTCCGCAACCTGACTTTTCCCGCCTTTCAGAGCTTTGCAGAAATTGTTTTACAAAAATGGCGATGCATTCTGTTGCGTGGGGTGGGATGATAGCGCACTTCAAAAGCGCTTTCGGAGACATTTGTCCCGATATCGCCTCTGGTTCAGGTATACTAACAGACGTTTTTAACTCTTTTTCACCCAGGGGGAACACTTGCAGGGTAAAGCACTCCAGGATTTTGTAATCGACAAAATTGATGACCTGAAAGGTCAAGACATCATCGCCTTAGATGTTCAGGGCAAATCCAGTATCACCGATTGCATGATTATCTGCACTGGCACGTCCAGCCGCCATGTCATGTCTATCGCCGATCACGTTGTTCAGGAGTCTCGCACCGCCGGTCTGCTGCCGCTTGGCGTAGAAGGCGAAAACGTAGCTGACTGGATCGTCGTCGATCTTGGTGATGTGATTGTCCACGTTATGCAGGAAGAGAGCCGTCGCCTGTATGAACTGGAAAAACTCTGGAGTTAATGCGTGAAGCTGCAACTTGTCGCTGTGGGTACGAAAATGCCTGACTGGGTGCAAACCGGTTTTACGGAGTACCTGCGCCGGTTTCCGAAAGACATGCCCTTTGAGCTGATCGAAATCCCGGCAGGAAAACGCGGCAAGAACGCGGACATTAAGCGCATTCTCGACAAAGAGGGTGAACAGATGCTGGCCGCCGCAGGCAAAAACCGCATCGTCACCCTTGATATCCCAGGAAAACCCTGGGACACGCCACAACTGGCGACCGAGCTGGAACGCTGGAAACTGGATGGTCGTGACGTCAGTCTGTTGATTGGCGGACCGGAAGGACTGTCCCCCGCCTGTAAAGCGGCAGCGGAGCAAAGCTGGTCACTCTCTGCATTAACCCTTCCCCACCCTCTTGTCCGGGTGCTGGTCGCAGAGAGTCTGTACAGGGCGTGGAGCATTACCACCAACCATCCTTATCACCGTGAGTGATCATTGATTCTTGAGTAGATTAAGCAGCGGATGAAACTACAGAATTCTTTTCGCGACTATACGGCTGAGTCCGCGCTGTTTGTGCGCCGGGCGCTGGTCGCTTTTTTGGGGATTTTGCTGCTCACTGGCGTGCTAATCGCCAATCTTTATAATCTGCAAATCGTTCGCTTTACTGATTATCAGACCCGTTCGAACGAGAACCGCATCAAACTGGTGCCTATCGCCCCCAGCCGCGGCATCATTTATGACCGCAACGGAATTCCCCTCGCCCTTAACCGCACCATTTATCAGATAGAAATGATGCCGGAAAAGGTCGACAACATTCAGGATACGCTCGACGCGCTGCGTAACGTCGTCGATCTGACGGACGATGACATTGCCGCCTTCAAAAAAGAGCGCGCCCGTTCACACCGCTTCACCTCTATTCCGGTAAAAACCAACCTGACTGAAGTTCAGGTCGCACGCTTTGCCGTGAATCAGTATCGTTTTCCTGGCGTCGAAGTTAAAGGCTATAAACGCCGCTATTACCCCTACGGCTCTGCACTGACCCACGTGATCGGCTACGTATCGAAGATCAACGATAAAGACGTTGAACGCCTGGATAAAGACGGCAAGCTGGCCAACTACGCGGCGACGCACGACATCGGTAAGCTGGGTATTGAACGTTATTACGAAGACGTACTTCATGGTCAAACCGGTTATGAAGAGGTTGAAGTCAATAACCGCGGCCGCGTTATTCGCCAGCTTAAAGAAGTGGCGCCGCAGGCCGGGCACGATATCTATCTGACGCTTGATTTGAAACTCCAGCAATACATTGAAACGCTGCTGGCGGGTAGCCGTGCCGCCGTCGTGGTCACAGACCCGCGTACTGGCGGTGTCCTGGCACTGGTCTCTATGCCAAGCTATGACCCGAACCTGTTCGTGGACGGCATCTCCAGCAAAGATTATTCCGGGTTACTCAATGATCCCAATACCCCACTGGTTAACCGCGCCACGCAAGGCGTTTACCCTCCGGCGTCCACGGTTAAACCTTATGTTGCGGTCTCTGCGTTAAGCGCAGGCGTTATTACCCGCAATACCGGGCTATTTGATCCGGGCTGGTGGCAATTACCCGGTTCAGAGAAACGTTACCGTGACTGGAAAAAATGGGGTCACGGTCATCTGAACATCACCCGTTCTCTGGAAGAGTCCGCTGATACGTTTTTCTATCAAATCGCCTATGATATGGGGATTGACCGTCTTTCTGAGTGGATGAGCAAATTTGGTTACGGCCATTATACGGGCATCGATCTCGCTGAAGAGCGCGCGGGTAACATGCCAACCCGCGAGTGGAAGCAAAAACGGTTTAAAAAGCCCTGGTACCAGGGTGATACAATCCCTGTCGGTATCGGTCAGGGCTACTGGACAGCAACACCTATCCAGATGAGTAAAGCGCTGATGATCCTCATCAACGACGGCATGGTGAAAGTCCCTCATCTGCTGATGAGCACAGCGGAAAACGGCAAGCAAGTGCCGTGGGTACAGCCACATGAGCCTCCTGTCGGTGACATTCATTCTGGCTACTGGGAAATCGCCAAAGACGGTATGTACGGTGTAGCGAATCGCCCTAATGGGACTGCGCACAAGTATTTTGCTGGCGCACCCTACAAAATTGCGGCGAAATCCGGTACCGCGCAGGTATTTGGCCTGAAAGCCAATGAAACCTATAACGCACATAAGATCGCCGAACGTTTACGTGACCACAAACTGATGACTGCATTCGCGCCCTATGACAAACCCGAGGTCGCTGTCGCGATGATCCTCGAAAACGGTGGGGCCGGTCCGGCTGTAGGTACACTCATGCGCCAGATCCTTGACCACATTATGTTGGGTGACAACAACACCAATCTGCCTGCTGAAAACCCGGCGGTTGCAGCAGGTGAGGACCAATAATCGTGACGGATAATCCGAACAAAAAAACATTCTGGGACAAAATTCATATCGATCCCACAATGTTGCTTATCTTGCTGGCTCTGCTGGTCTACAGCTCGCTGGTCATCTGGAGCGCCAGCGGCCAGGATATTGGCATGATGGAACGTAAGGTCGGCCAGATCGCTATGGGGCTGGTCATCATGGTGGTGATGGCGCAAATTCCTCCCAGAGTCTATGAAGGTTGGGCGCCGTACCTCTATATCTTCTGTATCATCCTGCTGGTTGCTGTCGATGCCTTCGGCGCCATTTCCAAAGGCGCACAACGTTGGCTGGATTTGGGAATCGTGCGTTTTCAGCCCTCGGAAATCGCCAAGATAGCCGTCCCGCTGATGGTGGCGCGCTTTATCAACCGCGATGTCTGCCCACCTTCGCTGAAGAATACGGCTATAGCGCTGGTACTCATTTTTATGCCCACGCTGCTGGTTGCCGCGCAGCCTGACCTCGGCACCTCAATCCTGGTTGCGCTTTCCGGCCTGTTTGTCTTGTTCCTCTCCGGCTTGAGCTGGCGTTTAATCGGCGTTGCTGTGGTTCTGGTGGCCGCATTTATTCCAATACTGTGGTTCTTCCTGATGCATGATTACCAGCGACAACGCGTGATGATGCTTCTCGACCCGGAAACCGATCCGCTGGGCGCGGGCTATCACATTATTCAGTCTAAAATTGCTATTGGTTCAGGTGGGCTACGCGGCAAAGGCTGGTTGCATGGTACGCAGTCGCAGTTGGAGTTTTTGCCCGAACGTCATACTGACTTTATCTTTGCAGTACTAGCGGAAGAGCTGGGTCTGGTAGGGATTTTAATCCTGCTTGCCCTGTACATTTTGCTGATTATGCGCGGATTGTGGATCGCCGCCCACGCACAAACGACCTTTGGTCGCGTCATGGCCGGTGGTTTAATGTTGATATTATTCGTTTATGTCTTCGTAAATATTGGTATGGTGAGCGGTATTCTGCCTGTAGTTGGGGTTCCACTCCCACTGGTCAGTTACGGAGGCTCAGCACTGATCGTGCTGATGGCCGGGTTCGGGATTGTCATGTCGATCCACACCCATAGAAAAATGTTGTCAAAAAGCGTGTAAGGGGTACGCAATGCGTAAGCAGTGGATTGGAATCTGCATCGCAGCAGGAATGCTCGCGGCGTGTTCAAGTGATGATGGTCAGCAACAGGCTGCCGTCGCGCCGCAACCTGCGGTGTGTAATGGTCCGATTGTTGAAATCAGCGGAGCCGATCCGCGTTTTGAACCCCTGAACCCAACGGCGAATCAGGACTATCAGCGTGACGGTAAGAGCTACAAGATAGTCCAGGAGCCCTCCCGCTTTAGCCAGGCTGGACTGGCCGCCATTTACGATGCGGAGCCAGGAAGTAATTTGACCGCATCAGGTGAAGCGTTCGACCCGATGCAGCTGACTGCTGCACACCCGACGCTGCCCATTCCAAGCTATGCCAGAATTACTAACCTGGCAAACGGTCGAATGATCGTCGTACGCATTAACGATCGTGGCCCATATGGCAACGATCGCGTCGTTTCGCTGTCGCGAGCAGCAGCCGATCGTCTGAACACATCTAACAACACGAAAGTGCGTATCGATCCTATCATTGTCGCACAGGATGGTTCTCTGTCCGGCCCAGGTATGGCCTGTACGACAGTGGCCAAACAAACCTATGCCCTGCCCTCTCGCCCTGATTTAAGCGGCGGTGGCAGCATGCCTGCTACACCGGATGCGGGTCAGCCGCAAGGAGATATCCGCCCGATCAGCAATTCCACACTGAAAAGCGATGACCCTACCGGAGCACCAGTAAACAGCGGTGGATTCCTCGGTGCGCCGACTACGCTCGCTTCCGGCGTGCTTGAAGGTAGCGAACCGACGCCAGCGCCACAACCGGCTGCCCCTGTGACTGCCCCAGCCACAACACCGACTGTCGCAGCAGCACCAGCCGTCGCCGTTGCCACTCCGGCAGCTGCAGCCAACGGTCGTTACGTCGTTCAGGTTGGTGCGGTAAGCGAGCAGGCGCGTGCACAGCAGTATCAAAAGCGTTTAAGTCAGCAGTTTGGCGTTCCGGGCCGGGTTGTGCAAAACGGTGCCGTTTGGCGTATTCAGATGGGGCCATTCGCCAGCAAGGCTGAAGCCTCCACACTGCAGCAGCGTCTGCAATCCGAGGCGCAATTACAGTCCTTCATCACCGGCGTGTAATAACGTAAACCAGGCATCTGAATTGTCAATTTCTGTAAATGACATTAACAAAGTCACGCGGAAAGTCAGATGCCTGCCAGTTATGCATTTGCTATAGTAGGGCACTTTTTTTAATTTCACCACGGACGTCGTAGTTCAGACCATGAAGACCACTTTTTCCGCTCGTTTCGTGCAGCGCATGGCGCTCACCGCGGCTCTCTGCGCAGCCTCTCTTTCTGCTGCCCATGCAGATGACCTGAATATTAAAACCATGATCCCGGGTGTTCCGCAGATCGATGCGGAGTCGTATATCCTGATTGACTACAATTCAGGCAAAGTTCTCGCAGAACAAAATGCGGACTCTCGCCGTGACCCCGCCAGCCTGACCAAAATGATGACCAGCTACGTCATCGGCCAGGCGATGAAAGCCGGGAAATTCAAAGAAACCGATCTGGTCACCGTCGGCAACGACGCCTGGGCTACGGGCAACCCGGTGTTTAAAGGTTCATCGCTGATGTTCCTCAAACCTGGCATGCAGGTTCCTGTTTCTCAATTGATCCGTGGTATTAACCTGCAATCAGGGAACGATGCTTGCGTGGCAATGGCGGACTTCGCAGCCGGAAGCCAGGATGCTTTCGTCGGTCTGATGAACAGCTATGTGAATGCGCTGGGCCTGAAAAACACCCACTTCCAGACCGTTCATGGTCTCGATGCTGACGGTCAGTACAGCTCGGCCCGTGACATGGCACTGATTGGTCAGGCGCTAATTCGCGACGTGCCCAACGAATACTCTATCTATAAAGAAAAAGAGTTCACCTTTAACGGTATCCGCCAGCTCAACCGTAACGGTCTGCTGTGGGATAACAGCCTGAATGTTGACGGTATCAAAACCGGCCACACTGACAAAGCTGGCTATAACCTCGTTGCATCCGCAACCGAAGGCCAGATGCGTCTGATCTCCGCCGTGATGGGTGGTCGCACCTATAAAGGCCGCGAAACTGAAAGTAAAAAACTGCTGACCTGGGGCTTCCGTTTCTTTGAAACCGTGAACCCGCTGAAAGTCGGCAAAGAGTTTGCTTCAGAACCGGCCTGGTTTGGTAATACCGATCGTGCGTCATTAGGTGTCGATAAAGACGTGTACCTGACTATTCCACGCGGCCGCATGAAAGATCTGAAAGCCAGCTATGTTCTGAACACCACGGAACTGCATGCACCGCTGCAGAAAAACCAGGTTGTCGGCACCATCAACTTCCAGCTTGATGGCAAAACCATTGAACAGCGTCCGCTGGTGGTTCTGCAGGAAATCCCGGAAGGCAACTTCTTTGGTAAAATCATTGATTACATTAAATTAATGTTCCATCACTGGTTTGGCTAAAAATCGAACACTTGAAAGTGTGATTTACGTCCCCATATACTAGGTATCCAGATAACTCCCACGCGCCGTGGGAGTTATTATTTTTTGATGTAACGCCGGAGCTGACATGAAAACCAAACTTAACGAACTGCTTGAATTCCCTACTCCATTTACTTACAAAGTAATGGGGCAGGCGTTGCCTGAGCTGGTTGATCAGGTGGTTGAAGTGGTACAGCGCCATGCGCCAGGTGATTACTCCCCAACGGTAAAACCGAGCAGCAAAGGCAATTACCACTCGGTCTCTATCACTATTAATGCGACACACATTGAGCAGGTTGAAACACTGTACGAAGAATTAGGTAATATCGATATCGTACGTATGGTGCTGTAAAAGCCTGTCGGTTACCCGCTGCATCCCCGCTCGGGTAACCCCTCCCCCCTGTGATATACTTTTCCCCTCTTTAACATTCTCTACTCTATGTGAGTATCTACGGAGATGCCGTTTTGTATCAGGATAAAATTCTTGTCCGCCAGCTCGGTCTTCAGCCCTACGAGCCAGTCTCTCTGGCCATGCACGAATTCACCGATACCCGCGATGAAAATAGTCATGATGAAATCTGGCTGGTAGAGCATTATCCTGTCTTTACCCAGGGTCAGGCCGGTAAAGCAGAGCACGTACTGATGCCCGGTGATATTCCCGTTATCCAGAGCGATCGGGGCGGTCAGGTGACATACCACGGACCCGGCCAGCAGGTTATGTATGTTCTGTTGAATCTCAAACGCCGCAAACTGGGCGTGCGTGAACTGGTAACACTGCTGGAACAAACCGTGGTGAATACGCTTGCGGAGATAGGTATTGACGCTCATCCGCGCGCTGATGCGCCTGGCGTATACGTCGGGGAGAAGAAAATCTGCTCTTTGGGGTTACGTATCCGTAGAGGATGTTCGTTTCACGGCTTAGCGCTCAACGTGGATATGGATTTGTCGCCTTTCCTGCGTATCAATCCTTGTGGTTACGCCGGAATGGAGATGGCGAAAGTATCGCAGTGGGATAGCGCAGCCACGACCGAGAGCGTGCGTCCTCGTCTGCTGGCTAACATTTTAGCGCTGTTGGGCAATCCCCCCCACGAGTACATCGCAGACTGAAAAACAGGTTATCGTTTGCCGCAGCATATGTTGTGGCAAATGGCACAAAACAACAACTATTTTACATTTTGCCAGCCTGTCAGGCTGCTTTCTGGCCCGTTTCAATGATATACTGCGTATCACTAATTCAAAAATAGTTGATAAATGCAACATTCCCTTGAATTGAAACGCTTTCCTTCGTAATTCGCAACTGGAACACGCAAGCTATGAGTAAACCCATTGTGATGGAACGCGGTGTTAAATACCGCGATGCCGATAAGATGGCTCTTATCCCGGTAAAAAATGTAGCAACAGAGCGCGAAGCCCTGCTGCGTAAGCCGGAATGGATGAAAATAAAACTGCCAGCGGACTCCACTCGCATCCAGGGTATCAAAGCAGCGATGCGCAAAAATGGCCTGCACTCTGTCTGCGAAGAAGCGTCCTGCCCTAACCTGGCAGAATGTTTCAACCACGGGACCGCGACCTTTATGATCCTCGGCGCAATCTGTACCCGCCGTTGCCCATTCTGTGACGTCGCTCACGGTCGCCCGGTTGCCCCTGATGCTAACGAACCGTTAAAACTGGCCCAGACGATTGCGGACATGGCGCTACGCTATGTTGTCATTACCTCCGTTGACCGCGACGATCTACGCGATGGTGGCGCTCAGCATTTCGCGGATTGTATCACCGCAATCCGTGAGAAAAGCCCGTCGATTAAAATCGAAACGCTGGTACCTGACTTCCGTGGTCGTATGGATCGTGCGCTGGATATCCTCACGGCCACCCCGCCAGACGTGTTTAACCATAACCTCGAGAACGTTCCGCGTATTTACCGTAACGTACGCCCTGGGGCTGATTACAACTGGTCACTGAAGCTTCTGGAACGTTTCAAGGAAGCGCACCCTGAGATCCCAACCAAATCCGGTCTGATGGTGGGTCTGGGTGAAACCAATGCTGAAATCATTGAGGTTATGCGTGACCTGCGCAGCCATGGCGTGACCATGCTGACGCTGGGGCAGTATTTACAGCCAAGCCGTCACCACCTGCCGGTTCAGCGCTATGTAAGCCCGGACGAGTTTGATGAGATGAAGGCTGAAGCCATGGCAATGGGCTTTACCCATGCAGCCTGCGGCCCATTTGTTCGTTCTTCTTATCATGCGGACATGCAGGCGAAAGGGCTGGAAGTGAAGTAATCGTGTAATACTCACTTACATTTCAGCAATAAAAAAACCGGCAATTGCCGGTTTTTTTTCATGCAGAGTATGCAGTATGAGCATCGTGCTCCTGACATTACTCTTTATGGGAAAGCTTCTCAGTCTGAACGCTACCGTCAGCATCTTTCTTAGCATCGGCATTATCATCGTTCATCGCTTTCTTGAAGCCTTTAATTGCCGTTCCCAGGTCTCCACCCAGTGTACGTAACTTCTTGGTACCAAACAGCAGAACGACCAGTGCGGCAACCACCAGCAGTTTGGTAATACTAATCTCACCCATAGATACCTTCTTAACTTAAACCAGGCTGCATAAAGCGCCATATTAACCTGAGAATATTAACGGCCTTTCGACGCGCGCACACAATAGCAATCTGTAACAAGGTGAATCAAGCCTTGTTTAAAAAAACGTCATAATAATTGCGGTGGCGCAAAGCGGCGGTTACGTAACACAGGAAGTTGCGCCCTGACCTGCCTCACCCGCTCAGCAGAAACCTCCGTCATTATCAGCGCAGGCGTTTCCGCCGCAGCGGCAATCGTCACGCCAAACGGATCGATAACCCGGCTTTGACCGATATTCTTGTTACCACACTCCCCCGCAGCAATCACATAACAGGTTGCATCCAGAGCTCTTGCCGCCAACAGCGTTGTCCAATGATGCTCTTTGAGCGATCCTCGCACCCAGGCCGCCGGTAAGACCAGGATTTCAGCCCCCTGTAACGCGAGCGCCAATGCCAGCTCAGGAAAGCGCAGGTCATAGCAGGTCATTAACCCTACCTTTAATCCGTCTACGTCCAGTAATGGCGCTACAACCTCACCTGCATCGACATTCCGCGACTCCTGAATCGAAAAGGCATCATAGAGATGTAATTTTGCGTAATGGGCGATAACCCGACCTCTCCGTAACGCAACCAGCATGTTCAACGCCCGGCCAGGTACAGAGGGAACATGAATCGTCAGAATCGTCGTCATCTCATTTTGCGCACTCTCTTGCTGTAACCGCGTCAGAAAACCGCCTTCCAGTAGCTGGGCTGACTTCACCGATAGATCGGGGTCGAGATCGTCACGGGCCAACAGCGCTTCCGGCAGCACCAACAGAGATGCGCCTTCTCCTGCGGCCTGAGACATCAACTGGACACACGTTTCCGCATTTTTTTCCCACGAGGGGCCCACGGCAAATTGCCCTGCTGCAACAAACATATTCCCTCCAGAAAAATGGGTTAAGCTCGCCAACAACGATTATTCAGCGTTACACTCACGCTATATACAATCAAATAGCAGGATTATGCAGTGTTACAACTCCTTTTAGCAGTTTTTATCGGTGGCGGTACAGGAAGCGTAGCAAGATGGATGTTAAGCATGCGGTTCAATCCGCTGCATCAGGCCATCCCATTCGGTACGCTGGCAGCAAATCTGATTGGCGCGTTTATTATTGGCATGGGGCTGGCGTGGTTTAACCGCATGACAAACATTGATCCAATGTGGAAAGTGCTCATTACCACCGGTTTCTGCGGAGGACTGACGACGTTTTCAACCTTCTCGGCAGAAGTCGTGTTTTTGCTGCAAGAGGGACGCTTTGGTTGGGCAATGGTGAATGTGCTGGTTAACCTGTTGGGTTCATTTGCGATGACAGCTCTGGCATTCTGGCTGGTTTCTGCCTCTCCTGCACACTAGGCGAAAAAAAACCCGCAATTAAGCGGGTTTTGAATGCTTGCTGTCGTATGCTTACAGAGCGATTACGTTTGCAGCAGAAGGGCCTTTGGCACCGTTAGTGATTTCGAACTCTACGCGCTGACCTTCAGCCAGAGTTTTAAAACCATTGGTCTGGATTGCAGAGAAGTGTACGAACACGTCTTTGCTGCCATCTTCCGGAGTAATGAAACCGAATCCTTTGGACTCATTAAACCACTTAACGTTACCTTTAATCTTAGACATCAAAATTACCTTTACATGAAAAATAGACACAAATGCTGTGTCGGGTATCAGTACAACAATTGTGATGCACTTTGTCCAGTCGAACTTTGTCAAAAAGTGATAAATGTCGCGTTATTTTTCGGACAAACAATGTATCCATATGTTTTTAAACAGGTTTATAATAATCTACCTGACAATACAGGTAGCCTGTCAAAACTGGAAACGCATCCAGGCAAAGTAGACATTTCCGTTGTTATACGTACCCGGAATGTAGGTCATCTGGAACGTTGCCGGCCCATAGCCTATCGATGCCAACGGCAGGATCAATGGCACGGGAATATAGTTCCAGTTATCGCGCGCGGTGAAACCAGCTGTATAGCCCAGCCCCAGACGGAAATTATCATCGGCCAGCGGTCGCCAGGTTTTTTCCCAGCCATAGCCGCCAATCGGCTCCCATTTATTAAAGGAATCCTTGAAGGCCATAATATAGAGCCCGTGCCAATTACCTTTATCATCCCAACGGGACTGGCCAAATCCTGCCCCCCAGGGACGTTCGTTGTAGCGATCGGTTTTCTCTTTATCGTAGGCAAAACGCGCATGCCAGGTAATGGCCGGCACATACAGATCATAATGCTCAGGCTGCTGCCAGGTTTCACTGACATTATCTTTAAAAGTATCAAACCACCCTTTATCCTCAGCAAAACCCTGAGGAATAAAGGCTAACTGAATAAAAAGAAATGAAAAAATGAGAAAATAACGTTTAGCGACAATCACGACTTAATTACCATCCTGGGAGTTAGTATTAATTGTAGCAAACAAAACCTTAATGTTAGCTTAACAAAGATGCGCTAATAAAAAATCAGAATATTCTCCACATATAAATTTCAGATCGTTGTCATTATATTTATTGTGGTTTTTATATGTGACATGTTCTCTTATTTCTATTAACCGGCTTCTTTTACGCAAAAACACCAAATAAATTACAATTAATTAACATTAATGCATCATCACAAAACAAAATAACACATAAAACCAGAGTGTTTCACAGTTTTTGATTGCCGTACTCCCTTTTCATCCGCTATGTTGAAAAAACGCCTGCGCCATCGGTTGAATCCGTATTTTTATTGATTTTAATCAGCAAGAGGCAGGTGTTTATTAGGCACATTCTCACACCGCTTTATGCTTTTTTTAGTTTTTTTACTTTCTGGGCGTCAATATGACAGGGGAAACAATGTTGACATTTATAGAACTCCTTATTGGAGTCGTTGTTATTGTGGGTGTGGCTCGCTACATCATTAAAGGTTATTCCGCGACCGGCGTATTGTTTGTCGGGGGCCTGGTTTTATTGATTATCAGCGCCCTGATGGGACATAAAGTTCTGCCCGGCAGTGCCGAAAGTACCGGCTACACCGCGACAGATATTGTTGAATATATTAAAATTTTGCTGATGAGCCGCGGCGGCGACCTCGGCATGATGATTATGATGCTGTGTGGTTTTGCCGCCTACATGACGCATATCGGCGCGAACGATATGGTCGTTAAGCTGGCCTCCAGGCCCCTGCAATATATCAACTCGCCTTACATGCTAATGATTGCCGCCTATTTTGTTGCCTGCCTGATGTCACTGGCAGTCTCTTCGGCAACCGGGCTGGGCGTGCTGTTGATGGCGACACTCTTTCCGGTCATGGTTAACGTTGGGATCAGTCGTGGTGCTGCGGCGGCCATTTGCGCCTCCCCTGCCGCAATCATTCTTTCTCCAACTTCCGGGGATGTCGTGCTGGCTGCAAAAGCAGCGGAAATGCCACTGATCGACTTCGCGTTTAAAACCACGTTGCCGATTTCCATTGCTGCCATTATTGGTATGGCGATTGCTCATTACTTCTGGCAGCGCTATCTGGATAAAAAAGAGAACATCTCTCACGAAATGTTAGATGTGGCAGAAATCACCACTACGGCTCCCTCGTTTTACGCCATTCTGCCGTTTACCCCGATCGTCGGTGTACTGATTTTTGATGGTAAATGGGGCCCGCAACTGCACATTATCACGATTCTGGTGCTGTGCATGCTTATTGCCGCAGTGCTGGAGTTCATCCGCGGATTCAACACCCAGAAGGTTTTCTCAGGTCTGGAAGTCGCCTACCGCGGAATGGCAGATGCCTTTGCTAACGTCGTCATGTTGTTAGTTGCAGCCGGTGTATTTGCTCAGGGTCTGAGCACCATTGGCTTTATTCAGAGTCTGATCTCTATCGCCACCTCATTTGGTTCTGCGAGCATTATTCTGATGCTGGTCCTGGTGATTCTGACCATGCTGGCCGCAATGACCACGGGCTCCGGTAACGCGCCTTTCTACGCCTTCGTTGAGATGATCCCAAAACTGGCGCACTCTTCCGGTATCAACCCTGCCTACCTTTCGATCCCAATGCTGCAGGCGTCAAACCTCGGACGCACAATCTCCCCGGTATCCGGTGTGGTTGTGGCTGTCGCGGGGATGGCGAAGATTTCACCGTTTGAAGTCGTAAAACGAACTTCTGTTCCGGTAATGGTCGGACTGCTGATTGTGATTATCGCCACTGAAGTGATGGTACCGGCAACGTCTGCCCTGATTGGCGGTTAACGATACCTGTTAATACCTGACCTTAATACACAAAATCATTTATGCTGCATCGCGGCGGCAAGTGAAGACATCCCCAGGAGCATAGATAACTATGTGACTGGGGTTTCTGCACGCAGCCAACAAAGAGGCAGCTTAAAGGATGACGTGTATTAGCCGCCGTGGTAAATACGCTGCGGTCTACCTACCTTCCCGTGAATAATCTCTGCAATGATCAAATGGCGGCTGGCACAGTACTCCAGGTAGCGTCTGGATGTTGTACGGCTGATGGTTAGCGCCTGGGCGATCGTTTCCGCAGTATGATGTACCGTCGGATCAGCAAATAACTTCAGTACAGCATTCAGCGTTAGCGCGTCGATCCCCGTCGGCAAATCCCCTTTCGGCTCACCGCGCGCATAGGCATTAAACATTTCATCAATCTGTTTTTGGCTGGCACTGTCATTACCGGCCAGCATTCTTCTGCGTTGCTGATAGCGGGTAAGCGTCTGCCCCAGTCGCTCGTAGGCTATGGGTTTAACCAGATAATCAAACGCCCCGCTGCGTACGGCTTCGGAGACCGTATCCATATCACTGGCTGCCGTGGTAAACACCACGCCGCCAGGGTAACGTGCCTGAGTTAGCTCGTGTAACAGAGTTATGCCCTTGCCATCCGGCAAGTAATTATCAAGAAGAATCAAACCGGGCTTAAAACGCTCAATCATCATTCTTGCCTGCGCAAGATTACCCGCCAGCCATATCTGGCTAAAACCGGGTATATGGCGGATATATTCAGCATGCATTTCCGCCAGTAGCGTTTCATCCTCAACGATTAACAGCGTTAATGGTTCCGTCATTGTTTTTTTTCACTTTCGGAAGAAATAAAGAAAATAAGGTGCCGCAGGGGGCGTTATCTTCGAGCGTAATAACCCCATTACAGCGCCTCACATAACTTGCAATCAGATACAAACCGATGCCATGTTCGCCTGGTTCATCGGTACGAGTGCTCACACCCTGTTCAAATATTTTTTCGCGCAATGCTTCCGGTACGCCACAACCTTGATCGGCGACTTCGATGATCACCTCATCGCCCTCATCGCTCAGATAGAGTTCAACGACCTTGTTACCCTGCTGGGTACGCAAACTGGCTTCAAAAGCATTATCAAGCAGATTGCCAACAATTGCTGCAAACTCTGTGCTATCCAACCCCTCAGGAAGTTTATGCAGTTGACTGCCAGGCACAATGGTCATTGTGAGACCCAGTTCCCGCGCACGCTGTACCTTGCCAAACAGCAGGCCTGCAACCTGACGATCGGCGAAAGCGCCGCGCAGACTATCAATGAGTTGCTGCTGCGCCTGGGATTCTCCCTGCACCATGGCCAGAACCTTGTCATATTCTTTCATTTGCAGCAGGCCATTGATGGTCGACATCCAGTTCAGGTGCTCATGGCGCAGCGTTCTCAGGCTCTCTACATACTGTTTGATCTGCGTTAATTGCGCATTAAGGGTAGCAATTTCATCTTTACTACGAAAACTGATGATTGCCCCGAGCAGTTCATCGCCTGAGCGGATAGCCTCGCGGTTGGCAATAACACTCAACCCATTAAAGTTAACCATCGCATCCTGGCGCTTTTCCGCAATCTGCTGGGTAAAAAAGTCTGCTGGCTGAACGACGTCCGCAATCGGCTTACCCAACCACTTACGTCCAGGCGACGAGAGCCCCAGCATTTTTCTCGCACTGCGGTTTATCGCCGTAATGCACCCGTCAGGATCAACAGCAATTAAGCCTTCGTAGACTGAGCTAAACAGCGCCTCCTGCTGACGTACCACCCGCGCAATTTGTTTAGGCTCCATACCCAACATCTGACGCCGAATATGGGCGGCAAAAAACCAGGAAAGTAACATAAGCACCAGTAACAACAGAATGAACACCCCAGCCATCGGAAGTAAGAAATCCGAGCGCCAGCTGTCTATTTTACTGATCAGGTAGCCAATTGAGACAACACCGATGATTTTACCATCATCATCAAAGATAGGGGTTTTGGCGCGCATCGCCATCCCGATAGATCCTTTACCGGTAATAAAGTAGCTTTCCCCTTTCTCCAGCGCGCCGGGTTTGGTGAACTGCATGGGGTAGCCAATTTTATCCGGATTAGGGTGATAAAGACGGATCGAGTGGGTATCGCCAATAACCACATAGTCAAAGTCAGTCCCGCTCTGCAACTTATCCGCTATCGTTGCCAGACGCTCGTAATCACGGTGCTTTACGGCAGCAATAATGCTGTCGTTGGAAGCGATAATTTTCGCCTGATTCATTGCCATATCGCGGACATGCGTTGTCAGATAATCTTCAAAGCTGGCGGTAAAGTATTGTGCTAACGCCGCGATGATAAAAACAGAAACGACCAGAATGAGTAGAAAAATACGCAACGGAAACGCCAGGCTGCGAAAAAAAGGAAACCGCGTTTTATTTTTCTTTTTTGACATGTTTTTCCCTCACCGACGTTAACCGAAACTTATTTTTCGTTGTATATGTAATAAAAATGTTTTATTTACAAGTCACGGCCTAAAATAGGATCGTTACAGATTCCCCACCTTAAATCAATTAAACAAATAAAAACCACACGCTATTTTCGGGTTAAATTAATTAAAAAACTTAAAACCATAAAACACATTAAAACCATCTAACTTATTGTGAAATAAATCAAAATTTGCCGCCAAAATACTCCTTACGATGTATGCAACAGGGAAAAAAAGAAATACTCCGTAATAAAAAAACATTCCCTTCAATTGCAAACAAAACGTTATCAAGTTGCTAAACAGAGCAACAAAAACAGAAACCCAGTAACAAATATACCATCGGGGCTCTATTTACTATGTTCGGTAATAATATATTCACGCAAGTTAAACGCTCAGAAAATAAAAAGATGGCGGTTATCGCTCAATTTCTGAAAGAGAACGATTTGAGCGTTGATACCACCGTCGAAGTATTTATCACCGTCACCCGTAACGACCGTCTGATCGCTTGTGGCGGTATCGCCGGCAATATCATTAAATGCGTCGCGATCTGTGAATCCGTACGCGGTGAAGGCTTAGCGCTGACGCTGGCGACTGAGTTAATCAACCTCGCCTACGAGCGGCATTGCACCCATCTCTTCATCTATACCAAAACCGAGTACGAGTCACTGTTTAAGCAGTGCGGCTTTTCGACGCTGACCAGCGTGCCCGGCATTATGGTGTTAATGGAAAACAGCACCACTCGCCTCAAACGTTACGCTGAATCACTGGCAAAACAGCGCCGTGAAGGGAAAAAAATTGGCTGTATCGTGATGAATGCCAACCCCTTCACCAACGGGCACCGTTTTCTGATCCAACAAGCCGCCGCACAGTGCGACTGGCTGCATCTGTTTTTGGTGAAAGAAGATACTTCGCGTTTCCCGTATGAAGACCGACTGGACCTGGTCCTCAAAGGGACAAAAGATATTCCACGTTTAACCGTACACCGCGGTTCGGAATACATCATCTCTCGCGCCACGTTCCCGTGCTACTTCATTAAAGAGCAGAGCGTTATTAACCACTGCTACACCGAAATAGACCTGAAAATTTTCCGTCAGTACCTGGCCCCGGCACTCGGCGTTACGCACCGTTTCGTCGGTACTGAGCCATATTGCACCGTCACCTCCCAGTACAACAACGATATGCGCTACTGGCTGGAGACCCCAACACTTCCCGCCCCGCCGATTGAACTGGTGGAAATTGAGCGGCTGTGTTTCCAGGAGATGCCGATTTCCGCCTCCTGGGTGCGCAAGCTGCTGGTTAAAAAAGATCTCACGGCTATCGCATCCCTGGTACCCGAAGCCACGCTGCACTACTTGCAAAGCATGGTTGAGCGAACCTCATCGGCTGCGGCAGTCCGCCAAAATACCCCCGCATTAGCAACAGGTGAAAAATGAAAATAAACCAGGCAGCCGTCGCAGGCACTCTCGAGTCCGGTGATGTGATGATCCGCATCGCCCCGCTCGATACGCAGGATATTGACCTGCAGGTTAACAGTAGCGTCGAAAAGCAGTTCGGTGATGCCATCAGGGCCACCATTCTGGACGTTCTGTCCCGCTATAACGTCCGCGGCGTGCAATTAAATGTTGATGATAAAGGCGCACTGGACTGCATTTTACGTGCGCGACTGGAAGCATTACTGGCCCGCGCCAGCGGCATTCCGGCACTGCCATGGGAGGATTGCCAATGATTTCCGATTCTTTACAACAACGTAAATCCCGCACACGCCGCAGCATGTTGTTCGTACCAGGCGCTAACGCCGCGATGGTCAGCAACTCATTCATCTACCCGGCAGATGCGCTGATGTTCGACCTGGAAGACTCCGTCGCACTGCGTGAGAAAGACACCGCGCGCCGCATGGTCTATCACGCGCTGCAGCATCCGCTGTATCACGACGTTGAAACTATCGTGCGCGTAAACGCCCTCGACTCCGAATGGGGCATCAACGACCTTGAAGCCGTGGTACGCGGTGGTGCTGACATCGTGCGTTTACCCAAAACGGATACCGCCCAGGATGTCATCGACATCGAAAGCGAAATCCTGCGCATCGAGAAAGCCTGTGGTCGTGAACCCGGCAGCACCGGTCTGTTGGCTGCTATCGAATCACCATTAGGTATTACCCGCGCGGTAGAAATTGCCCATGCTTCCGAGCGTCTGATCGGTATTGCGCTCGGCGCAGAAGACTACGTGCGTAACCTGCGCACTGAACGCTCCCCGGAAGGTACTGAACTGCTGTTTGCCCGCTGCTCAATTCTGCAGGCTGCGCGTTCTGCTGGCATTCAGGCGTTCGATACCGTCTATTCCGATGCCAATAACGAAGCGGGTTTCCTGCACGAAGCCGCACACATCAAGCAACTGGGTTTCGATGGTAAGTCGCTCATCAACCCGCGTCAGATTGAACTCCTGCACAACCTGTATGCCCCGACGCGCAAAGAGCTGGCTCACGCACGTCTGGTGGTAGAAGCCGCTGAAGCCGCCGCCCGTGAAGGCCGTGGCGTAGTTTCCCTCAACGGCAAGATGGTCGACAGCCCGGTTATCGAGCGCGCCCTTCTGGTTATCTCCCGTGCAGAACTTTCCGGCATTCGCGAAGAATAAGGCAAAAAAATGACGCAGAAAATCGAACAGTCTCAACGCCAGGATCGCGTGGCGACCTGGAGCCGTCATGCAGAAAGCGAGCTTTCCGCTTATCAGAGCACCGCAAAAGTTGAATTACAGGCGCAAAAACCGCGCAACAAAAAACTGTGCGCTAACCTGGAAGAGGCCATTCGCCGTTCAGGCTTACAGGATGGCATGACCATCTCCTTCCACCACGCTTTCCGTGGTGGCGATCTGACGATCAACCTGGTGATGGATACCATCGCTGCAATGGGCTTTAAAAACCTGACGCTGGCTTCCAGCTCCCTGAGCGACTGCCATGCGCCGCTGGTTGAACACATTCGTCAGGGTGTCGTCAGCCGTATTTATACTTCTGGTCTGCGTGGCCCGCTGGCAGAAGAGATCTCTCGCGGTCTGCTGGCTGAACCTGTTCAGGTCCACTCTCACGGTGGTCGTGTACATCTGGTACAAAGCGGCGAGCTCAACATTGATGTCGCTTTCCTCGGTGTGCCGTCCTGTGACCCGTTTGGTAACGCCAACGGTTATACCGGTAAAGCGTGCTGCGGCTCACTGGGCTATGCCCGCGTAGACGCCGAAAACGCAAAACAGGTTGTCCTGCTGACCGAACAGCTGCTGACCTACCCGCATAATCCAGCCAGCATTACCCAGGATCAGGTGGATCTGATCGTGCAGATCGATCAGGTCGGTGATGCGGACAAAATTGGTGCTGATGCCACTCGCATGACCACCAACCCGCGCGAATTGCTGATCGCCCGCAGCGCAGCAGAGGTTATTGCTAACTCCGGCTACTTCAATGAAGGCTTCTCACTGCAGACAGGCACCGGCGGCGCGTCTCTGGCCGTTACCCGTTTCCTGGAAGACAAAATGCGCAGCCGCGACATCCGTGCTGACTTTGCGCTGGGCGGTATCACTGCCACCATCGTTGACCTGCATGAGAAAGGTTTAATCCGCAAACTGCTGGATGTACAGAGCTTCGACCGTAATGCGGCTGAGTCCCTGGCCCGCAATCCAAATCACATTGAAATCAGTGCTAACCAGTATGCCAACTGGGGCTCAAAAGGCGCCTCTGTCGATCGTCTGGACGTCGTGGTGCTGAGCGCGCTTGAAGTGGATACCCACTTCAACGTTAACGTACTGACCGGTTCTGACGGCGTACTGCGCGGCGCATCCGGTGGTCACTGTGATACAGCTGTTGCCGCAGCGCTTTCCATCATCGTCGCACCGCTGGTTCGCGGGCGCATCCCGACGCTGGTTGATAACGTCCTGACCTGCGTAACCCCGGGTTCCAGCGTTGATATCCTGGTCACTGACCACGGTATCGCCGTCAACCCTGCGCGCCCTGAGCTGGCAGAACGTCTGCAAGAAGCGGGTATGAAAGTCGTGTCCATTGAATGGTTGCGCGAACGTGCACAGCAGCTTACCGGTCAGCCACGCGCTATCGAATTTACTGACCGCGTAATTGCCGTTGTGCGTTATCGCGACGGTTCAGTGATTGACGTTGTGCATCAGGTGAAGGAATAAGCCATGCACCTGCTCCCTGAACACGCCACCTGCCACGCGGTTTCCATTCCCGAGCTGCTCGCCAGCCGTGATGAGAGACAAGCGAGGCAACATGCCTGGCTCACGCGTCACCACGCGCCATTGGTCTCTTTTACCGTGGTAGCGCCAGGTCCGATCAAAGACAGCGAATTAACCCGTCGCATCTTTAATCACGGCGTCATCGCCCTGCTTGCGCTGGCGAAACAATCATCCTGGATTGTCAGGGAGCAAACTGCGCTGGTCTCCGCCAGCGGTCCGGAAGGTCTGTTGTCCATCGAGGCACCAGCCCACGACCTCAAGCTCGCCACTATCGAGCTTGAGCATTCACATCCGCTGGGACGGTTATGGGACATCGATGTCCTGACCCCTGAAGGAGAAATCCTGTCCCGCCGTCATTTCGCGCTTCCTGCCCGCCGCTGTCTGTTGTGCGAGCAAAGCGCTGCCGAATGTGCGCGGGGTAAAACCCACGCGCTTTCCGACTTACTCATTCAAATGGAGGCACTGCTGCATGATGCCGATTCCCGCAACATCGACGAATAACGCAGTCCTTCCACTGGATCTGCCCGACGCCTACGCAACGCTTGCCTGGCGCGCCATGCTGACTGAAGTCAACTTATCGCCCAAACCAGGTCTGGTGGATCGCATTAATAATGGCGCGCATAAAGATATGGCGCTGGAAGATTTTCATCGCAGCGCAGAGGCTATCCAGGCCTGGCTGCCACGTTTTATCGAATACGGCGCATTCAGCGCGCAGTTGTCACCTGAAGAAGTACTGAAAGGACTGCGTCCGCTGGGTATGGCCTGCGAAGCTGATATGTTTCGCGCCACCGCTGGGGTAAATACCCACAAAGGCAGCATCTTTTCTCTGGGACTGCTGTGTGCCGCCATTGGCCGCCTGCACCAGCTCCAACTGACTGTTACCGCTGAAACCATTTGCTCTACGGCAGCAACATTTTGCCGGGGCCTGACCGAGCGCGAACTGCGCCAGAACAATCAACAACTCACGGCTGGCCAACGTCTTTATCAGCAACTGGGATTAACCGGCGCACGGGGCGAAGCCGAAGCGGGATACCCGCTCGTCATCCAGCATGCCCTGCCGCACTACCGCGCACTGCTGACTCAGGGCCGCGACCCTGAACTGGCGTTACTCGACACTTTATTGCTGCTGATGTCTATCAACGGCGACACCAACGTGGCTTCACGTGGCGGCGCAGAAGGTCTGCGCTGGCTACAGCAGCAGGCCACCGCCCTGATACAGCAAGGGGGGATTCGTACCCCTGCCGATCTCGAATACCTACGCCAGTTCGACCAACAGTGCATTGAACGCAACCTCAGTCCCGGAGGCTGCGCCGATCTGCTGATCGTCACCTGGTTCTTAGCTCAGATTTCACAAGTTCATCATTATCACAATTAAAGATCCTTTCCGGAGAATCACACATGTCTTTAGCAAAAGATAAAATATGGAAGTTACTGGCCCCATTGGTTGTAATGGGCGTCATGTTTCTTATCCCCGTCCCTGATGGAATGCCTCCACAGGCCTGGCACTACTTTGCCGTGTTTGTGGCGATGATCGTCGGTATGATCCTGGAGCCAATTCCGGCAACAGCGATCAGCTTTATCGCCGTAACGATCTGCGTTATCGGCAGCAACTATCTGCTGTTTGATGCTTCAGAACTGGCCGACCCGGCATTTAAAGCGGGCAAGCAAGCGCTGAAATGGGGTCTGGCGGGCTTCTCCAGCACCACCGTGTGGTTGGTGTTTGGTGCGTTTATTTTCGCGCTGGGTTATGAGGTCACCGGTCTGGGTCGTCGTATCGCGCTGTTCCTGGTGAAATTCATGGGGAAACGTACCCTGACGCTGGGCTATGCGATTGTTATCATCGACATTCTGCTGGCGCCGTTTACACCGTCCAACACCGCGCGTACCGGTGGTACTGTATTCCCGGTTATCAAAAACCTGCCTCCGCTGTTTAAATCCTTCCCTAACGATCCTTCCGCGCGCCGTATCGGCGGATATCTGATGTGGATGATGGTTATCAGTACCAGCCTGAGCTCCTCTATGTTCGTGACCGGCGCTGCGCCAAACGTACTGGGTCTGGAGTTCGTTAACAAAATCGCCGGGATTCAAATCAGCTGGTTGCAGTGGTTCCTCAGCTTCCTGCCGGTCGGTATTATTTTGCTGATCGTTGCTCCGTGGTTGTCATACGTTCTGTACAAACCAGAAGTCACCCACAGTGCTGAAGTTGCCGCATGGGCCGGTGATGAACTGAAAACCATGGGTAAACTGACCCGTAAAGAGATAACGCTGATCGGTCTGGTTCTGCTCAGCCTGGGTCTGTGGGTTTTCGGTGGTAAGCTGATTGACGCTACCGCAGTGGGTCTGCTGGCAGTCTCCCTGATGCTGGCGCTGCACGTGGTACCGTGGAAAGATATTACCCGCTATAACAGCGCATGGAACACCCTGGTCAACCTTGCCACTCTGGTGGTAATGGCCAACGGTTTAACCCGTTCAGGCTTTATCGACTGGTTCGCCAACACCATGAGCACGCACCTGGAAGGCTTCTCGCCTAACGCAACAGTAATCGTTCTGGTGCTGGTGTTCTACTTTGCTCACTACCTGTTTGCCAGCCTTTCTGCGCACACCGCCACCATGCTGCCGGTTATTCTGGCGGTAGGTAAAGGTATCCCGGGCGTGCCGATGGAACACCTGTGTATCCTGCTGGTGTTGTCCATCGGTATCATGGGCTGTCTGACTCCGTATGCAACAGGCCCTGGCGTTATCATCTATGGCTGTGGTTATGTGAAGTCCAAAGACTACTGGCGTCTGGGTGCTATCTTCGGCGTTATCTACATCTCTATGCTTCTGCTGGTCGGCTGGCCGATTCTGGCAATGTGGAGCTAATCATTTCGGTTCACGCCTGATGAAAATGATGCCAGTCAGCTAAACCTGACTGGCATTTTTTATGATTAAATAGATGATATTCAGAATTTATATAAGTATTCGAAATCATCATGACATCAACATGGCGTTATTCTTCATTACTGGCAGCGCTTCTGCTGCCAGTTTCTGCGGCTCAGGCCGATGAACTCCAGGCAAAACAGTACGCTGACTTTGACAGCTACGTGCTGGCCCTCTCCTGGCAAACCGGATTTTGTCAGAGCCAATACGAGCGTAATCGTCAGGAACCTGACGAATGTCGTTTACAAAAAGAGAGCGCAGACAAAGCGGATTTCCTGACCGTTCACGGTTTATGGCCCAGCCTGCCTAAATCCATTGCCGCCCGTGGAGTAGACAACCGCCGCTGGATGCGTTTTGGCTGCGCAACGCGACCAATTCCCAACCTGCCTGAAGCACGTGCCAGCCGTAAATGCGCGGCCCCCGAAACCGGGCTGTCGCTGGAAAGCGCAGCAAAACTCAGCGCTGTAATGCCCGGCGCTGGAGGGAGATCCTGTCTGGAACGTTACGAGTATGCCAAACATGGCGCGTGTTTCGGTTTTGATCCCGACGCGTACTTTGGCACGATGGTACGGCTGAATAATGAGGTTAAGAACAGCGAGGTGGGCAAATTCCTGGCGGAAAACTACGGCAAAACCGTCAGCCGTAACGCATTTGACGCTGCAGTTGCCAAAAGCTGGGGCAAAGAGAACGTCAAAGCTGTGAAGCTAAGCTGCCACGGCAATCCGGCGTATCTCACTGAGATCCAGTTATCCCTGAAAGCCGACAACATCAACCAGACGTTATCTGCACAGTCATTCTTACCGCAACCACATCCAGGTAGCTGTGGTAAACAGTTTATTATCGACAAAGTGGGATATTGAAACTTGCGACCGACGCTGCAAGCTGGCGTCGGTCCGTAAGCTTAGCGTTTTGCTCGGGCGTCCGGGCGAACTAAATCAAAACGGTGTGTTTCACTGATCGAATAATACGCCGTTGGCCCACCAGCACGCAGTACCGGCTTCGCTTTCGCCGTCTGATAGATGCCGTCTTCCAGCAGCGTTTCATCGATGTGGATGCCCACCACTTCCCCCAATACCAGCCAGGTATCAACCGGTGAGCCATCTGCGGCCGTCAGTTGCAGGCTCTGTGATAAACGACACTCAAAATTGACCGGGCTTTGCGCCACGCGCGGCACGTTGACTATCCGGCTATCTGCCTTGCTAAGCCCGGCGGCAAAAAACTCGTCCTCGCCGTGCGGCAGACTGGCCGACGTTTCGTTCATCGCACTGGCCAACTCAAGGGTGGTCAGGTTCCAGACAAACTCACCTGTTTCGATAATATTCTGCACACTGTCTTTCCAGCCGCTGCTGGCAAAACCGATAATCGGTGGATGATAGTTAAAGCAGTTAAAGAAACTGTACGGCGCCAGATTATTCCGACCGTTACTGTCACTCGACGCAATCCAGCCAATCGGGCGCGGTCCAATGATGGCATTTAGCGGGTCATGCGGTAAGCCGTGTCCCTGTGACGGTTGATAGAAATACATAGCGTTCCCTGTTGAAGTTAACGTCAGCGCAGCACAAATTATGCTTCGCTCATCCCCCTGGAAAAAGAAGATCAGCGTAGAACAATCTGCCAACGATTACGACTGAATAAAGTCGAGTAGATCGGCGTTGATCTGCTGTTTATGGGTGGTGCAAATACCGTGAGACCCTCCGGCATACACCTTCAACTGTACATCTGGTAGGATTTCCGCCGCGACCTTTCCGCAGGTTTCAAACGGGACAATCTGATCGTCGTCACCGTGGATCACCAGCGTCGGGATGGTCATTTTTTTGAGATCCTCACGCAGATCTGTTTCCGAAAACGCGTGGATACAGTCGTACAACGCTTTGATGGAGCCTTGTAAACCCTGTTCAACAAAACTTTCCCTGACGGCTTTCGACTCTTTTGCGCCAGGACGGTTGTAGCCATAGAATGCAGCGGTCAATTCATAGAAAAAGGCGGCGCGATCGTTCACAACCCCTTCACGAATGCCATCGAATACCTCTTTCGGCACGCCATTTGGATTAAAGTCGGTTTTAATCATGATGGGTGTTACCGCACCAATGAGTACCGCTTTTGCGACCCTCTGCGTCCCATGGCGGCCAATATAACGAGCCACTTCCCCACCGCCGGTAGAGTGCCCGACATGCACAGCATCTTTGAGATTGAGATACGCGGTAAGTTCGGCCAAATCGTCAGCATACTGATCCATATTGTGGCCATCCCAGGGCTGGGCCGAACGCCCGTGCCCTCGTCTGTCATGGGCTATCACACGAAATCCTTTCGACCCGAGAAACAGCATCTGATCTTCAAATGCATCTGCGGTTAGCGGCCAACCATGGCTGAACACAATGGGCTGGCCGCTTCCCCAGTCTTTGAAATGCAAATAGCTGCCATCTTTTAAGGTAAGTTTGTCGTACTGGCTCATGAGATCTCCTGTCGAGGAACACTGAGTTGTCGTGACGCGCCCGCAGCGAGCGCTTAAAAAGCATAATGCAAATTTGAGAACGATCACGTTTTTCGGCTAAAATCACACCATACGCGTAATGCTTGTCAGTTAACGAACTAAAGGTAATGAACCTGTTGCCTCTGGTGTATTGTTCCGTTCACCTTATGTTTTTCACTTCTCTGAAACCATACTGCCTGTGAACGTGTTAAGGGTACTATCGCTGTACCCTTAACAATCCCGGCTCCCGGCGGAAAATCGATGAGGCGTTGACGGCTGACCGGGTCTGTCCGCAGGGATGCGGACAGAGGGGACGGCCTGCATGGACGTAGGCTCGGCCCCGACCCGACAGGCAGACGGCATAAGACGAATACATCGCGTAGCGACGATTTTCCGCCGGGAGCCTGGGTTGCAAGGGAGGTGGCGGCGAGCCTCCCTTGCCCGTTCACGGGGGCTGTGCCGCAGAAAAGTGATGCCGCTGAAGTGAACGGAACCCTGAGCCGGAATCACATGTTCCCTATAATGCTTAACTGGCTGACATTACACCATACGCGACAATATTGATGATTTGCCTGAATGTGAACTAAATCACTTCAAACATGGGGTAAGTCTCAGTATCATCATAAAAGCTAAACCCTTGCCGCCTGACGGTGAGGGTTTTCTTTTGGGATTATTTACCTGCGCATCCGCAGTATCGACGACATGGAGTAATAAATGTCCAGACCAACTATTATCATTAACGACCTCGATGCGGAACGCATTGACCGCCTGTTGGAGCAACCTGCGTTTGCTGGTTTACCGATAGCGGACGCATTAAACGCTGAACTGGATCGCGCCCAAATGTGTTCCCCGGAAACCATGCCGCACGACGTGGTGACCATGAACAGCCGCGTGAAATTCCGCAATCTGAGCGATGGCGAAGTGCGTGTACGTACCCTGGTATATCCGGCCAATATGACTGACAGCAGTACACAGCTTTCGGTAATGGCGCCAGTCGGTGCAGCGCTTCTGGGCCTGCGCGTTGGCGATACGATCCATTGGGAATTACCGGGCGGTACATCGACCCACCTCGAAGTCATCGAGCTTGAGTACCAGCCTGAAGCTGCAGGCGACTACCTGCGCTAACTCTGTCTTATCAAAGCGACTCGCTTTATCTTACAGGGGATGCATCCGCATCCTCTTTCCGCTTCAACCCCTGCTTTCTTTCACTTACTACACTTCCTTTTCTCCTGTTCGCAAAACATAAATCTGTGTCGTGACTGACAGAATCATTTTTAATACTATGCTGTTATGTGTTCATGTAATGACAAGGAGAATGTTTATGTACAACACAATCATAATGCCTGTTGATGTATTCGAAATGGAACTGAGCGACAAGGCTGTTCGCCATGCAGAATTTCTGGCACAAGATAAAGGGGTGATCCATCTGCTGCATGTGCTCCCGGGTTCTGCCAGTCTGAGTCTGCATCGTTTTGCCGCTGACGTTCGTCGTTTTGAAGAGCATCTGCAACACGAAGCGGAAACCCGTCTGCAAACGATGGTCGGTCACTTCAGTATCGATCCTTCCCGCATTAAGCAGCACGTTCGCTTTGGTAGCGTGCGTGATGTGGTAAACGAATTGGGTGAAGAGTTGAATGCAGATGTGGTGGTCATCGGATCGCGTAACCCATCAATCAGCACCCATCTGCTCGGATCTAACGCCTCCAGCGTTGTCCGCCACGCTACCTTACCGGTGCTGGTAGTTCGCTAATAAAAAAAGAGGCTACCTTCCGGTAGCCTCTTTCTCCTACAAACCGATGATATCCCATTTGTAGGCCCGATATGCTTGTGCTATCGGGCATTTCGCTTCTTTTGCAGGTGAGTCTTACTTTCTTATACGGTTGTGGTGCGAATCAGATAATCAAACGAGCTCAATGATGCTTTGGCACCTTCGCCAGTCGCAATGATAATCTGCTTATACGGTACGGTGGTGCAGTCTCCGGCCGCGAAAACGCCATTCACGCTGGTCTCGCACTTGGCATCAATGATGATTTCACCCATGCGGTTACGCTCAACGGCGCCTTCCAGCCAGTTGGTATTTGGCAACAGGCCAATCTGCACAAAGATACCCGCCAGTTCCACATTGTGGATATCACCGCTGACGCGGTCACGATACTCCAGACCGGTGACTTTACTGCCGTCGCCTTTCACTTCTGTGGTTTGCGCATTCAGAATAATGTCGACGTTTTTCAGACTGCGGACTTTATTCTGCAGAACCTGATCGGCTTTCATTTCCGGGGCAAATTCCAGCAACGTCACGTGCTCGACGATACCCGCCAGATCGATAGCCGCTTCAACACCCGAGTTACCGCCACCTATCACCGCGACACGCTTGCCTTTAAACAGCGGGCCATCACAGTGCGGACAGTAGGTTACGCCCTTGGTGCGATACTGATCTTCACCCGGAACATTCATGTTGCGCCATTTTGCACCGGTAGCAATGATGATGCTGCGTGCTTTCAACACCGCGCCGGAAGCCGTTTCAATCTGATGCAAACCACCTTCCTGAGCTGCCGGAACCAGTTTGCTCGCACTCTGGCTATCAATAACATCAACATCGTAATCATCAACATGTGCTTTCAGTGCGCCAGCCAGTTTCTGGCCTTCGGTTTTCGGTACAGAGATGTAGTTTTCGATATCAACGGTATCAAGAACCTGACCGCCAAAGCGTTCGCCCATCAGACCGGTGCGAATACCTTTACGTGCAGAGTACACCGCAGCCGCTGCCCCGGCAGGACCCGAACCGACGATCAGCACATCGTAAGCATCACGCTTATTCAACTCTTCCGCTGCGCGCTTTTCTGCACCGGTATCCACTTTCGCTACGATTTCAGTCAGCGTCATACGACCCTGGCCGAACTCTTTGCCGTTCATATAGACCGCCGGAACGCCCATGACGTTACGATCGGTAATTTCGTTCTGGAATGTACCGCCATCAATCGCCGTATGCTTGATACGCGGGTTCAGCACGGACATCAGGTTCAGAGCTTGCACCACATCCGGGCAGTTATGGCAGGAAAGCGAATAATAGGTTTCAAACTCAAAGTCCCCGTCGAGGTCGCGGATCTGCTCCAGCAGTGACTGTGCCTCTTTTGACGGATGACCACCGGTCCACAACAGCGCCAGAACCAGAGAGGTAAACTCATGCCCCAGCGGAGAACCGGCAAAGCGCGGCCCCTGGTGAGAACCAGGATTGGTAATCAGGAACGATGGCTTACGTACGGCCAGAGTATTATCTTCTTTAAAGGTGACTTTTTCTGACAGTTCAGCAATTTCAGTCAGCAGTTCCTTGATTTCTGCCGATTTAGCGCTGTCATCCAGCGTAGCAATCAGCTCAACAGGTTTGGTCAGTTTCTCAAGATAAGCCTTGAGCTGGGTTTTCATATTTGTGTCGAGCATTATTCTTCCCTCTCTGAAAACATCATCATGCAAGCCGAATTCGCGGGGCCGCATCAATGCAACTTGCGTCATGGTGCTGGAATAAAATGGGCGCGTCTGCGCCCATTGATTGCCGGGTGGCACTTCGTTTACCCGGCCTACGGTTTCGTAGGCCTATGCAAGCGCAGCGCCGCAAGGCAAAACAGACTTAGATCTTGCCGACCAGATCTAAAGATGGCGCTAAGGTCGCTTCGCCTTCTTTCCACTTAGCCGGGCAAACTTCACCTGGGTGGGAAGCGACATACTGTGCAGCTTTAATTTTGCGCAGCAGGTCAGACGCATCACGGCCGATACCTTCAGCGGTAACTTCGATTGCCTGGATGATACCCTGCGGGTCAACAACAAATGTTGCACGGTCAGCCAGACCTTCATCTTCACGCATGTTGTCGAAGTTACGGGTCAGGGCGCCAGTCGGGTCGCCGATCATCGCATATTTGATTTTCGCGATGGTTTCAGAGCTGCTGTGCCATGCTTTGTGAGTAAAATGAGTGTCAGTAGAAACAGAGTAAACGTCCACACCCAGTTTCTGCAGTTCTTCGTAATGGTCAGCAACGTCGCCCAGCTCGGTCGGACATACGAACGTAAAATCAGCTGGGTAGAAGAAGAAGACACTCCAACGACCTTCGGTATCTTTCTCGGTTACTTCGATGAACTCACCGTTTTTGAACGCCTGGTTTTTGAAAGGTTTAATTTTGGTATTAATCAAAGACATCTGTACTTCCTCCGTGTTTTCGTTGAGGGATAAGTTAACGAAAATCATTGATAAGGGCTAATGCGTTTCCTTTATCAAATCAATAAGCGTTAACTAACAACCGACTCAACCGCATGGTGTAAACCCTATTCTAAAAGTAAAAAAGGCTCCCTTTGCAGGGAGCCTCATTACCCGAGTTACCCGCAAGTAACTTCAGTGCCAGCAGAACTGGCTATGTGTTGCGCTCTACATTACCTTAACCAAGGTCGTAACAGCGATTGGGATTACATCACCCAACTACCGAAAGGGCAATCGACAGACTGTCGATCTTACCTATGGCTGCGATAGGTTTTGCAACTTAACTCCCTTTCCTTCTAATTTTATAAGGAAAATCAATGTTTAAACGTACATTACTCTTAGCTCTGCTCCCTGCAGTCGTCCACGCTGAAGAGCTTCCTGCCCCCGTGAAAGCGATTGAGAAACAGGGCATTACGATTCTGAAGTCGTTCGACGCCCCGGGAGGCATGAAAGGTTATCTGGGCAAATATCAGGACATGGGGGTCACTATCTATGTGACGCCTGATGGAAAACAGGCGATCTCCGGCTATATGTATAACGAGAAAGGTGAAAACCTGAGTAATGCGCTGATAGAAAAAGAGATCTATGCCCCTGCCGGGCGCGAGATGTGGCAACGCATGGAAAAAGCGTCGTGGATTCTGGACGGCAAAAAAGACGCGCCAGTTATTGTGTATGTGTTTGCCGATCCCTTCTGTCCCTATTGTAAACAGTTCTGGCAGCAGGCGCGCCCGTGGGTGGACGCCGGTAAAGTCCAACTGCGCACGTTGCTGGTTGGCGTAATAAAACCCGAAAGCCCGGCAACCGCTGCGGCCATTCTGGCAAGCAAGGACCCCGCTAAAACCTGGCACGACTATGAAGCCTCCGGCGGCAAAATGACGCTGGCACTGCCAGCAAACCCGCCTGCCGAGCAAATGAAGACGCTGAATATCAACCAAAAACTAATGGACGATTTAGGCGCCAATGTCACGCCCGCCATTTATTACATGAGCAAAGATAATACCCTGCAACAGGCAGTAGGTTTGCCCGATAAAGAGAAGCTGGATATTATCATGGGAGCCAAATAAATATACGCAACGAATGATTGATATTATTTTCATATCAATCATTCTTCTTTTCTATATCAATTAACCCGTTAGCACTTTTTACCGAAAAAATAACCCTGCCTATGCTATTTTAAGTAGTAGTAAATTATTCATTAAGTTTTACATGTATATGAAACGGTGATGCATTACAACTCATACATAACAAAATGAAATATTTCACAACTAAACTAAAACAGGAATTAGCGTATGGCTAACCTTTACGACCTCAAAAAATTCGATCTGAACCTGCTGGTTATTTTCGAGTGTATCTATCAGAATCTGAGCATAAGCAAAGCCGCCGAAACGCTGTTTATTACCCCCTCAGCCGTTAGCCAGTCGCTACAAAGGCTTCGCACTCAATTCAATGATCCTTTGTTTATTCGGGCAGGGAAAGGCATTACGCCTACCGTAACGGCGGTCAATCTACACCATCACCTTGAGAACAATCTCAACAGTCTGGAAGAAACAATAAATATCATGCACAGCTCCAGTCTGAAGAAAAAATTCGTCATTTACAGTCCGCAAATTATCAGCAATGCCTACATGAGTGAGTTAATTAAATCTATCAGGGAAGACAAATATGTTGAAATTGAACATCGTGATATTCTGATAACATCGGAAACCGCTGAAGACTTACTCGCCTACCGTAAAGCGGATGTTGTCATCACGACATCACCGATCGTTAACCGCTCAATTATATGCACCCCATTCAGGACAATTGAGACCGTATTGGTCTGTGGCAAAAACCACCCCAGAATAAATGAAAAAACAACGTTAAATGAAATACTGGAAGAACAGTTTTCGTGGTTTCTCTCTGACGATACTGGTGTAAAAGAGTACCAGTCGGAAACAAATGCTTTTCTCGCCAATCGTAAAACTGGGTTCTCTAGTGATTCACTGATGTCAATTATCAACATTATATCCATTACAGATATCATTGGTTTCATTCCTAAATCAACCTTTGAATTATATTCATCATTATTCAATTTAAAGAAAATCAAAACAGATATTAATCCACCATCAATGAATCTATTTTTAATGTACAACCGGGCCTCACTTAACAACAAAAACTTTGAGAACTCCATAACAAAAATAAACAAAAAAACCGAAAAAAACGACATATCAAAGAACCATACATACACTAAATAAAAAAATATTTTAAATACATTAAGTAAATATATTTAAAGGTTGCACGCTTCGTAAATTGGCATATCTTATTCAAAGTATACATTAGAGATGTTACTCTTTTATTCTTTCAGTATGGACTTGCTATGTCTGTTTACAAAATCCCTCTGAGTCAGAGCGTGCTGGAAGCCGCTCAGGAACGCATTACCTGGACTTTGGAAACACTGCCTCGCGTGTGCGTTTCACTGTCTGGAGGGAAAGACTCCGGGCTCATGATGCATCTCACCGCCACTCTTGCACGCCAGTTACATAAAAAAATAAGCGTATTGTTTATTGACTGGGAAGCCCAGTTCTCTTGTACTATCGACTATGTTGAAGCGCTACGAGAACACTATTCTGACGTTATAGAACGTTTTTATTGGGTAGCAATACCACTCACCACCCAAAATTCTCTCTCACAATTTCAACCGGAATGGCAGTGTTGGGAACCCAATACACAATGGGTGCGGCAACCACCAGCAGATGCGATTACCGATCCCAGTTTCTTTCATTTCTACCAACCCGGCATGACCTTTGAACAATTCGTTCGTGAGTTCGCTGACTGGTTTTCAGAAAAACGTCCTGCGGCAATGATGGTGGGCATCCGTGCCGACGAGTCATATAACCGTTTTGTCGCCATTGCCCATTCACGTAAGCAACGTTTTGCCGATGACAAACCGTGGACTACCGCCGCACCGGGAGGACACACCTGGTATATCTATCCAGTGTATGACTGGAAAACAGCCGATATATGGACATGGTTTGCGAAAACAAAAATGCCATGCAACCCCCTGTATAACCTGATGTACCAGGCTGGCGTGCCAACACGATATATGCGCATTTGCGAACCCTTTGGCCCGGAACAACGCCAGGGACTGTGGCTGTATCATGTTATTGAGCCACAGCGATGGGCAGCCATGTGCACCCGGGTTAGCGGCGTTAAAAGCGGCGGAATATACGCCGGTCATGACAACCATTTTTACGGCCACCGGAAAATATTAAAACCTGAGCATTTAAGCTGGCAAGCGTACGCCATGCTGCTATTAGACAGCATGCCGCAACAGACCGCAGAGCACTACCGCAACAAAATCGCCGTCTATTTACAGTGGTACAAGAAAAAAGGGATCGATAATATTCCTCAAACCCAGGAAAACGATATTGGTTCTAAAGATATCCCCTCATGGAGACGGATCTGCAAAGTACTGCTGAATAATGACTACTGGTGTCGGGCACTCTCATTCAGTCCCACAAAAATGAAAAACTATCAGCGTTATAACGAACGTATGAAAACCAAACGCCAGGAATGGGGGATCTTATGCAACGACGACTAACTCAGGAACTCACCGGTTTTCTTTCTGGCCTTTCAGAAGAAGAACGAATTGAAGCAATCAATGAATTCAGGATGGCAATCCATAGCGTCAGCCCTTTCCGTGAAGAACCGGTAGACTGCGTTCTGTGGATCAAAAACAGCGCTATTTCGCCAAATGATTACAACCCAAATAACGTTGCGCCGCCGGAGAAAAAGCTACTGCTGAAATCCATTGAAGCCGATGGCTTCACACAACCGATCGTCGTGGTTCAATCAACCCCGGAAGAATATGAAATCGTCGACGGATTCCATCGACATGAAATCGGCAAAAACAAATCATCACTAAAATCACGCCTGAAAGGTTATCTGCCCGTTGCCTGTCTGCAACGCGGGCGTCATGAGCGCATGGCGGCAACAATCCGCCACAATCGTGCCCGTGGGCGGCATCAAATCCATGCTATGTCGGAAATCGTTCGTGAATTATCACAATTAGGCTGGAGCGAAGAGAAAATCGGTAAAGAACTGGGAATGGATAGCGACGAAGTCTTACGTTTGAAGCAAATCAACGGTCTGCAAGAGTTATTTGCCGACCGTCGATTCTCTAAAGCCTGGACGGTGAAGTAGCGAAATCGCGTCACTACAGCGTAACCAGGCGTTCTGCCGCTGCCAGCAGCGTCGATTCTTGCTTAGCAAAACACAGGCGAATCAGCTTATGTGGGAAAGGATCGGCGCAGAAAACGGACAGCGGTATCGCCGCCACGCCGACCTCTTTAGTCAGCCATTGGCAAAACGCCACATCGTTGAGATCAGAAACAGCACTGTAATCAATCAGTAAAAAGTACGTCCCTTCGCAGGGTAGTATTTCCAGCCGACTGTCACGCAGCGCATTCACCAGCACATCACGTTTTCTCTGATAAAACGCGGGCAGCTCACGGTAGTGCGTCGGATCTTCGCGCAGCATATCCGCCAGCGCCAGTTGTGCCGGCGTGTTGACCGAGAAGGTTAAATACTGATGGACCTTACGTAACTCCGCGCTGATAGCCGGTGGCGCAACACAGTACCCCACTTTCCAGCCCGTCATATGATAGGTTTTGCCAAATGATGAAACGGCAACTGCGCGCGCCCTTAGTTGCGGATGCGCCAGCACGCTGGCATGCCCATGCGTGGCAAAACAGATATGCTCGTAGACTTCGTCACTGACAACATAAATTTCATGCCGGTTAATAGCCTGCCATAACGCCTCAAAGTCCGCCTTCTGCCATACCGTAGCCGAGGGGTTATGCGGTGTATTTAGGATCACCAGCCGGGTGCGGTCACTGATTAGCGCAGCAAATTCCTGCCAGTCGACGCGAAAAGACGGCGGTTGCAGCGCGATGCGTTTAACCTCGCCGCCGGATAATTCAATCGCGGGCGCATAGCTGTCGTAGCTCGGGTCAAAACAGATCACCTCATCGCCAGGCCGTACCAGTGCCGTGATCGCGGCGTACAATGCTTCCGTTGCCCCCGCAGTAACGGTCACTTCGCTATTTGCGTCGGGTCTATAGCCGTACAACTGCGCGGTTTTATCCGCAATGGCCTCTCGCAGCGGCTGTACGCCCGTCATCGGCGCATACTGGTTTGCGCCATGCGCGACGTGATACGCCAGACGTTCTTGTAAAAAGAGTGGACCATCAAAATCAGGAAATCCCTGCGAGAGGTTAATGGCCTGGTGCTGCTGCGCCAGCGCGCTCATTTGCGTGAAAATAGTGGTGCCCAGATTAGGCAGTTTGCTTTGCGGAATCAGCGGGTTATTACTCATTATTGTTATCCCAGCGTGTGATGTTGTGGTTGAAGCCACTATAGCACGATGCTAGTATTTGGCAATCAAGACGTTCAGACGTCTATATAAAAATAACCTGCCTGGACAGGACAGCCAAAAGGACAACACAACATGAGTAATACCGAGATTCGCGTCGTCACCGGCCCGGCTAACTATTTTTCCCATCGCGGCAGCCTGTCGAGACTCAACGATTTTTTCACAAAGGATCAACTCTCACGCGCCGTCTGGGTATATGGTGAGCGCGCCATCAATGCAGCCCGGCCTTATCTGCCAGAGGCCTTTCATCTTGCCGAGGCTAAACACCTGCTGTTTACGGGTCATTGCAGCGAAAAAGATGTTGGGCAACTGGCAACAGAGTCAGGAGAGAATCGCAGCGTGGTGATTGGCGTGGGCGGCGGGACATTGCTCGACACAGCCAAAGCGCTGGCGCGCCGCCTTGGTTTACCCTTTGTAGCAATCCCAACCATTGCCGCAACCTGTGCTGCCTGGACGCCGCTGTCCGTGTGGTACAACGATGCAGGTCAGGCACTGCATTTCGAAATTTTCGATGATGCCAATTTTTTGGTACTGGTAGAGCCAGAGATCGTGCTTAATGCGCCAGACGCGTATTTGCTGGCTGGTATCGGGGACACGTTGGCGAAATGGTACGAAGCGGTTGTGCTCGCCCCACAGCCTGAAACCTTGCCGCTGACTGTACGTCTTGGCATCAACGGCGCATTGGCGATCCGCGACGTTCTCCTTCAGAGCAGCGAGCAGGCGCTGGCAGATAAGCAGCGTGGTGAACTGACCCGTGCATTTTGCGACGTGGTGGATGCGATCATTGCCGGAGGCGGCATGGTCGGCGGTCTGGGCGAGCGCTACACCCGCGTGGCGGCGGCACACTCGGTGCATAATGGCCTGACCGTCCTCCCGCAAACGGAGAAATTTTTACATGGCACCAAAGTAGCGTACGGCATACTGGTGCAGAGCGCGCTGTTGGGACAAGATGATGTGCTGGCGCAGTTAATTACCGCCTATCAGCGCTTCAATTTGCCAACCCGGTTGGCTCAACTGGAAGTGGACATCCAAAACCGCGCCGAAATCGATAAGGTGATTGCGCATACCCTGCGCCCGGTGGAGTCCATTCACGCGTTGCCGGTGAAGCTAACACCGGAAACACTGCGTGCGGCATTTGAGAAGGTAGAGACGTTTACGGTGTGACTATGGTGCAGGTTGCCTGATGGCGGCTTCGCCTTATCAGGCCTACGGCCAATGCAATGTTGTAGGCCGGATAAGCGTTAGCGCCATCCGGCAAAAAATCAACAGCACTTCGCGCCACCTTTGCCCCCATAGCGCGCATCCTGGCGCTCGCGGAAAAATTCTTCGTAGGTCATCGGCGTCTGATCCGGATGCGTGACGCGCATATGCTCAACATAGTTGTCGTAATCCGGCACACCGATCATTAACCGGGCGGTTTGGCCTAAATACTTCCCGGCTTTGGCGAGTGTTTCAAACATAGTGATTCCCTGTCGTACAAACGCCCTCCCCGTTCAGGAGAGGGCTCATTGGTTAAGAGAATATTAGTGCGCGCCTTTCGCCTGCGCCACGATCTCTTCGACATTCTCAGGCATCGGCTCGTACGGCGTCTCTTTCGACGTTGGTTTGTCCTCTTTCAACGCTGCCAGCGCAGTTTTGATGGAGAACAGACCCAGCACCACAACGACTACCATGAAGAAGATGGTGAGACCCGCATCCAGGCGGTTGTTAAACACCAGCTGCGTCAGCTGCGACTGGGTGTACTGCGCCGGAATGTTACCGCTGTCGATCATCGCCTGGAATTTGTTGGCGATAGCCAGGAAGCCGATTTTCGCATCCGGGCTAAACGCTTTCTGCCAGCCAGCGGTCAGGGTACAAATCAGCAGCCAGGCGGTTGGCACCAGCGCCACCCATGCGTAGCGCTGGCGTTTCATCTTGAATAGCACCACCGCACAGAGCATCAGCGCCATACCGGCCAGCATCTGGTTGGCGATACCAAACAACGGCCACAGGGTGTTAATACCGCCCAGTGGATCCACCACGCCCTGGTGCAGGAAGTAACCCCAGGCCAGTACGCACAGCGCCGTCGCCAACAGGTTCGCTGGCAGCGAATCGGTACGTTTCAGCCCTGGTGACACCACGCCCAGCAGATCCTGCAGCATAAAGCGCGCGGCGCGCGTACCGGCGTCTACTGCCGTCAGAATAAACAGGGCTTCAAACAGAATGGCGAAGTGATACCAGAATGCCACATCCATCATGCCACCCAGCGCACCGTGCAGAATATACGCCATGCCCACCGCCAGCGTCGGCGCGCCGCCTGCACGGGAGATAATGGATTGTTCGCCGACATCGTTAGCGATCTGATGCAGCGTATCAGGCGTGATAACAAAGCCCCAGCTGCTCACGACCTGTGCCGCTGACGCAACCACATCGGTGGTTCCGGCAGGTGCCAGTACCGCCATCGGGCTGTTCATCGCAAAGTAGACGCCCGGATCGATAACACAGGCCGCTACCAGCGCCATAATGGCGACAAAGGATTCCATCAGCATCCCGCCATAGCCGATAAAACAGGCCTGACCTTCATTCGCCAGCATCTTCGGCGTGGTGCCGGAGGCAATCAGCGCGTGGAAACCAGAGACTGCGCCGCAGGCGATGGTAATAAACAGGAACGGGAACAGGTTACCGCTCCAGACCGGGCCGGTACCGTCAACAAACTTGGTCAACGCAGGCATGGTCAGCGTCGGGCGCATGATCAGGATCCCTACCGCCAGACCCACAATGGTACCGATTTTCAGGAAGGTAGAAAGGTAATCGCGCGGTGCCAGCAGCAGCCAGACCGGCAGCACGGCAGCCACGAAACCGTAGCCCACCAGCATCCAGGTCAGCTGTACACCGGTAAAGTCAAAATAAGGGGCCCAGGTAGGACTCTCCGCCACCCAGCCACCGGAAATAATGGCAAATACCAGGAACACCAGACCGATGACCGACACTTCGCCAATGCGACCCGGGCGCAGATAACGCAGGTAAATCCCCATAAAAATCGCCAGCGGGATAGTGAACGCTACGGTGTAAGTTCCCCACGGGCTGTGGGTTAGCGCTTTCACGACAATCATCGCCAGTACCGCGAGGATAATCACCATGATCATAAAACAGGCCACCAGCGCAATAACGCCTGCCGTTGGGCCCATCTCTTCTTTCACCAGTTCGCCAAGGGAACGACCATCGCGACGGGTAGAAACAAACAGCACCATAAAGTCCTGCACCGCGCCGGCCAGCACTACCCCGGCGAGCAGCCAGATCATCCCCGGCAGATAGCCCATTTGCGCCGCCAGCACCGGTCCAACTAACGGACCCGCTCCGGCAATCGCTGCAAAATGGTGACCAAACAGTACTTTTTTATCGGTGGGAACATAGTCCAGACCGTCGTTATGACGTACGGCTGGCGTCATACGCGTCGGGTCCAGCGCCAGTACATTTTTCGCGATGTACAGGCCATAGAAACGGTAAGCGATAAGGTAGACACAGACCGACGCCACGACTATCCACAACGCGTTGATCTGTTCACCACGGTTTAATGCGATATAGCCGAGGGCAAATGCTCCCATTACGGAGAGCACTGTCCAGACGAGGTACTTCCCTGATTTGTTCATAGTTGTTATCCGTTGTCCGATCCAGAGAGATGTTACATTTTGTTTCTATAACATCTTTTCTGAATTTAACAACCTGACAACCATACAAACCCGAAGTATCACTGAGTATTTACATTGCATTGTTAACTGGATCACTTCATTTACCTGTTAACCCTGCAATTTCATTTTACTTTGCCGGGTGACTTCACCCCATCACCGCCGTGCCTAAACGGCAGGTGCAGCAGCGCCGCCCCTGTTCATCAAAGATGACGATTTCCCAGCTTTGATTCTGTCGCCCAAGATACAACGGCTGGCACACACCGCGCACTTTCCCCTGCGATACTGCGCGGTGATGCGTGGCGTTCAACTCAGTTCCCACCACACACTGCCCGTCTCGAGTCATCAGATAACCCGCCATTGACCCCAACGTTTCCGCCAGAGCCGCCGACGCGCCGCCGTGCAGCAAACCAAACGGCTGATGCGTACGCTCATCCACCGGCATTTCGGCTTCCAGCACATCATCACTCAGTCGGGTATAAACCATGCCCAGATGCGCCACCATGGTGTTCTGACTGGTGGCATTCAGTTCATCCAGCGTTAAATGACGTTTCCAGATCATCGTCATGCCCCCAGCGTGGAGCCGCCGTCCACCACAATATCCTGCAACGTAATGTGGCTGGCCAGATCGGAGGCGAGGAATAAAATCGTGTTGGCGATCTCCTGCGGCCGGGCGATTTTCCCCAACGGAATGCCGAGCTTAAACTGCTCGCCAAACCCTCGAATACGCTGCTGTTCCGCATCATCACTAACCCACAACGTACGCTGCATGTCGGTATCGGTCGAGCCTGGCGAAACCACATTGCAGCGCACGCCGCTGCCCGCCAGTTCAAGTCCCACGGTTAGCGCCAGGCTTTTCAGCGCGGCTTTTGACGCCCCATAAGCACTCATGCCGATACGCGGCGTGTGCGCCGCATCCGATGCGACGGTGACAATTGCCCCGCCCCGCTGGCGACGAAACTGCGCCATCGTCTGCTGAAACAAATTGAATGCTCCGCCCACGTTGACGGCAAAGGTTTGCTGCCAGTCCTCCACGCTCAGCGCGTCGGTTGGTCCCATACGCAGGATCCCTGCGGCGTTCACCAGTATGTCGAGACGCCCGGTATTCGCCAGCAAACGCTCGCATACCTGCGCCACCTGCTGCGCGTTCGCCACGTCCATCACCTCAGTGGCAAAGGGATACTCTGCCAGCGCGAACTCGCGGTCGAAGCCCGTAACCTGTGCCCCGGCGTCAACAAACGCCAGCGCCGTGGTGTAGCCAATGCCTTTTCCCGCGCCGGTTATCCAGACGGTTTTCCCTGTGAAATCAAATCCGGCCATCACTTCACCTCGCGGGAGAGCAGCGTCCACCAGGCGTCAATGGTCGGTTTTTTCGCCAGCATCACAAAGTCGATATCGCCATGCACTTTCCGCCAACGGGCCGCCAGCGCCATCATACGTACTGAGTCCAGACCGTAATCGATTAAGTTTTCGTCATCCATTGGCTCTTCAGACTCATCGAGTAGCGGCAGAATCACGCTGCGCAGCGCATCTTTACTGTCCGGAACAGACGTCGGCAGTAACTCCTGGGTCATCACCACGCGACCGGAACGCCCCGCCACGTATTTCAGCGACATCAGGTGTTCATCACGGCTAAAGTCCGCCAGCGCATCGGCGACCATAAACGGCTTAATATCACGCATGAAGGCATCAGTCGCGGTGGTCATGCAGCCAATATGCGCATACACGCCGGTGATGATCAGCTGGTTACGTCCAGTGTCTCTTAGCATCTGCTCCAGCGGTGAACGATGAAACGCGCTGTAACGCCATTTAACCAGAATGGTATCCGCTTCGTCCGGTGCCAGCGCATCGACGATTTTTTGCTGTTCAGGCGAGCGCGTCAGGCCGGGTCCCCACATATCGTTCAACAACGCACGGTCTTCATCGCTTTGTTCTTTCGGCTGCGCGGTGTAATAGACCGGAATATTATGTGCTTTACAGTACTGACGCAGCGCGGCGATGTTGGCCACTACCTGTTCCATCATCGGGCAGTTCTCACCCCAAAAGCCGATAAAATAGTCCTGCATGTCGTGGATTAGCAGCGCGGCGCGTTCTGGTTCAAATGCCCAGTCAACTTTATTTTCCGGAACATCAAGCGCCGTTGGCAGCGCATAAGCCTGCAGTTTAGGGATTGCCATTTCTTCTTCTCCTTCAGGCCGGTGAACGTGATGCCAGCCACTGACGTAATTGTTTTTTATCCACTTTGCCTACCGGGGTCAGCGGCAATGACTCAACGCACTCGACACGGTCCGGCAATTTGAATTCCGCCACGCCCTGTTCGCGCAGAAAACGACGCACCTGTACCGCGCGCAGCGGCTCTTTCACCACCAGGCAGGCGCAGCTTTTCTCGCCCATCAGTTCGTCATCCACACTGACCAATGCCGCATGAATCACCGCCGGATGGCGCAGTAACAAGTTTTCGATTTCTTCGGCAGCGATCTTCTCCCCGCCGCGGTTAATCTGATCTTTCTCGCGCCCCTGCACGGTGATGTAACCATCCCGATCGATGGCGATCAGATCACCAGAGCAATAGAATCCGTTAGCATCAAACGCGCTGGCATTGTGTTCAGGGCTATTGAAGTAACCCCGGAAGGTGTACGGGCCACGCGTCATCAGGCGTCCGGTCTCGCCCTGTGGTAAAGGATTACCGTCAGCGTCTGCCACCCAAACCTCATCGTCAGGGCACATCGGACGGCCCTGGGTATTGATGATGCGCTCGGGACTGTCGTCCAGACGGGTGTAGTTCACCAGCCCTTCCGCCATACCGAAGACCTGCTGCAACTGGCAGCCTATTTCCGCCGGAATGCGAGCGGCAAGCGAAGCCGAAAGCCGCGCGCCTCCCACCTGCAACAGTTTCAGCGAAGCCAGTTGTGCGTTACTGCCCCACTCCTGAATTGCCTGCAGCCACAGACTCACCGCTGGCGGTACCAACGCCGTAACGTTTACCTGATGCTGTTCAATCAACGGAAAGCACAACGTCGCGCTCGGGTCTGCCGCCAGCACCACTGTTCCACCCGCGAGGAAAACGCCCAGCGCGCCAGGCGAACTCATGGCGTAGTTATGCGCCGCTGGAATAGCGCACAGATAGCGCGTTTCTCCAGTGAAATGGCAAATCTCGTTGCTGCGGCGCACGCTGTAGTAGTAATCATTGTGGGTACGCGGGATCAGCTTTGGCGTCCCGGTCGTGCCGCCGGAAAGCTGGAAATACGCCACTTCATCGGCAGGCGATGGCGTGGCGGTAAACGCCGTTGCGGGTTGGCTTATAGCCGTTTGCAGATTGTGTTCGCCGTCATCATTGAGCAACTGGACCACGCGCACTGAATTGTGTTCGGCAACAAAGGTATTCAGAAACTCGTCGTCACTGAATAACGCATGCTGGCGATCGGCAATCAGTAACGCCGGTTTAATTTGCGCTGCGTAGGCGTTGAGTTCGTTACGCTGATGGCTAAACAGTGCCAATACGGGAGCCACGCCCAGTTTGAGCAGTGCGAAGAAAGTGATATACAGCTCAGCCACGTTGCCTAACTGCACCAGTGCGGTCTCGCCGGATTTGATCCCCTGACAACGCAGGCTACAGGCAAGATTATCCGTCACCTGGTTTAACTGGCGGTAGCTAAGATGGCGTTCCCCGTCAATCACCGCCGTCTGGTCGCAATCGGCGTGGCGGGTCAGAATGTCGGTCAGCGGCAAATCCTGCCAGTAGCCTTTTTCACGGTAGCGGCGGGCAAACTCTTCCGGCCAACGGGTGAAAGGAATACTCATTATTGCTCCTTAGAGCCTGTCGATAAGGCCTGAATAGCCTGGTAGACCAGGCGCTTAATGCAGTCCAAAAACATTCAACATGGTGGATAGCTTGGCACCTGTTTCACGCCACTCCGCAATCGGTGACGAGGCGGGCACAATGCCGGCTCCGGCGAAAAAACGTACCTGATTACGCAGCAGTTTCGCACAGCGGATCGTCACGACCCATTCGCCGTTGCCCTGCGAATCACACCAGCCAACAATGCCGCCGAAAAGTTCGCGATCGAACGGCTCCAGTTCGGCGATAAGTTTACGTGCGACCTGATGCGGGAAGCCACTTAGCGCCGGTGTTGGATGCAGCAGACAAGCCAGCGTCAGTGCGTTTTCCTGGGCATTGGCTTTACCTTCAAACGGGGTACCGAGATGCCAGAGCGTGGGCGTGGTGACCAGTTGCGGAGACGAAGGAAGTTGCAACTCACTGCTGCGATCGCGCAGAACCGCTTTCATCGCCTGGGTGACCAGTTCGTGTTCATGGCGATCTTTCTCGGAAGCTAACAGACGGATCCCAGCCTCCCGGTCCAGAACATCGTCCGGTTGGCGACGCGCAGATCCCGCCAGCGGCAGCGAACTGAAATGGTCGCCTTCTTTGCGTAACAGCAATTCCGGGCTGGCGCCGATCAGTACACCACCATCGTCGATGGGCACATGGAAGTTGTAGCTTGCCGGGTTTTGCGCTACCAGCCGCTCCAGCAGCGCACCACTGTCGATATTGGCGTCGGCGGTCACATCAATCAGGCGAGACAGCACCACTTTGTCGACTTCCGGGGTTGCCGTCAGCGCCGCTGCTCTGGCGACCATATCTTCGAAAAAATCCTGCTCAGGAATCGATTTACGCTCAACGACATTCAGCGACTGATGGGCAGTAAAGTAACGTGCTGATTGCTGCTTTGCCGTGCGTGAGAAGCTTTGCCATGATTTAGGAATAAACAGCGACGAGGGCTGGCGGGTGTCAAAAGGAATGGCCCCTACCATAATGGGGTTTGCGATGCCCTGCGATTTGGCCTGCACAAACAGTGCGTGCATTTTCTGTTGGAAAGGGCTGTCTGGTGAATCACCATCAATTGCCGGTTCCGCATAGCGGGCGAAGCATCCTGACGTCGTAAAACTACGATACGGCGACATAAAGAAAAAACTGTCGGGAGCGAGAGTTGCCATAGTCTGCGTTTTTTCCTCGGCCAGTGACGTGTCCATATCATCCTCCATAAAATGATAAAGGCTTTAATAATGATTATCATTTATATTTTCGGTCGCTAACCTAAAAGCAAAGCGTCAGTATGTCAACTCTTGTGGTAACACAATGTGCGACTTAGGCTTGCATCCCTGACGCGTAACAATGAAAATGAGAAGCATTAACCACGTTGATAACAGGAAGCTTATTTGTGAGATTTTCCGCGTTTTACCGCACTGCGCTGTTACTGGTTGGACTCGTTATTTCAGGAATTTCTTTAAGCCATGCCGCTGACTGGCCACGCCAGGTTACCGACAGCCGCGGCACGCACACGCTGGAACATAAGCCACTGCGCATTGTGTCCACCAGCGTCACGCTCACCGGTTCTCTGCTCGCTATTGATGCGCCTATCATTGCCAGCGGTGCCACGACACCGAATAACCGTATTGGTGATGCTCAGGGCTTTTTACGCCAGTGGAGCGACGTCGCCAAAGAACGCAAACTGAGCCGCCTGTATATTGGCGAGCCGAGCGCCGAAGCCGTTGCAGCACAAATGCCGGATCTGATTCTGGTCAGCGCCACCGGGGGAGATTCCGCGCTTGCACTGTACGATCAACTGTCCACCATAGCCCCTACGCTTATCATTAATTACGACGACAAAAGCTGGCAGTCACTGCTGACACAATTAGGTGAAATCACCGGGCAGGAGCAACAGGCAGCGGCGCGTATTGCTGAGTTTGATAAGCAACTGCTCGCGGTAAAGCAACGTATCACCCTGCCGCCACAGCCAGTCAGTGCGCTGGTGTATACCGCAGCCGCACACAGCTCCAACCTGTGGACGCCGGAGTCCGCGCAAGGCAAGCTGATGGAACAGCTCGGTTTCACGCTGGCACCACTACCTGCCGGACTACATACCAGCCAGAGCCAGGGTAAACGTCACGATATTATCCAGCTTGGTGGTGAAAACCTGGCGGCGGGTCTGAATGGCGAAGCGCTGTTCCTGTTTGCAGGCGACAGCAAAGATGCCGATGCGATTTACGCTAATCCACTGCTGGCGCATCTGCCTGCTGTGCAAAACAAACGCGTTTATGCGCTGGGCACGGAAACCTTCCGTCTCGACTACTACAGCGCAACGCTGCTGCTGCAACGTCTGTCGGCTCTGTTTTAATGGTCAGTGCCGGATGCGGCTAACGCCTTATCCGGCCTACAATCCGTAGAGCATAACGCGATCAGACATTCACGGGAACTTGCCGGAATCGGCGCACTTCTCCCAACAACAGCAGCAGTAAAAGACCGACAATCACCAACCCAAACCCACTGACGCTTGCCGAGGCCGCAGGCGTCATCATCGCCCCCAGCCCCCCTAACAGCGCCGCGCCAATCGCATCGCCGGTGACGTTCTGTGCGGTCCACAAACCGTTAATTCGCCCGAGCATCGCTTCCGGCGTCTGCGTCTGTAACAGGGTGTACTGCAACAAAGAACTGACCGCACTCAGCCAGCCAAACAGCGCCAGACAAACCACACCAAGCTGCCAGACCGGCATCAAGCCAAACAGACCGATAGCCAGGAAAGAGGCCACAGTTGATGCCAGCATAATCAGACCCGGACGCACGCTGTGTGCCAGTTGCCCACTGGTTAAAGCCCCGATGGCCGCGCCCAGGGGAATAGCCGCATACAGTAACCCAATCTGTGCGCTCGACATCTGCCAGTTTATCGCCAGTGCCGGATACAGCACGCGCACGGCGCTCGCCATGGTTAACAGACCGCCAAGCAGCGCAATGCCGCCAATCAGCGGGCTGGCAAGCAGAAAGCGAAATGCTGCCAGCAGCGATTTCAGAGGATGCTCGCGCGGCTGCGGCGGAGGCGGTAACGCGGGAAGGCTCAACAACGGCAGCAAGGTAATAAATGTACCCGCCGCCGCCAGGCCGTAGTTCCAGGCCACGCCACCGGTCGCCAGCAACACCCCACCAAGCATTGGCGAAATCACCGATCCCAGACGCACAGTCAGCATGGTAATCGCCCCGGCCTGCATCAGATTTTCACGCCCGACCAGCGCCGGCGTCGCCGCCAGCAACGCAGTGACACCCAGCGAGGCGAAAAAGCCATCCCATAAACCAAGAATATAGATAGCCAGCAACGACGGTTCGGGCAGCAACGCGTTCAGACACAGGCCAATAAAACCGATCCCACAGGTTCCGCGAGCCAGCAGGATCACCTTTTTGCGCTCATAGCGATCGGCCAGTACGCCGCCCACCATCAGACCAATAAACATGGCGCTCCCGGTCAGCGTAACCGACAAACCGACCTGCCAGGTCGACTGCGTCATCATCTGGATCTGTACCGGGACCGCAACCCCCAATAGCCCCAGAGAGACAATGGAAATAAAACGGGCGAGGAAGACGGCGCGAAATGCAGGATGGGTCTTTAACAGGCTGAGATTAAGCAGCCAGGATTGTCGATTCATTACAGAGCCTTACCAGGTACTTTTTCAATATCCATTCAATGGCTGCACATGCTAACATATCCAAATAAGATCGATAACGATAATTACTATCATTATCAGGGAAGTTGATATGTCATGCTCTATTTCCGTGACACGCGCCTTCGCCGTGCCCGGACTGTTGTTACTACTTGTTCTCACCACGGCATTAAGTCTGGTTATTGGCGCAAAGTCGCTGCCCACCTCCGTGGTATTTGATGCACTCACCGGCAGTTGTCAAAGCGCCGATTGCACCATCGTGCTGGATGCGCGACTCCCGCGTACGCTGGCAGGGCTCCTCGCAGGTGGTGCACTGGGCCTGGCGGGTGCGCTGATGCAAACGCTCACGCGAAACCCTCTCGCCGATCCCGGTATTCTGGGCGTCAACTCTGGTGCCAGCTTTGCTATTGTGCTGGGTGCCGCGCTGTTCGGCTTCTCCTCTGCGCAAGAACAACTGCTGATGGCTTTTGCCGGTGCGCTGGTCGCGTCGCTGATCGTGGCATTTACCGGCAGTCAGGGCGGTGGACAGCTCAGCCCGGTACGTCTGACATTGGCCGGTGTTGCGCTGGGTGCTGTTCTGGAAGGATTATCCACAGGCATCGCCCTGCTCAACCCGGACGTCTACGACCAGTTGCGTTTCTGGCAAGCCGGTTCACTGGATATCCGCAGCCTGCAGACGCTGAAAGTCGTGCTGATCCCGGTCCTGATTGCCGGTGCTGTCGCGCTGTTCCTCAGCCGTGCTCTGAATAGCCTCAGTCTGGGAAGCGACACCGCAACGGCGTTGGGGAGCAAAGTTGCGCGTACCCAGTTTATTGGCCTGTTGGTGATTACCGTACTGTGCGGAAGTGCGACCGCCATCGTCGGCCCTATCGCCTTTATCGGCCTGATGATGCCGCATATGGCACGCTGGCTGGTGGGCGCAGATCATCGCTGGTCGCTGCCCGTCACTCTGCTGGCCACCCCTTCTCTGCTGTTGATTGCCGATATCATCGGTCGTCTGATTGTGCCCGGCGAGCTGCGCGTCTCGGTCGTCAGCGCGTTTATCGGCGCGCCGGTTCTCATCGTCCTGGTACGCCGTAAACAGCGCGGAGGTGGCGCATGATGCACCTCTCCCGTCGCCTGATTGTCAGTTGTCTGCTGCTGGTCGTCGGTTGCCTGGCCGTTGGATTGTGGAGCCTGCGTAGCGGTGCCGTTATGCTCGAGACCCCGCAAATTATTGCCGCCCTGTTCGGTGATGCACCGCGTAGCATTACTCTGGTGGTGACCGAGTGGCGATTACCACGCGTGTTGATGGCGCTGCTGATTGGCGCGGCGCTGGGCGTTAGCGGCGCGATATTCCAGTCATTGATGCGTAACCCGCTGGGTAGCCCGGACGTGATGGGCTTCAATACCGGTGCCTGGAGCGGCGTACTGGTGGCAATGGTGCTGTTTGGTCAGCATCTTACCGCCATCGCGCTGGCGGCAATGCTCGGTGGGATCCTGACTTCTCTGGTGGTCTGGGCGCTGGCCTGGCGCAACGGCATCGACACCTTCCGGCTGATCATCATCGGGATCGGCATTCGCGCTATGCTGGTGGCCTTCAACACCTGGCTGCTGCTGAAGGCGTCCTTAGAAACCGCGCTGACCGCCGGGCTGTGGAACGCCGGATCGCTCAACGGTCTGACCTGGGCGAAGACCTGGCCTTCTGCGCCGCTAATTATCGTGATGCTGGGGTGCGCCGCGCTGTTGGTACGCCGCCTGCGTTTACTGGAAATGGGTGATGACAGCGCCTGCGCGCTTGGAGTCAGAGTAGAGCGTTCACGTTTAATGATGATGCTGGTCGCCGTTGTGCTGACCGCCGCCGCCACCGCACTGGCAGGACCTATCTCGTTTATTGCCCTGGTTGCCCCACACATCGCGCGTCGGCTTAGCGGCACGGCACGTTGGGGATTAACGCAGTCGGCGCTGTGCGGCGCCCTGCTACTGCTGATGGCCGATTTATGCGCTCAGCAGCTATTTATGCCTTATCAGCTTCCGGTTGGCGTTGTCACCGTAAGCCTCGGCGGTATTTACCTTATCGTCTTGTTAATTCAGGAGTCCCGCAAAAAATGACCGAATCAGTAGCCCGTTTGCGTGGCGACCAGTTAACGCTGGGTTATGGCAAGTTTACCGTGGCAGAAGACCTTAATGTCTCGATCCCCGATGGTCACTTCACTGCCATTATTGGCCCCAACGGTTGTGGAAAGTCCACGCTGCTACGTACATTGAGTCGTCTGATGACGCCCGCGCACGGCAAAGTCTGGCTCGATGGCGAACATATTCAACATTACCCCAGTAAAGAGGTCGCACGCAGAATTGGTCTGCTGGCGCAAAATGCCACCACGCCGGGCGATATTACCGTGCAGGAGCTGGTTGCTCGTGGGCGTTATCCACATCAACCTTTATTTACCCGCTGGCGTAAAGAAGATGAAATCGCGGTAACCCACGCGATGCAGGCCACGGGGATCACGCATCTGGCGGCGCAAAGTGTGGATACCCTCTCCGGCGGTCAACGCCAACGCGCGTGGATAGCGATGGTGCTGGCACAAGAAACGTCGATTATGCTGCTCGACGAACCGACCACCTGGCTGGATATCAGCCATCAGATTGATCTGCTGGAGCTGTTGAGTGAGCTAAACCGGGAGAAAGGTTACACGCTGGCCGCCGTTCTGCACGACCTGAATCAGGCGTGTCGCTATGCCACCCATCTGATTGCACTTCGTGATGGAAAGATCGTCGCCGAGGGTGCGCCGAAAGAGATTGTCACGGCAGAGCTCATTGAAAAAATCTATGGGCTACGGTGTATGATTATCGACGATCCGGTTGCCGGAACGCCGTTAGTGGTTCCGTTAGGACGCACTGCAAACAGGTAAATCGCGCCACCTCCGCAGAGGTCGTTGAGCAAGTCACGCATGACTGGCCCAATCTTCTCGAAAGCCATTGGCGTAATGATATCAACGTGCGCGCAGTCCTGGCGATAAATATCCAGACTGGAAATCCACGGCGACCAACTGCGTTCCGGGCTGACTCCTGGCGGTAACGTGCGTTCAGCAACAAACAGCGTCGCGTGTCCCGCAAAAGGTACGCTATGTGCCGTACTCAGCAGTCGAACCGCATCGGCGTAGTTACCTTCAATGGCGCTAAACAATGCGTCGGATGCATTGCCCTGCTGAGCAGTCAGAAACGCCTCCCGCTCACGATCAATTTCCGCCAACACTTCCGGGTCGAGTCCATTGGCCTCTTTTTCCGACCAATTTTGCGTTTCCGGCGGCCAGGTATCCAGCAGGCCGAGAAACGCGACCGTTTCTCCACGCGAGTGTAATCGGGCAGCAATGCCCTGCGCCAGCGTACCGCCCAACGAGTACCCAATCAGATAATAAGGTCCATGAGGTTGCTGACGAAGTAACGTTGCCAGGTGCTGTTCGCACACCGCATCCAGGTTTTCTGCTGTCTGCATCGGGCCATCCGGTCGCGGTGACTGGATACCCATAATCGACCACTGTGGAGGAAGATAGCGTGACAACACGCTAAACTGCCAGGCGAAACCCGATGCCGGATGGAAGCAGAACAACACAGGACCATCGCTTTCACGCAGCGGCAGCAGCGTTTCAAATCCCAGCCGTTGCGACTGCTCGTCATCATTGCTATCCAGCAATGCGCTGAGCTGTTCGACGGTCGAGGCCACCATAATCTGCCCAGGCGTTACCTGGCGCGCAAAAATGCGGCTCAACTGCGCGGCCAGCTTCATCGCCAGCAGCGAATGCCCGCCAAGCGCAAAGAAATCCGCTTCAACATCATTGACCTCGCAGCCCAGCAAGGCCGTGAACGCCTGAGCAATAGTGGTTTCAGTCCCTGCTCGCGGCGCCCGCCCTTCCTGACGTGACGTCAGTTGTGGCATTGGTAACGCTTTACGATCCAGCTTGCCGTTGGCGCTGAGCGGGAGCTCCGCCAGTTGCAGCAGCACTGTCGGTACCATATGTGCAGGCAGGGTTGCGCGCAGACTCTCGCGCAATGCCGAAATATCCAGCGGTAAACCCGATTGTGACACCAGATAGCCCACTAACTGGCGCGCATCGCCGCCTGTCGCTACCGCCTGATTGAATACGCAGGCATGGGCAACAGCATGCTCCACATCTGGTAGTTGCTGCATCACCCGATCAATCTCGCCCAGTTCAATACGCTGCCCACGAATTTTTAGCTGGTCATCACTGCGCCCAAGATATTCCACCGCACCATTTTCCAGCCAGCGCGCCACGTCTCCGGTACGATACATACGTTCGCCTGGGCTAAAGGGATCGGCAACAAAACGGCTCGCCGTCAGATCCGGACGCCCCAGATAACCTTGCGCCAGTTGGATCCCCGTCAGGTACAGGTCACCGGCGACACCAATGGGCACTGGACGCATCATGGCATCGAGGATCCGCAAACCGGTGTTCCAGACCGGATAGCCGATGGGTACGCTGTTGCCGGTTACGGCAGCGAGCTCCTCACCCCAGGCTGGATACCAGCTTACATCTACCGCCGCCTCGGTTGGCCCATACAAATTGTGCAGCGGCGCGTGGGTCAGTTGCTCCCATTCGCGGCACAATTCTGCCGGCAGCGCTTCACCGCTACAAAACACCTGTTTCAACGTGGAGCAGCTTTCCCGCGCCGTTTCTGGCGTCATTGAGCTCACAAATGCCGCCAGCATCGACGGTACAAAGTGCGTTGTCGTCACCCCAAACGTCGCGAAGAACTGTTGCATCGCCAGCGGGTCACGATGTGCCTCTGGTTCAGCCATCACCAGTTTTGCGCCGGCAATGAAAGGCCAGAAAAATTCCCAGACCGAAACATCAAAACTGCATGGCGTTTTTTGCGCCACCACATCGTCGGCCGTCAGCGGATAGTGATTCTGCATCCATAGCAGACGGTTAACGATTGCGGTTTGCCCCACCATCACTCCTTTTGGTCTGCCCGTCGATCCGGAGGTGAAGATGATATAGGCCGTATGATTTGGTCGTGATAAAGCGAATGGTGTGTCATCTTGCTCTGGCAGCGGAGCGGTGTAGCACAGGCTTTCCAGCCCAGGAATACCGCTAAAACGAATCCGTTGTTCATCAGTGGTGATAAGCAACGTAGGTTTGGCGTCTTCCAGCATCATCCGCAGACGATCGTCCGGATATCCGGTATCCAGCGGTAACCAGGCTGCCCCCGCTTCGACAATGCCGTGCAGCGCCAGCGTCAGGAAAACGGAGCGCGGTAAGGCAACCGCCACGCTGTCCCCCGGGCGCACACCGCGTTCGCGCAGCAGTTTTGCCAGTGCCACCACCTGCTGACGCATTTCGCGATAGCTAAACTGATAGCGGGCATCGGCCAGCGCCGGGGCATCCGGTGTTTTATCGGCCTGTTGCGCCACCAGCGCGCTCAGCGTAGTGGACGGGATCTCCACGCTCGTGTCGTTAATCTTCGCCAGCCGCTCATGTTCTGTCGGTAACAACATTTCGGCGTCGCCGCAGCATAGCGATGGATTGTCGGCAAACTGCTCGATAAGCGCGATTAAACGCGAGGCATGCTGCGCCAACGTAGCGGCGTCATATCGCTGCTTATTCGCCAGAATTTCAATGCTCAGCCCACCGTTTTCATCCGGGAACAGCGCCAGCTCCAGATCGTTCACCGGTCCTGTCGCCAGCGTATGGGTGTGCGCCTGTACGCCGGGAATATTCAGCTGATAATCGAATATTTTCACGTTCAGTACCGGGCCAAACAGTGGCTCAGCCCCGGCCGCACGCCCGCTGTCACGGACAATTTGTTCGGCATCATAGCGCTGATGTCGGCGCATTTTCTTCATCTGCCCGGCCAGCCGTTGCGCAAGCGCAGGGAGACTTTCTGCTGCATCAAGTCTCACGCCAAAGGGCAGGACATTTAACACCGGTCCGGTAGCGGTAAGCGCAGTTGATCCCATACGGCGCATAAAGATAAACCCGGCAGCATAGTCCATTCGGCTGCATAAACGACCGAGCCACAATGCAACCAGCGCCAGCGCCAGATCCGCACGCTGAACATCTGGCATACGTGACGCAAGCTGGCGGAATGAACCTTCAGGTGCAGTTAACTTCATGCGAATAATATCCGCGCTGGCTGAGCGACCTGGCAGCGGTTTGTTCGACAATGAAGCCGGCGGCGGCAGTTGTTGGCGTTGCTCAGCCCAGAATGCGCTATCACGTTGCCAGGCATCGCTTTGACGATACTGTTGATACTCTTCCACGACCTCGGCAAACGGCGTAAATGGCGAGGCTGGCGTGGATTCACCGCGCAGCCACGCTGTGTAAATTGCAGCAATCTGGCGGGTAATAGCCGGGAAACTAAAGCCATCAACCAGTAAGTGATGATAGCGCTGATACCAGTACCAGCGTTTATCTCCCACCTGAATGAGCAGATGGAAGACCAGCGGCTTGCCACCGTCAGCGCGCAGATCCTGTTGCAGATCCGCCCGCATCAACGCACGTGCCGCCTCGTGCGGACTGGATTCATTGCGTAAATCGAGAATGTCAGGTTCAGCAAAGGTGAGCGTAGGATCAACCCATTGCCAGATTTCACCGTTATCCTCAGTGAACTGCATCCGCAGGGTATCCGCATGCTCCAGACCGGCCACGACTGCCTTTGCCAGCAGTGGTGCATTCAGTTCACCGGTTAATTCGACATAGTGTGCAACGCTCCACGCCGAGGGCAATGTGGAGAGCTTTTCTGCCATCCAGATCCCCGGCTGGGCCGCAACTAAAGGTAAGCGCTGAGTCATTGCGCCTCCTGTACATCGACATAGTTCGCTGGCGTCAGCGTGGTCCAGTTCGCATCCAGCCATTGCTGGCAGACTTCCTGCGACTGCGGTTCGCACACAACCGTCCAGCCAGCAGGAAGTGAGCACTGCTGAGGCCAAAGGCTGAATTGACGTTGTGGGTTTTGCAGAATGTAAAACTGTCCCTGCGGGTTATCGAAGGGGTTACTGAATTCCATACTCAACTCCTGTCGTGGAACATCGTCCGGTTAAAGCGTGTCGGTGAGCGGTTGCCAGAGCGTCATCAGCCCTTGCATTAAGCCGCCGCGCCAGCAAAGCGCATCATGACCACCCTCAACCTGACGCCAGAAAATAGACTGTGGTGCAGAGGGAAATTGGGCGAATAGCGCCTGATTAGCACGAAAAATAATCGGCTCGCGGGTCCCGGCTTCCAGCACAATACGTAGACCCTGAACGCTTACCGTTCCGGCCTTCAGTTGTTCAATAATCACGCCATCCTGATGACCACCGCGATGCGGCCACCAATAAGATCCGGACTGACTGAGTACGCAGCCAAACCGTTCCGGCCAGTTCAGTCCAGCATACAGCGAAGCCAAACCGCCAAAACTTTGCCCGGCAACCACCGTACGCTGCGGGTCATCGGTGAATGGCGTCGTGGTTTTGACCAGCGGCAATAATTCCTGCTGAACTGCCAGCCAAAAATCAGCGTTACACGGCAACTCATGGCTGCGATGCGGCGTATCAATGGCATCAATCAGGAGATATACCGCGGGAGGAAGCTGGCCACGATGAGTGAGTGAGGTCAGCGCAGGCCAGACAGGCAGACTGTGTGCCCAAAATTGTCCGTCCAGCAGAATAGCCAGGGGACGTTCTTGCGGGTTGGCTTCACCGGTGGTGAAAATCCACACCCGGCGCATATTACCCAACCGATCGCTGTGCCATTGCAGGCATACTGCGGGCGAGTCGGGATTTTCAGGGCGATCCCATCCAGGCTGTACGGGAGCATCTGGCATCTCCAGCGCGGACACCGCATGCCCCCGGCCCCCTTTCCAGCTTTGAGTATTGAGAGGATCCGCAATAGCCTGTGGCAGCAGTTGTCGCCAGCCTTCGCGTAGCACATTGCGATCGGGTGTTTCACCCGGTGCCAGTGAGGCAAAAATATCGTTTCGATCGGAGGGGATAAAACAGTAACTGCCGCGCCAGTTAGCGCTCAGGGAAATGCTCCAGCACCAAACATTTGTTCCATCAATGCGTTGCATCGACTGAGGTACGGCATTTTGATGATGATCGGTGACGCCGGTGATATAGACCCACACGCGACGAATGGCGGACTCTTTTTCCGTTCCCTGCGGGTCACGCCACCAGAACGTTACCCGATAATTTCCGTTGTCTTCACGCTCCCACTCCGGGCCTTTTTTCGACTGCCACCACGCCTCGCTTCCCATCATTAACGTCGTCACCGCCATAACCCCATGTTTATTGTGAAATTTTATATCTGAGCGTGAAATATATTGATAATATTATTGATAACTATTTGCATTTGCAATAGCGTATTGACGCGCTGTGGGAAGCGCGCACAGTTTTTCACCACTTATAAACCGACCTGGCGCTGCGTACTTTTTCTGGAACGGAGGGGTTTACGCAGATGCGGGCGACATCAGGCCTGGTGCCCAAAACGGCACACGGGTACTCGTGGCTAAAAGAAAGCAGGACATACAATGAACAACAAGATTCATTCACTGGCCTTATTGGTCAATTTAGGGATTTACGGGGTAGCCCTGCCCGCGATGGCAGAAGATAAAACCGATAGCGCCGCCGTCTCTCATGAAGACACCATCGTCGTCACCGCCGCTCAGCAGAACCTGCAGGCTCCAGGCGTTTCGACCATCACCGCAGATGAAATCCGTAAGAACCCTCCGGCTCGCGACGTGTCGGAAATCATCCGTACCATGCCAGGCGTTAACCTGACCGGTAACTCAACCAGCGGTCAACGTGGCAACAACCGTCAGATAGACATTCGCGGCATGGGCCCGGAAAACACCCTGATTCTGATCGACGGCAAGCCGGTCACCAGCCGCAACTCTGTGCGTCAGGGCTGGCGCGGCGAGCGTGATACCCGTGGTGATACCGCCTGGGTGCCGCCGGAAATGATCGAGCGTATTGAAGTGCTGCGCGGCCCAGCCGCGGCACGCTACGGTAACGGTGCTGCGGGTGGCGTGGTGAATATCATCACCAAAAAAGGCAGCAGTGAATGGCACGGCTCCTGGGATACCTATTTCAATGCCCCGGAACACAAAGACGAAGGTTCGACCAAACGCACCAACTTTAGCCTGAACGGCCCAATGGGCGGAGATTTCAGCTTCCGTCTGTACGGTAATCTCGATAAAACCCAGGCCGACGCATGGGACATCAACCAGGGTCATCAGTCAGAACGTACCGGCACATATTCAAATACCTTACCCGCCGGTCGTGAAGGGGTGATCAACAAAGACATCAACGGTATTGTGCGTTGGGATTTTGCCCCACTTCAGTCACTGGAACTGGAAGCGGGTTATAGCCGCCAGGGCAACCTGTACGCAGGTGACACGCAAAATACCAACACTAACCAGTTGGTGAAAGATAACTACGGTAAAGAAACTAACCGTCTGTACCGTCAGAACTACTCGCTGACCTGGAACGGCGGCTGGGATAATGGTGTCACCACCAGCAACTGGGTGCAGTACGAACATACGCGGAACTCTCGCACGCCGGAAGGTCTGGCCGGTGGAACAGAGGGGATCTTCGACCCGACTGCTTCACAAAAATATGTCGATGCCGACCTGAATGACGTCATGCTGCACAGTGAGATCAGCATTCCGTTGGATCTACTGGTCAATCAAAACCTGACGCTGGGTACTGAATGGAACCAGCAGCGCATGAAGGACATGTTGTCTAACTCGCAGACCTTTATGGGCGGTAATATTCCAGGCTACAGCAGCACCGATCGCAGCCCATATTCGAAAGCCGAGATCTTCTCTTTGTTTGCCGAAAACAACATGGAGCTGACCGATAGCACCATGCTGACACCGGGTCTGCGTTTCGACCACCACAGCATTGTGGGCGACAACTGGAGCCCGTCGTTGAACCTGTCTCAAGGTTTGGGCGACGACTTTACGCTGAAAATGGGTATCGCGCGCGCCTATAAAGCACCAAGCCTGTACCAACTCAACCCGAATTACATTCTGTACAGTAAAGGCCAGGGCTGCTATGCCACCGGTTCTGCCAGCGGTATTGGCTGCTACATGATGGGTAACGATGACCTGAAAGCTGAAACCAGCATCAACAAAGAGATTGGTCTCGAGTTCAAACGTGATGGCTGGCTGGCTGGCGTCACCTGGTTCCGCAACGATTACCGAAACAAGATTGAAGCGGGTACGGTACCGTTTGACAGAACCTCTATCAGCAAGAAAAACGCTACAACGGGCAAGACTACAACAACCTACACCGATATCTATCAGTGGGAAAACATTCCTAAAGCGGTGGTGGAAGGCCTGGAAGGAACGTTGAACGTGCCGGTTAGCGAAACCGTTACCTGGACCAACAACATCACCTACATGCTGCAAAGCAAGAATAAAGAGACTGGCGAACGTCTGTCGATTATTCCTGAGTACACGCTGAACTCAACATTGAGCTGGCAGGCGCGTGAAGATCTGTCACTGCAATCCACCTTTACCTGGTACGGCAAACAGCAGCCGAAGAAATACGATTACCAGGGTAAACCGGTAACCGGCAGCTCGGCACAAGAAGTGAGTCCGTACAGCATCGTCGGCCTGAGCGCGACCTGGGACGTGACCAAAAACGTCAGCCTGACCGGCGGCGTGGATAACGTCTTTGACAAACGTCTGTGGCGTGAAGGCAATGCCCAGACCACTGGCGATATCGTTACCGGTAATTATATGGCGGGCGCTGGCGCGTACACCTATAACGAACCGGGTCGTACGTGGTTCATGAGCGTGAATACACACTTCTGATAGCGTTGTTCCCTCTCCTCCCGGTGGGGAGAGGGAAACGATACAAAATCATGCGTACAACACACACATCGTTGCCTTTCGCAGACTATTCGCTGCAGATCATCGAATTTGATCCCAACAGCTTTCACGAGCACGATCTGCTCTGGCTCCCTCACCATGCCCAGCTAACCGCTGGCGCACGTAAACGTAAAGCAGAGCACCTGGCAGGACGTATCGCCGCAATACATGCTTTACGTGAATACGGTATCAAAACGGTGCCCGGCATCGGCGAGCAGCGACAACCGCTGTGGCCACATGGCCTCTTTGGCAGTATCAGTCATAGCGCGACAACGGCACTGGCTGTCGTCTCACGCCACCCCGTCGGACTGGATATTGAGGCTATTTTTTCGCCGCAGGTCGCAGCTGAGCTGGCTGACAGCATTATAGACAACACTGAGAGAAAGGTTTTGCTTCATGCGTCACTCCCCTTTCCACTTGCCTTAACCCTGGCCTTCAGCGCCAAAGAGAGTCTGTATAAGGCGTTTTCAGCGCACTTGACGCACCTTCCGGGCTTCTCCAGCGCCAACGTTATCGCTCTCACCACGACGCAGATCACCTTGCAAATCACGCCGTCATTTTCGCAAAGCCTCGCCGGGCTGAGCGTTAACGTTAGCTGGTTTCAGCGTGAAGAAAACATCATTACCCTATGCCCGGCCCCGCCATCATACTCGCCAGCCTTTTCTGTTTGAGTGGTCAGGGAAAACGCACTATGCCGGTTGAAACGCCGCCAGCGATCGGCGTTGTCGCCCTTTTTCATCAAAGTTATCCGCTGCCAGCCAACGCTGCAAAACAGCGTCACACTGTGACCACTCATCGTCAATCATTGATAGCCAGTCGCTGTCGCGATTACGGCCCTTGCGCACCATCTTTTGGCGAAAGCGCCCTTCATGGATAAACCCTAAACGCTCCGCCGCACGTCGGGATGCGATGTTCAGGGAATCACATTTCCACTCCACGCGGCGATAGCCCAGCGCAAACGCCTGGCGCAGCAACAGCCAGACGGTTTCAGTACCCAGCACCGTATTCTTCATTCGTGGCGACCAGGTCACATGGCCTATCTCGACCGAGCCATTTACAAGGTCGATCGCCATAAATGAGACTAACCCCACGGCGCGCCCGGATTGTAAATCAATCACCGCATAGGGAACCAAAGTGGCATCCGTTGATTTACCCGTGACCCAGCGCACGGCCTCCTCTACGCTCGCCGGACGCGTGCTGGCAAGCCAGGTCCAGTCACGTTCGTCAGGTGCCTGCGCGTAGGCGTCAAACAAATCGGCGGCATGGCGGTCAGCATTCAGGGGCTCCAGACGGCAATATTGTCCGATAAGCACACTCCGTGGCAGCGCAGTTGCGCCATTCCAGTCCGGCAGGGCATCTCCCACCGTCTGCCCATACAGATTTATCTCTGGCACTGTTCAACCCCTGTTATGCAAGCAAAAACCAATTTATAGCACCCGCCATTTCACCTTCAAAGCACTGGTCAGGGATTTCTCACGCGGAACAGAAAATCGCCGCCCTTCTATACTGATTAAAAATCAACGCTCAGGGGAACACTATGTCACTTCCCGATTTTCATGTCTCAGACCCCTTTACGTTAGGTATTGAACTGGAAATGCAGGTAATCAATCCTCCGGGCTACGATCTGAGTCAGGACGCGTCCAGGTTGATTGACGCCGTGAAGTCAGAACTCACTGTCGGCGAGGTGAAGCACGATATCACCGAAAGTATGCTGGAAATGGCGACCGGGGTGTGTTGCGATGTTGACCAGGCGGCCGCGCAGTTTTCCACCATACAACACCTTGTATTGCGCGCAGCCCAAACGCTTCACCTCGAAATCTGCGGTGGTGGTACGCACCCATTTCAGACATGGCAGCGTCAGGAAGTGTGTGATGACGAACGCTATCGGCGGAACCTGGAGAACTTCGGCTACCTTATTCAGCAGGCAACGGTTTTCGGTCAGCATGTTCATATCGGTTGTGCCAACGGTGACGATGCGATTTACCTGCTGCACGGCCTGTCGCGATTTGTCCCCCACTTTATTGCGCTCTCTGCGGCCTCACCCTATATGCAGGCTGCCGATACACGCTTTGCCTGCGCACGGCTGAACATTTTCTCCGGATTTCCCGATAATGGCCCGATGCCGTGGGTGAGCAACTGGCAGGAATTTACCAGGCTCTTTCGCCGACTGGCGTATACCAGCATGATTGACAGCATTAAAGATTTGCACTGGGACATCCGCCCCAGTCCGCATTTTGGCACGGTAGAGGTACGGGTGATGGACACCCCGTTGACCCTTGAGCACGCCCTCAACATAGCCGGGCTAATTCAGGCTACCGCCCACTGGTTACTCACCGAACGGCCATTCAGGCATCAGGAAAATGATTATCTGTTGTACAAGTTCAACCGTTTTCAGGCCTGTCGTTTTGGTATGGAAGGAATTCTCACCGACGTGAATACCGGGGATCACCACTGCCTGGCGGATGACACGCTACGCTTACTGAACACTGTCGCTGCGTCGGCTGAAAAAGTGGGGGCAGCGAGTGCCGTTCACACCTTACATCAGCAGGTGAAAAAGGGTCACAATGAGGTACGGCACATGCGTGATTTTGTGGCAAACGGTGGCTCGCTGAGTGGACTGGTGAAAAAACACTGTGAGATCTGGGCGGGGCATTAAGCGCGACGTTTGCGTTAACCAACGAGATCCCGGACAATGGCTTTTTAACTCAAGTTTAACAATGCCATGAAACACCCGCTTGAATCACTGATGACCGCCGCCGGGATACTGCTGTTGGCTCTGCTTTCCTGCCTGCTGCTGCCCGCCCCTTCGCTTGGCCTGGTGTTGGCGCAAAAGTTAGTCACAACCTTTCATTTAATGGATCTTAATCAGTTTTATACTTTGTTGTTTTGTCTGTGGTTCTTGCTTCTCGGGGTGATTGAATATTTTGTACTGCGCTTCATCTGGCGGCGTTGGTTCTCGCTGGCAGAATAGACCCGCGAGAACCCGTATACCGTTAATGTGTGCGGCTGTGATTTTCTTTACGATACGCCCCAGGCGGCTGGCTAAACGTACGGGTAAAAATACGCGTGAAAGTCTGCTGCGAATCGAAGCCATACTTCAGACAGATATCGTAAACTTTTTGGTCGGTATCTCGCAGATCACGTGCCGCTAATAATAGCTTACGTTCACGGATATAACGCCCGAGGCTCTCGCCTTTGTACTGCAGAAAAAGGCGTTGCAGATGCCATTTTGAATACCCCGCATGGCGCGCAATATCATCAATGCGCAAGGGTTGGTTCAAATTATCATCAATCCATTCAACAATCGTATCAATTACCTGAGCAGAAATCGTCATCATGCTCTCCCCTCTGTTCATTGCGTTGCCTGCTGCCACCAGGCCGTAAACTGTTGGTCCGGTTCGGACAGTGCTACCGGCTCACCCAGCATCGGCGTCAGCAATCGGTAATGTTGGCGGCGACTGGCAAGTGCCAGTCTTTTGTAGGGATCATCCCAGGTGTGTTTTGCCAGAACGAAGCGACCCGCATGTCCGGGTAATACCGCTTTCGCGTGGAGATCGGCCGCGGCCTGGGCGGTTTCTTCCGGCATCATATGAATGAACTTCCAGTCCTGGTCATACTGACCATTTTCCATGATTGCCAAATCGACCTTGCCAAACTGCTCGCCAATCGCTTTAAAATGCGGCCCGTAGCCGGAGTCACCGCTGTAGTAAACGTTCTGTTCCGGCGTTTCAAACATGAAACTGGCCCACAGCGTTTGGTTACGTTTAATCCCCCGGCCAGAAAAATGGCGGGCCGGCAGGACATGGACGATCAGCGAGTCCGTCACTTTGACGGATTGATTCCAGTCACGTTCCTCAATAATCTCGCTGTTCATTCCCCAGTAACGCAGGTGCGATCCCACGCCAAGTGGCGTAATCACGCGCTTAATCTTCGGCATCAGGGCCTTGATGGTGGCGAGATCCAGATGGTCATAATGATCATGCGAGATAATAAGAAGATCGATCTCCGGCATCGTCTGCGCGGTCCACGGATACTCACCAGCAAAAGCTTTATTCAGGAATGAAAACGGTGCGGCATAATTGCTCAACACCGGATCAATAAGAATACGCTGGCCCGCCAACTGTAAATACCACGAGGAATGTCCCAGCCAGACAAGGGTATCCTGCTCTGGCGATAAACTGGCGAGATCGGTCGCAACCAGTGGTAACGGCTGCGCGGGTCGCGCGTTTTCTCGCTTCGCGATCAGAAACTCCCACCAGGCCGCCAGCATACCTTTGTTGCCGGTATAGCCCGGGGTCGGGACCTGATTATGAAACTGTCCATCACGATAGTGTGGCGACTGTTCAACCTGACTCAGTTGTGCTCCTTGCGGCGCCTGACCAAATCCGGCATTGAGGACAAACGGTAAACTTGCTGCTGCGGCAATGAGCATAATAACAACCACACAAACTGTGAGACGCTTCATATCCTGACCTTAAACGCGCCCCCTTTCCGCTGGGTTGCGCGACTGACTCTTGATTATGAGTGAGTAAGCACTCATTATAGAAATCGAAAGTTTGTCGTCAAGATGATTTTCAATCTTTGACATTCGCCGTTGCGGTGCTGCAAAGGCCGTGATTCAATCCTATTTTTTTACAGACTTAGGGGTAAAGTGTAGTGGCTCGTCCGAAGAGTGAAGACAAAAAACAGGCATTACTGGAAGCTGCAACCGCAGCATTTGCACAATCAGGCATTGCGGCCTCTACCGCCGTAATTGCCCGCAATGCAGGTGTGGCAGAGGGAACATTGTTTCGCTATTTCGCAACAAAAGATGATCTGATCAACGAGCTTTACCTCCATTTAAAGCAAGACCTCTGCCAGTCAATGATGGCAAATCTGGATCGCTCAGTGACCGATGCCAAAACCATGACTCACTACATCTGGAACAGCTACATCAGTTGGGGTCTGGACCATACTTGTGGACATCGCACTATCCGCCAACTGGCCGTCAGCGAAAAGATCAGCAAAGAAACCGAACTGCAGGCTGATGATATGTTCCCGGAACTGCGCGATTTATGTCATCGTTCCGTTCGCCCTGAATTTATGTCTGACGAATATCGTGCCTTCGGTGATGGGCTTTTTCTTTCACTGGCAGAAACAACCATGGAATTTGCCGCCCGCGATCCTGCCCGCGCGAATGAATATATTTCGATGGGGTTTGAGGCCATGTGGCGCGCACTGACCCGCGAGGAAAAATAATGGACGGCCAAACGCTGCATGCTTGTGCTAAACGTATTGCGCTCGAACTGCCTTTTACTGAGCAATGCTGGCCGTTCGGCCCGGAATACGATGTCTTCAAAGTCGGCGGTAAGATTTTTATGATTGTCTCAGAGCAGCGCGGTCGTCCGTTGGTTAATTTGAAATCAGACCCACAAAAATCACTGCTGAATCAGCAGATTTACCGCAGTATCGAACCGGGCTATCACATGAATAAAAAGCACTGGATATCCGTCTACCCCGGCGATGATATTAGCGAGTCATTACTGACTGACCTGGTGAACGACTCATGGCATCGGGTGGTAGACGGCCTGCCTAAGCGGGATCAAAAACGCCTGCGGCCTGGCTGATTTATCGTTAGCGTCGATAAGTGTTTTTGCATTTTTCGGTCTTATCATTTTCCCGCTAACCCTGTACCCTGCTGAAACAAAACGTACCCGCAGGGTATAAAAAACCACCAGGAGTAGTTATGGATATTGTTTCTGTCGCCTTAAAACGTTACTCCACTAAGGCATTCGATCCGACTAAAAAACTGACCGCTGAGCAGGCCGAAAAATTAAAAACGCTGCTGCAATTTAGCCCATCCAGCACCAACTCTCAGCCGTGGCATTTTATCGTTGCCAGCACTGATGAAGGTAAAGCGCGGGTGGCTAAATCCGCAGCCGGTGGCTTTGTGTTCAACGAACGTAAAATGCTGGATGCTTCCCACGTCGTGGTGTTCTGCGCCAAAACGGCGATGGACGATGCGTGGCTGGAGCGCGTGGTGGATCAAGAAGAGAGCGATGGCCGCTTCGCCACCCCTGAAGCTAAAGCTGCAAACCACAAAGGCCGTACCTTCTTTGCTGATATGCATCGCAAAGAACTGAAAGATGACAACCACTGGATGGCAAAACAGGTATACCTGAACGTCGGTAACTTCCTGCTGGGCGTTGCAGCAATGGGTCTGGATGCAGTGCCGATTGAAGGCTTTGATGCGGCAGTGATGGATGCAGAGTTTGGTCTGAAAGAAAAGGGTTACACCAGCGTTGTCGTGGTCCCGGTGGGTCATCACAGCGTAGAAGACTTCAACGCCGCCCTGCCAAAATCACGTCTGCCGCAAGAAACGACGCTGACAGAAGTCTGATCCCCACATTTGCATAAGCTCCACACAGCGGTCATCATAGACCGCTGTTTATTAAGGAGACATTATGCAGGAATTGATATCTCAGGTAGAAGAACTCGGCATTGAAATAAATCACACCACCTCGCTGGTGATGATTTTTGGCATTATTTTTATCACCGCCATTATTGTTCACGTTATTTTGCACTGGGTGGTATTACGCGCATTTGAAAAACGTGCCAGCACCAGTTCCCGTCTGTGGTTGCAAATTATCACGCAGAACAAATTATTCCACCGTCTGGCGTTTACGCTACAAGGTATCATCGTCAATATACAGGCCACACTCTGGCTACAAAAAGGCAGTGAAGCGGCAGATATATTAGTGACTTGCGCACAGCTGTGGATCATGATGTACGCCCTGCTGTCCCTGTTTTCTCTGCTGGACGTTATTCTCAACCTGTCGCAAAAACTCCCTGCCGCATCCCAGTTACCCTTGAAAGGTATATTTCAAGGTATCAAACTGATTGCCGCCATCCTCGTCGGGATCCTGATGATTTCCCTGCTGATAGGCCAATCGCCGGCAATACTGATAAGCGGTCTGGGTGCCATGGCAGCCGTATTAATGCTGGTGTTTAAAGACCCGATTCTCGGTCTGGTGGCCGGAATACAGCTTTCAGCCAACGATATGCTCAAGCTTGGTGACTGGCTGGAAATGCCGAAATACGGCGCAGATGGTGCGGTTATTGATATTGGCTTAACCACCGTAAAAGTGCGCAACTGGGATAACACTATCACCACTATCCCCACCTGGTCGCTGGTATCAGACTCGTTTAAAAACTGGAGCGGGATGTCGGCTTCCGGTGGTCGGAGGATTAAACGCAGCATCAGCATCGATGCCACCAGCATTCATTTTCTTGATGAAGATGAACGCCAGCGATTGCATAAAGCACACCTGCTGAAACCGTATTTGACCACGCGTCACCAGGAAATCAGCGAGTGGAACCAGCAATTAGATGCGCCTGAGTCTGTATTGAATCATCGCCAGATGACCAATATCGGCACCTTCCGCGCTTATCTGAACGAATATTTACGCCACCACCCGCGTATTCGCAAAGATATGACATTAATGGTGCGCCAACTTGCACCAGATGACCACGGTTTACCGATTGAAATTTATGCGTTTACCAATACGGTGGTGTGGCTGGAATATGAAAGTATTCAGGCTGATATCTTCGACCATATTTTTGCCGTCGTCGAAGAGTTTGGTTTACGCATTCATCAATCCCCTACCGGAAATGATATTCGCGCCCTGGCAGGTGTCTTTCAGCGTTAATCGGTAGCATGAAGAAAGGACCGATCTCATCACCAGGATGAGATCGGTTAGATATTAGCGGGACTTGCGACGCAGCAGTTTGAAGGCCACGAACAGGAACAGGATCCACACCGGCAGCAGGATAGCGGACAGGCGCATATCATCCATGGTGCACATCAGCACCAGAATCATACCAAGGAAGGCGATGCACACGTAGTTACCCGCCGGATACAACAACGCTTTAAACTGAGTATCACGCCCCTTACGACGCATTGCCGCCCGGAAACGCAGGTGCGCCAGACAGATCATAATCCAGTTCAATAGCAGCGTCGCAACCACCAGCGCCATCAACAGGCTGAAGGCTTTTTGCGGCAACACATAGTTGATCAGCACCACCAGCGACGTAATCGCGCCGGACAGAATCAATGAGTTTACCGGTACGCCACGACGGCTGACTCGGGTTAAGAACTTCGGTGCATTTCCCTGTACCGACAGACCAAACAGCATACGGCTGTTAGAGTAGACGCCACTGTTATACACCGACAGCGAAGCCACCAGGATGACAAAGTTCAGCGCAGAAGCCACCACGTTGCTGTCAAGATTATGGAAAATCATCACAAACGGGCTGCTGTTGGATTTCACTTCCACCCACGGATACAGCGCCAACAGCACCACCAATGAGCCGATGTAAAACAGCAAAATACGATACACCACCTGGTTTACCGCTTTCGGGATACTTTTTTGCGGATCCTGCGCTTCGGCAGCGGTAATTCCGATCAGTTCCAGACCACCAAACGAGAACATAATCACCGCCAACGACAGGATCAGTCCATTCCAGCCAGTCGCGAAAAAGCCGTTATAACGCCAGAGGTTATCGATGCTTGCATGTTCGCCACCGTTGCCGGAAACCAGCATCCAGATACCAAAGCCAATCATGCCGATAATCGCCAGGACTTTGATCAGCGCAAACCAAAATTCCGTTTCGCCATACAGACGCACGTTGACCAGGTTGACCGCATTGATAATCACGAAGAAAGCCGCAGCCCAAATCCAGGTTGGGACATCAGGCAGCCAGTACTGCATATAAATTCCGGCTGCGGTGAGTTCTGCCATGCCAACCAGCACAAACATCACCCAGTAGTTCCAGCCAGACAAGAAACCCGCGAACGGACCCCAGTATTTATAGGCAAAGTGGGCAAACGATCCGGAAACGGGTTCTTCAACCACCATTTCGCCCAGCTGACGCATGATCAGAAACGCGATAATCCCGGCAACACCGTAACCGAGTAATACAGCAGGTCCCGCCATCTGAATAGCCGGGCCGATTCCCAGAAACAAGCCTGTACCAATTGCGCCGCCCAGCGCAATTAACTGAATATGGCGGTTTTGCAACCCCCGCTGAAGCGTCGGTTCATTCGTCGACGCGGCATCAGACACGCTGGTGTCAGATGCAGTTGACGCGTTTTTCACGCCCTACCCCTGTGTGGTTTTTATTGAAGGGGCTTCTTTTAACATTTCAACCTGGTTGTCGCAAGGCGCAATCGTTTGGATACGCCGGGCATCCTTGCCCAACGCACCGAGGCCCAGGAAAAAAATCAGAAGTCGTAACTGACGGAAACCTTCAGCGTGCGTGGCTCGCCCTGGAACAGATAAGTCCCGGTATCATCAATACCTGACCAGTAATTCTCGTTGGTGACGTTATCGACCCCTGCACGCAAAATCATCTGGTTCTGATTTTGATTGAGTGACATACGGTAACGCACACCTAAATCCAGTGTGGTAAAACTGTCGAGTTTCTTGGTATTTGCCGCGTTGGCATACTGAGCGCCAGAATGGTTCAGCCGTGCCGTCGCGGTGAGTCCTTCAACAGGTTTAATATCATATTCAGCCCCCAGCACCGCATAGAAGTCCGGTACGCCGATTGCCGTCTTACCGTTGTTGACACCGTTTTGATTTTTACTGAGCGTCGCATCCAGCCACGTTGCACTGGCGTTCAGCCGCAGCCCTAACACCGGTTCACCAAAAACATTCAGCTCCACGCCACGATTACGCTGCTCACCGTTGATTGCGTAATACCGGGTCTGGCTATCCAACTGCGCAACCGGCATTTTGATTTCAAACAGCGCCAGTGAACCGCCTACACGCCCAAAGTCTGTTTTGACCCCAACCTCATTCTGTTTTGCATGGATGATTCCGGTGCTTTGACCGTAGTTCACCGCACTGCTTGGCGCGGTGCTGCCAGGCTGTAGCGATTCGGTATGATTCGCATAAAGAGAAAGTTCCTGCCACGGCTTATATACGACACCGTACGTCGGCATCCAGCGGCTGTCATCAAAACTGTTCTTAACGTTTTCAGCGCCTGTTTCTTTGTTGTAATCACGTACCACGACCTTTTGGTGGCGGGCACCGACGGTAAACAGAAGCTGATCATCAAGCACGCCCAACGTATCGCTGAGTAACCACCCCTGGCTACGCGTACGTCCACTGGTTAACGGATCGCTGTAGTTACCTCCCGTCGCCGTCACCGCTGGTTTTGCTACAGCTTGCGTATCGTAGATATTGACGTCCGGACGTGCGGCACGTGACCCCATGCGCCAGGCGATTTTGTCTTCTTTAGTGACGGCGGAATAGCCTACATTAACCTTATGTGACACAAAACCCGTATCAAAATTCCCGCGCAGCCCTGCCATCCCGCTGAACGCATCAATAATACGATTGGTATCAAGGCGTCCGGCTTTGGCGTCACCGGCCTGGTTGTATATTTCCGGGGCACTGTACAAACCAATTTCATGCGCGTGCTGCGCACCTAAACCAGCGTAAGCGGTCCAGTTATCGGTCAGATCATATTCCGTGCGCGCCATTCCGAACTCATTTTCAATATCGCTATAACCCCATCTCTGGCTATAGTTGTGCGTATTTTTCGGCAGATCGGGGACAAATGGTACATAGTAGACATTGATCCCCATGTTACCGCCGTGAAACGTCTTTTTTTGATACCCGACGTCTAATGAACTGCGGAAACGGTCGCCACGGTAATCCAGTCCCAGCGATGCCAGCGTGGTACGACGTTTATCGTCGTCAACCGCCCCCTCCCCTTCACGATGCAACAGATTCACACGGGCACCGACCTGGTTATTGTCACCAAAACGACGTCCGGCATCGAGCGACGTTCCCACCTGTGAGTCACTGGTGTAGTCCATACCAAGGCGTGTGATCGGCGTATCGTCTGCATGCTTGGGTTCAAGATTAATCATTCCGCCAACGCCGCTACCGGCCGCGCCATTGAGCAATCCATTCGCGCCTTTAAAGATTTCAACGCGATCGATCATCTGCGTATCCACCACCTGGCGCGGCAGCACACCGGATAATCCACCAAAGGTCATATCATCGCCGTCAAGTTTCAGACCGCGAATACGGTATGTCTCTGCGTAGTTACCGTAGCCTTGCACCGCCTGCACGCTCGCGTCATTGGCGACAACATCGGCTACGGTCTTAGCTTGCTGATCTTCGACCAGTTTTGAGGTGTAGCTTATAACGTTAAATGGCACATCCATGGCATTTTGCTGACCAAGCATCCCCAGCCTGCCGCCATTGGCGACCTGGCCGTCGAGGAAAGCAGGCAGTAACGTATCGCCACCGGGTTTAAAATCACGTCCCTCTGCAGCCTGTACGACAATGGTATCTTCCGCTTCTGTCGGGGTTTCAGCAGCATTCACCGTGCCGGAAAGCGCGCCAATAGTAGCGGCCAGCACAGTTTTTCTCATTAATTGTGCGTATGTTTTAGTCTTGTCCATAGCCATGCCATTAAAAGTCTGACGACGTTGCCGGAGAGCGCCCCGGCAACATGTTGTTATTATTTATTCAGATCAATACGCACCACGTTATCTGGCGCGGAGGTGGAGTGGTCTTTATTGAATTTCTGTTTCACGGTGACAAACAAGGTTTGGCCATCAGCAGAGAGCAACAGGCTGTTTGGATTGGGGAGGAGCTCCCAGCTTTTCTTCACGCTGTAATCCGTTGCGTTCAGGCTAAGCAATTTTCCGGAATCACGCTGGGTAATATAGATTTCATTACGCTTCGCATTGAATTTCACCGCCAGAGAATCCCCGATATCCAGTTGTTTGAGCAGCTTGCCCGTATGAATATCCAACACCAATGTCGTTTTCGCTTTGGAATTGTCGGTGACAAACAGGCGACCGGTTTGCGGGTCTTCCGCCATATTCAACAGCAACGCGGGTTTATCGCCCAGCGGCTGCCAGCGTTTTTCAACGCGCTGAGTACGCGGGTTGATAACCAGGATTTCACCGCCGCCATTTGCCGCATAAATACGCTGCGTCATTTCTGAGTAATGCAGTCCGGTCATCCATTTACCGGTATTTTTAATCCGGTTTTTTAGTTTCAGCGTTTCGGCATCAACCACCCAGATCACCGCCGGATCGGCAACGGCGCCAATATAGAGCAGACCGTTATGCAGCAGTACCTGACGCGCACCGTATGGGAAACCTTGCGGGTTACGTTCCGGGAACAGCACGCGATTCTTCACTTTGCCGTCTGCGGCATTCAGCGCGCTTAGACCACCATCCAGAGAGTTGGTGACATACACCGTTTTACCGTCTGGCGAGATAGCCATACCAAAGTTTTTCAGATCGGTGTGGCTCAGACCGATGGTCTTCAGCGTTTGCGGATCCAGCTTGTAAACCACCCCACCCTGAACATCTTTGAACCCTTCCGCGCTGGCGACGTACAGCGTATCACCCGCAGGACTCAGCGCCATTTCATACAAGCCGTCAGCCAGTGCGCGTTGCTGAATATCCGTTGCTGCCGGTGCGATTGCTTTTTCCTGTGCCAGCGGGTTACTGGCTGGCGTGGCGTTAGCTGTGCAGCCGCTCAATGCAACGGCAGCCAACAATGCCAGAGCGGATGTTGTTTTTTTCATTGTCAGGATCCTTACCAGAATTCACGCAGATTGTTAATATCAAAAGAGAATGAGAACTATACGCATTATCTTTATCAGATCAAGAATAATTAGCCGGTGAATAAAAAAGATGAAACGAGGGTTTAAAGACATGAAGAAGTGCGCGCCAGTACCGCTTTTTCATAATTACAGTTAATTATTCTGGACGAAAAGGCATCGCAGGCCACAGAATGCACTTTACTGTTTTTCCAACATTTTCAAACGGGTGAACCTGTCGTGGTTCAGTCACTCGTTTTTGAACCACGCCAGGCAACGACTGTCATGAATAAGATCATTAAACGACTTGAGATCGTCAAAAGCGCCATCGAACTGGAAGATGAAGAGATTATTTTCCAGCAGCTGGCGCATCTGAAAAATGAACCTTTGCCAGTCATTCCCGGCGTCATCGTGCAGGCGATTGAAGAACGGCGTTTCGGCGATGCCCTGCGTGAAATTACGCACTGGCTACAATCCCAGCGCGCAGTATCAACGTGGCAGGACCCCGGCATTGCCGCCAGTAAGCTCGAACTGAAAGCGCTTGAAACCCAACTGCGTGATCTGATTGATAAGCGCAACACGCGCATTCAAATCCTCGATGATTTCAATGACCTGTATCATCTTCGCCTCGGACCGTTAATGAGCCGAATTCTCGAACTGCGTAAGCAGTTGGCCGCCAGCGCACAACGTAAGCAGGAAGCAGAACGAAAACGTCGCGAAAAAGATTATCAGTCCTGTCTGCACTATATTTCACAGGCCGTTGATCAACTGGCGAAACTCAAGCAGCACTGGGTAAATCTGAGTTCGGACTCCCGCGAATCCGTGGAAACTCGCCAGCGCATTCAGCAACAGACTGAGCTTATCACCGCCCTGCTGGCGGAAATTCGTGAACTGGAAAACGACTTTTCTCGCCAGGACGACAGCGCAACCCGTCAGGCACAGGAGGAAGCCAGCCACGAATATGATGAATATCAGGAACAACAGCAGGATGCGCAGCACCGCTACACCCGCGACCAGCGGCTTTCAGCGGATGAACGTAATGAGTTAAAACGCCTGTGGCGTCAGGCCAGTCGCCTTTGCCACCCGGACGTGGTAGCGGATGACCTGAAAGAGAAAGCCCATCAGATGATGGTGCAGCTTAATCAGGCACGACAAAATGCCGATCTGGCCGCAGTTCGGGCATTGCTGACCCAGTTACAAAGCGGACTCGAACCGATGATGGCAAGTGACCGATTAAACGATCTGCAGCATTTACGTAGCAAGATTCAGCAGCTCAGGGAGCAAATTAATGCGCTGCTCAAAGAGATTAGCGATCTGGAAGCGGAAAACGCCTGGCGTCTTGCTACTTCAGTAACAGACAAAGAAGCCTACTTCTCCGATCAGCAACGGGCACTGACCGAAATCCGCACTACGCTGGAAATGCAGGTACAACAAGTGGAGCAAGAGCTATTGGCTGGCTGAGAAAATGCGCGTACAAAAAGCAGACAAAAAAGCGGCTGCAAGACTGATTTTCAGATTAAGCACAAAAAGTTTACTTCAGATTAAACACCCTAAAATACCAATAAAACAAGAATATAAATCTAAATTATTTTCATTTTCAGCCCATTAATTCAAATTAAACACTATTTTCTCCTTCCAAACATTTAGCTCCTTCCCTGCCCGGCCTTTGATTAAGAATTCTCCTGGTTGTTTCCTACCCCGTTAAGAAAATCACATATCTGTTTGAAATTAATAACAATTAACAGTATTCCCCTTCTAAACCTATAGGAATCCCCTGTCATTATCGAATCGACGGACACAAAACTTCGCCGATCAATAAGCGAAATCTATCAATCATCTTCACAGAGGTGATATAAACGATTTATCTTAAATTTTAACAAAGTGTAATATCCACTTTAAGAATAGTTAATGATTTAAATAAAGACAGATATTATCTGTTGATATCCGAATAAATAAGGATACGTTCAAAGCAAAGAGCGAAATATACCCGTCATACTTCAAGTTACATATGCGTTGGCTGCGTTAGTTCACCTCAGCCACATAGTATCTGTACGCCTGGGAATTCTCTCCCCGGACTTCCTGTAACTTGAATTATTTAGGGCATACGAGAATTAATTAACATTTCATGCATCGCGAGAAACTCTTTTTTAACCAAAAAAAGAGGCGACTGCTTGCACCAAAATTTCAAGGAGATCGTTATGTCTAAAGCTATTTTTTTGGGTGACTCAATTTACCCCTGGCTAGGCATGCGAGAAATCCTACGTGGCTCATCATTATATATTGATATCGCGTACCATTCCTCCCAGACGCTTTCTGCCGTCCAAACGCTATCTTATGAAACGGATTGCATCATTATTAATCCTGACAAGTCAGATTTTTTAAAATATGCCAGGATTATCCGCAACATGGCTATACGACCATCCACAACGATCATCGTGTTAGCCGATGAAGCCACTTTTTCTATTTTTCAAACAGTGTGCGGAATGGCCCTGCAGTTCCTCGATCAGGACACCAGTCTTGATCAGCTATTACAAACAATCACTCGTATCATCGACAGAAAAAATCCAAGCAATATCAAAGAACTACAAACAAAAATAACGACCAACGAATTCAATGTGATGATGATGCTAGCCCGCGGGTGGTCACTGGCACAAATCGCCGGAGTATCGCAAAAAAGCGAAAAAACAATCGGGGCGTACAAAAGCAACATTGCCAGAAAGCTGGGTAAAAGTAATACCCGGCTCAAGTACACCATTTCTCACTATAGCCAGCCGTAACTGACTTATTTAAGGATAGCAATCACAGTTAATTATTAACAGATTTTCTTTCGGCTCATTTTTTAATTCCGCCTGGCCCGGAAGGGATCGCTATTTTCGAAAATCGACATACCGGGTAGCACATCCGCGTGCCAACCATCGCCAACAACTCAACGCATTAACACATACATAACAGGAATGTAAACGAGGGTTATATATGAATAAGGTTTACAGCATTATTTGGAACGCGGCACTCGGCATCTGGGTTGTCGTCTCTGAATTAACCAGAGGTAAGAAAAAAAGCAGTTCACGTAAAACTGTTGCGGTACTGGCCGCCAGCGCATTAAGTGGCGCTACGATGATGGCCTCAGCTGCGCAGATTACCACTACGGGCGATCGAAATATTTCTGACGACTTCCAGAACGGTATTTCTGCGGGCGTTTATCAGGTTCCCCACGACTACGGCTTCTTATATGAAAATAATACTGCCAGTCAGACACTCAATATCAGCGGCGCAATCCCGACGATTAATCCGGGTCAAAGCGGCGTTGTAGAATCAACCACCATCAGTGAGTTACTGCGAACAGGAAAAATCACGCTGCAGGCTACCAGCCCAGGCCAGGGTGCAAAAACAATCACCACAGCAGAAGAGCTGGCGGAATACCTGACGTATAACCAATCGGCTACGCCTTCTCAAAGCGAAAACTTCGAGGTGGTTGACCCGGCATTCCCGGACGGCACAGAAACCATTAAGGTCTATGATACCAATGTGTTAAGTAGCTTTCTTACTAAATCGCAAATCGGCGATTCCGTATTAAATACTTATGATGCAACCAGGTCTGAAATCTATAAGCAGTTTGGTATCGCGCTGGCAACCGATGGTGCTACGGCCAACCTGAACATAGGTAATGACACCCTCAATGTACGCGACAAAGCCAATACCATCGAGTTACTGGCCAAAGACTCCTCCTTACTGGAAGCACAAGGCGCCAACAGCCAGGTAAACTGGCAGTCTGACAACTATATAAAATTTAACGCAGCACCCGTGATCCCCACACAAACGTTCACCGGCTCAGCGCAAACCTCTGTCTTTGGCGATGATGTGTCGCTGATGACTTATGGCTATGATGCAGATGGCAAGGTTATCGAAACCGGGGTGCGCACATTCACCATTACCAGTACGCAGGAGTTGGCTGATTTTAACGACTTCCTGTTGGGCAGAAGTGCCGACGCCGCAGAAAATGCCAATGGCGATAAGGTCAGCCAAATCCAATTGTGGCTGGAGGCTGAAGAGGTCACCACCGTCACAGCAGCACAAGCAAAGTATGCCGGGTATATCGATAGCTTAATTAATTCCAGTCAGCCGTCTGATGAACTCACCTGGGACTACAAAGTCTGGACCGATGGAGAGTCACATATCAACAACGCCACTGCCGCCCGCGGTGAGTTGCATGCCATTTATGCCAACGGCGCTGGCACCACCGGTACTCTGAACAAAGAGGCGATAATTGCCGTTGACGGCAGTATCAATGGCGTCATGAAAGCCATTGATGGTGGGGTTATCAACAACCTCGGCGAGCTGAACGCGCTACGCAGTTCTGGCGGGCAAAGCCTGGCGATTGGCATGTTGGCGCAAAACGCCGAGGCAACCAACCGCGGGACTATCAACTCAGGTCTGTTCATTGATAAAGATGGTAATCAGAACGTTAACAGCTACGGCGCATTCGGTATGCAGGGACAAGGTACCAGCGTTATCACCAACGAAGGCACCATCAACCAGGCGATCACCACCGATAACTTCGGCACCGCATCTGCCGCCGATCCCTGGAGCAAGGATAAACCTGATACTTCGCTGACGTTGGCTATTGGTATGCAGTTGTCCGGCGAGGCAAAAGGTGTCAATAACGGCAATATTAACGTCGTCGACGGACGTAAAAACGGTGCGTCTTACGGTGACGGCACCGCCTTTGGCGTGGAAGTCGCCGGAAATGCGACCTTTACCAACAGTGCTGATTCCGCTATTTACCTTGGTCGTGACGCAAGTAACCTGACCCAGGATGTCATCATGCCAGGTGGTGCCAGCCTGAGCGCCGGAATTATGACCAAAAGCGCCAAAGAGGTTATTAACAACGGTCTCATCACGTTGGGCACCGGTGTCCGTAACGCGGCAGGAATTTTGATCGGCAACGCAACAGGCAACGTACTGAATACGGGCAACATCGTCATCAATGGTAATGGGGATGCGGGGAACAACAAGAACTACGGCATCTCCGTGCGTGACAGCGGCACGGAAAATAATCAGGAAATCCGCAACGACGGCAAGATTAACGTCAACGGCACGAATAACGTGGGGATCCACGTCAGCGCCAATAACAAAAATGCCGAAGTAACCACCAGTGCCACAGGCTCTATTATCGTGGGCGGTACGGGTGGCATCAACGATCGTAACTACGCCATCTGGGCTGAAGGAGGCGCCAAAGGTCAGGCCGTGGTCAACGTCTACTCCAACATTACGCTGGACAAGGCCGGGAACATCGGCGTACACGTGCGTGATAACGCCATTGCTAACGTTGATAGCCTGAGTAGCCCGGTGTTCAACAACACCGATCAGATTGGCTATTATCTGTATGGGAAAGACGCGATCGCCAATATTGGTCAGGCGGTGATGAATGACAACGGTCAGGATCGCACCACCATTTTCCGTATCGCCAATGGCGCATTGCTGGCCGGTAACACCACCCCTCCTGGCGGCCAGGCCAGCTCCAACCTTGACCTTACCCTCAGCGGTAAGAACTCCGTTGGCGTTCTCGCTACCGGTGCAGGCAGTCAAGTCGATACTGGTGAAGCCACATTTACCGTGCAGGGTAGCGATTCCGCAGCACTGGTCATCGAAGGCGGCGCCAGCGGTAATATCAGCGACAAAACCACCATTAATTTAACAGGTGAACGTACCGTTGCCGGGGTGGTTGATGGCCAGGCGCATCGGTTGAATGGCAGCGCAGAGGGTAATGCCACCAGCACTACGCTTACTTCAAACGCGAAGATCACCTCTGAAGCCAGTGGCAATGAAGTGATCGCCTATATAGCGAGAAATCTGGGTAACCTGATCCTCGATACCAAATCAATTATCGATCTGGCCAGCATCGACAGTATCGGCGTGGACGTTCAACAAGGCGGTAGCTTAACCAACAACTCCTCCAGCGCCCTGCATGTCAGCAACGGCATCGGCGTTCGCGCGTCGGGTGCCAGTGCGCAAATTAATCAACTGGGCCAGGTTAAGGTTGATGATGGCACCGCTGGCGTATTACTGACGGAAGGGGCCAGCCTGCAGATTAACGGCATTAGTGGCGACAGCATTACCACCAACGGTACTGCTGATGGTATTCGCCTGGCAGATAAAGCCGGCGACCTGTCAGCGCAGCATGTGAAGATCCGTGCTGATGGCACGGGCGCAGGCATTCAAAACGATGCTAACAACACCAATATCACACTGCAAAATGTGACCATCGATTCCAACGACGGCGCGGGGATCCGCACCAGCGTAGCCCTGAACATGAAAGATGGGCTTAACAACATCCTTAACGTTAACGGTAAAGGTACCGGCTTCGCCTTTGAACAGCGCAATGGTGACGCAGTAACGGGCAATCTGACCATCGGCACAGGCTATACCATTGAGGTACTGAACAGTGAAGGCAGCGGTATCCGCGCCAATACTGATGGCCGCATCGACACCAAGGCCGACATTAACGTACACGACAGCGCTGGCGGTTCGGCAATCATCGCGAAAAACGTCAGCGCGTTAACCAACCGTGGCAAGATTATCTCTGCCAGCACCACCTCCCCGGTAATCGACGCCAGCGGTGACAGCAGTAAAGCCATTACCAACACCGGCACCCTGCAGGCCATCACCGACACTGCGGTGGCCATTCAGTCTGGTAAAGGCAATGACACCATTGATATCAGCGGCGGTGTCACCAGCGGCGTAATCAATACCGGTGAAGGTATGGACACCTTCAACTGGCGTAGCGGCACCTATGCCGGTGAAGTGAATTTCGCCGGTACTGGCGGTAACAATAAAGCCAACATCGGCAATGTGACGCTGGAGAACACGCGCCACATCATTACCGCTGCCGGTACGGGCAACGCCCTCACCTTCACCGATACAAAAGATGCGAAGATTGGAACGCTGGTCAGCGACAACCTGACTACCGGCACGAATATTGGCACCGGCTGGGATTCGCTGACCCTCAGCGGGTCAAACGCGGATGTCCGCATCGTTGAAAACCTGAATCTGGCAAGCAAAACTATTGCTGTAAACAATGGTGCAACGCTGCGCACCGGCGACCATGTCGAGCCAACCAGTACTGCCGCCAGTATTGGCGACTACAATGTCACAACCCAGGGCGCAGGCAGCAGGGTTATCTTCGATACCCAGGGTGATAACACCGCGGCGCAAATCTATAACGGTACTATCAGCGGTGACGGGAAGTTTGAACGTGCGGCGGGCGGCACCACGGTCTTTACCGCCAACAACAGCTACACAGGCTCTACCACCATTGCGCAAACAGGTACGTTGCAGTTAGGTTCCGGCGGAAACACGGGCGAAGTCAGCACCGAATCTGACATCATCGATAACGGCATACTGGCAATTAATCGCGCCAACAACGTCCTGCTGAACGGCGTTATATCCGGTATCGGTGCACTGCAGCAAATAGGTGGCGGCATTACCCGTCTGACCGGCAACAACACCTATACCGGCGACACAACTGTCACCCATGGCACGCTGTTGGTGAATGGCGATCAAAGCGCAGCACGTGGCGCAACCACCGTCAGCGGCACCTCCACACTGGGTGGGAATGGCATTATCGGCGGCAACGTGTTGATGAACGACGCCACAACGATTAGCGCTGGTGACGGCGGCGCGGGTACGTTATCCATTAACGGTAATCTGCAGCTTGGCAGCAAAACGACTTCCGCTTTCGAACTGGGCCAGGCCTATACACCGGGCGGTAAGCTGAATGACCTGATTAACGTCGCAGGCGATCTGCAACTGGATGGGACTCTGGATGTCACCACGTCATCGGGCGGGAATTTCGGTCCTGGTGTGTACCGTATTTATAACTACGGCGGTACGCTGAATAACCAGACGCTGGAGTTAGGAGCTGTACCGGACACTCAGGATAAGAGCAACATCTTTGTCCAGACCTCTATCGACAAACAGGTCAACCTGGTGAACGCCAACGGCGTTACCCTACAATTCTGGGATGGCGCAACCGTCAATCAGAGTCACGGCGCATCCGGCATCGAAGGCAACAGCAAGATTGACGGTGGCGATGGCAAATGGATGGCGATCGGCGCTCAGGGCGACAACAACTGGACAACATCCACCGGTGAGGGCAACGCCCCGTGGGCGCAGAAGTCATTTGCCGTCTTCACCACCAAAGGCGGTACCGTTACCGTGGATAACGCTGCAGGTGAAGTTAACTTCTCCGGGGCGCAGTTTGATGCCGATGGTTACGTCGTAAAAGGCGATGCACTTAACGCCTGGGCCACCACAGAAAATGCCACCCATGCGGGGCAGACGCCGGGGACCGGTGAACTGTTGCTACGCGTAGGCGCCGGCGGTGCGGGACAAAACTTTACGGCAACCATTGAGTCAATTCTTCGTGAAGCCAGCACCAACGACAAACTGACACTGGTGAAAACCGACCTCGGTCGTCTGATCCTCAGTGGTGATAACGCGTATCGCGGCGGTACGCGCATTGATGGCGGTACGTTGCAGATCTCCTCCGACAACAACCTCGGACAGAGCGGAACCGATTTGGCGATTAACAACGCCTCGACGCTACAATTAGGCGCGGATTTGATCAGCAATCGCACCATCGAGCTGGGCGCCAATGCTAATGCGGCCGTATTCGATCTCAATTCGCACCACTTCACGCCGACCGGGGAGATTACCGGTGATGGCAAACTGAAAGTCACCAGTAGCTCAAGCGATGCCGGCAGTATTCTGACGCTCGACCGTGCCAACAGCTACAAAGGCGACACAGAAATTGCCGGTACCGGTAATAGCAACAATGTGACGGTCAATGCCAGCAAAACCGGCGTGTTCGGCAGCAACGAGAGCAGCACCATCACGGTTAATAATGGGGCAACGCTCAACGTCAGCGGCGCAGACACCCGTCTGCAATCACTGACCATGAACATTGCCGACAGCCTGTTAACGCTGGCCGATACCGTCACAGCAGCCAGTGCCAAACTGAATCTGACAGGTAAAGCCAAAGCCGTACTCTCAAACAATGCAACAGCCGGGGACGCGACGGTCAGCGTGGCAAAAGACAGCACGCTGGCGCTGGAAGACAATGCCAGCGGCGGAAATGCTATGGTGACCAGCAGTGGGCTGATGACCATGGCCGATGAGGCGATGGCAGAAAATACCCGCGTGGTCAACCTTGCAGGCGGTCTGGTAGATGTCAGCGCAGTCAACAGCAAGACTTCCATCGGTTCATTGTCCGGTGCGGGTAATGTCGAACTGGGTAGTAAGCAACTGTCGCTGGGGAATCTACACCTTCCAGACACCATCAGCGGCATTATCAGCGGCAACGACGGCAGCCTGGTGAAAGTGGGTAACGGTACGTTAATCCTGACAGGCGACAACACCTACACCGGTATCACGGATGTCAATCAGGGTGTGTTGCTGGTCAACGGCAATCAATCTGCTTCTACCGGACAGGTCACAGTGAAATCGGGTGCCACCCTCGGCGGAAACGGTATTATCGGCGGCGCGGTTGATGTGCTGGACGACGGTCATATTACCGCCGGTGCCGCCATCAACAGCGTGGGCAAACTGACCACCGGTTCACTGACGCTGAGCGATAACGCCCAACTGGATTATCAGTTTGGTCAGGCTTATACCCCGGGCGGTGCTTTCAACGACCTGATCGACGTGAATGGCTCCCTGACGCTCGACGGTAAGCTCAACATTGAAACCTCACCGGGCGGTAGCTTTGATGTTGGTGTCTATCGCGTCATCAACTACACCGGCACATTGACCAACAATGTGATGGATATTGCTAACGCGCCGGAAGCGGCTGACAGCCTGTACGTGCAGACATCGGTGAAAAATCAGGTCAACCTGGTCAATCATGCCGGACTGACGCTGCGCTTCTGGGACGGCACCGGCGGTGAGAATGGCGAGCTGAAAAACAACGGCGTCATCAACGGCGGTGACGGTATCTGGCAATCAAGCCAGGGGAACGACAACTGGACCACCGATGAATCGACGCCAGAAGGCGCGTTGAACGCACCGTTTACCGATGCCGCATTCGCCGTCTTCCAGGGGGAAGCCGGTAATGTGACCGTCGATAACAGTAAAGGCGATGTCATCATCAGCGGCGCGCAGTTCGCTACCGATGGTTATCGCGTCGGCGGTGAAGCCATTACTACCGATACCGCCAATACGTTGATTCGCGTCGGTGATGGTACGGTCGATGGCGTCAACTACACCGCAACCATTGACAGCGTGATCCGCGGTACCGGTGGTCTGAATAAAGGCGACCTCGGTACGTTAATTCTGACGGGCAACAACACCTACAGCGGCGGCACGACTATCACGTCAGGGACGCTTCAGGTTGCAGGCGATACCAACCTCGGCGCAGCAGAGACCGGAATCACCTTTAACGGCGGTACGCTGAAATATGGTGAAGCGTTTGATACCGCCCGTCAGGTGACGCTGGAATCTGGTGGTGGGACATTCGACACCAACGGACATGATGTGTCCCTGCTGACGGAAGTCGAAGGTAACGGTCAACTGACCAAAACCGGTAAAGGTTCACTGACGCTGACGCTGGATAACACCTACACCGGTGGCACCACCATCGAACAAGGTGTATTGCAGCTCGGCACGGGCGGTACGATAGGGAGTATTGAAGGGGATATCGTTGATAACGGCGTGCTCAACGTTAATCGCGCCGATACGTTGGCGTTAAGCGGAAACATCAGTGGTGCAGGCCAACTGCATCAGACCGGTAGCGGTACAACGGAACTGCAAGGCCAAAACAGCTACAGCGGTGCAACGCTCATCACCAGCGGGGTATTGCAAGCCGGTGATAACAATACTCTGAGCGCCGCCTCGCACCACTATGTTGTCGCGGGCACCACCCTGAATACCCAGGGTTATAACCAGACAGTCGCAGGGCTGAGCAACGGTGGCGATGTGTCGCTCACCGGCCAGCAACCAGGCACAACCTTAACGGTTAAAGGGGATTACAGCGGCGAACAAGGCACTATCAACATGGCTGCCCGGCAGAATGCCGGCGGCACAGGTATTGCTGATCGCCTGATTATTGATGGCGGTAAAGCCAGCGGAAGCACGCTGCTGGATGTCGACGGCTCCGGCCTTGGCGCACCGACCGTGGGTGACGGTATCGAAGTGGTCACGGCGCTCAACGGTGCAACGACGACGGCGCAAACGTCGCGGGATGCCTTCCATCTTGTCGCTGAACGTATGGCTGCGGGTGCCTTTGAGTATCAGCTCCACGCCGGAAACGCTCAGGGCCAGGGCGAAAACTGGTACCTGAGGAGTGAATATCGTCCGGAAACCATGCTGTATTCCGGTCTCGCCAGCGTGGTTCGCCAGGGGGATATCAGTCTGTTGGGCAACATGCACCAGCGTATGGGTGATGAGGTTAAACCGGGTATTGATGAAGACAATCGCGCCTGGGCGAGAATGATTGGTTATTCCGGTAAAACCAAACTGGATGATGCAGCCGGTACGCAAACCAGTTCCCATACCATGGGTATTCAGGTCGGCGTCGATATGTACGCCAATGAAAGCTGGAAAGCCGGTATGTATACCAGCATTCTGGATATCGACAGCAATGTAAAAGGCAGTAAAACGGGCAGCAACGGCAAAGGCGGCAACATCGACGACAACGCATTTTACGTTGGCGGTTATGCTACCTGGTTCTCTGGTGACGGTATGTATGTCGATAACGTGCTGCAATACGGGAACCATAAATCCCGCCTGTCAGCATCGGGTAACAACGGCTCTTACACCGTCAAAGGCAATACGCTGACGGCCTCAACTGAAGTGGGTAAAGCATTCCGTTTAGGTGCCAGCGCCTGGAGCCTGGAGCCGCAGGCCCAGTTGATCTATCAGTACAGCAACTTTGATAACAGCACGCTGGATGGTGTGACCCAAACGAAAGTGAAAATGGATACCGCCGATTCGTTTACCGCGCGTCTGGGCGTGCGTCTGGTCGCGGACTACGACACCAACCATGGCAAGTTCCAGCCGTACGGCCGGGTCAACGTCTGGCAGGGTCTGGGTTCCAAAGATAAAACGCACTTCAGCAACGCGGTCGCCACCACCACGCTGGAATCTTCACAGCAGTACTCCAGCACCGAGGTTGCAGCGGGTCTGTCGTGGTCTATCGACCGTAATCTGCAGGTCTACGGCGAACTGGGGACACAGTTCAGCAACGGCAGCAATAAATCGCAGGTTGAAGCCCCGGTCAATGCGTCGATTGGCTTTAAGAAATCGTTTTAAGCAGGCATAAACTCGCAAGCCCCCTGTTCACAGGGGGCTTTTTTTGTCACTCCAGAATACAGCGCTGCCTGAAACGCTGCACTTATCACGCCTACGGATTAGTGTTCGTTCTTGCAGGTCGGATAAGGCACAGGCACCGCCACCCGACAACGCGAAAGAATTCAGACTAAGGGGAACAACAAAGAGGGATGAGATTAACGGCTATATTGCGCTAAGAGTGAAGGAATCTCTTCTGCCAACACCGGGGGAGAAATGAAGAAGCCTTGAATTTTGTCACAGCCAATCTGCGTCAGGCGATCAAGTTGAGACTGGGTTTCAACCCCTTCGGCCAGGACTTCAATGCCAAAATTGTGCGCTAAAGAAATGATACCCTCAATAATCCTTGTCGATTTAGTGTCGGGCTCTATTTCGGTGACAAACTCTTTATCAATTTTTAAGGTATCAAAAGGATATTTCAACAGATAATTAAGATTAGCGTGCCCGGTACCAAAATCATCAAGCGCTAACTTGACCCCGATTGCCTTCAGTTCCGTCATATTTTTCGCCGCTATTTGGCTGTCACACAGCGGCGATGTTTCCGTTACTTCAATCTGGCAGCGATGAACCGGAAGGCCGGAAGCGGCCAGGTTTTGTCTGATTCGTTGAGGTAAAAGAGGATCGCAGAATTCAAGTGCAGAAATATTTACTGATAATACAAGAGGTTCGGGCCAGGTACTCGCAACATTCCACGGCGGACTGGCAACCATATCTTCAATTGAAAATATATTGCCGCTGTCTTCCAGTAACGTAATAAATACATCAGGAGAAATCATACCCATCTGAGGGCTGTTCCACCGCATTAATGCTTCAAATCCGCTAATACACTCGGTATGTAAATTAAAAATAGGCTGATAAACCATATAAAGTTGACTGGTATTCAATGCCTTTTCAAGCGCGGTGAGCACCTCATCGGAATTAAACATTCCCCCTCTCCCTCTACAAATCATATAAATTAAAAACCAGTCAAAGTCACTCCCGAGTTGTACCTGCTGTTAAATGCGTTACATCAGAAAAGAATAGCCAGGTTAGGGTAAAAAAGACATGCTGTGGGTAAATCTGGCAATCAGTTTATTCAGATCAGAGGTATTAGTCAGTCCCAGCTTGGCGACAACTCTCATCTTATGCGCCTGAATAGTCTTATAGTTCAGACTAACCAACTCAGAGATTTCCTTGGCAGAATAACCACTTACCAATAGATTGAGGATTTGTTGTTCTCTTTCCGTCAATCTCTTCTGCGAACGATACAGTCGGGGATTCCATTTCCCGACCGACAACGTAGCCAACTGAGCAAAATCACGCAATGAGGATTTCTCAGTCAATACTATGGTTTTTTCAACGTATAATAATTCAACACATAATTTCGCCACCAAACTATCAGCAACGATAACGACAACGCTATTATAAAACTTGAACCGGTTTTTATTCAAAAACTGCACAATGGCAGAACAAGGCTGTTCATTGTTAATGATATTAAAAACCATTGTCTGATGCTGGCATAATGACGACTGCTGCAACATATCCTCAAACTGGAATGTTTTTATCGGCACATGTTTGCTTGTCAGGTAGGCAAACATACCGTTGCCCACAAAATTATCACTGCCACACATCAACATCCTGTTCACCGCTCCTTATAAGCTTCTAATTTTATTACTCATTAAAAATTTAATAATGGTTTTCTCAACTTCAGCCTCTTCACGACGGTTCTTAAAATCGAACTCGCAAGAAACCTGATGACAGGAATACAATTGATTATCCTCATCAAATTCGTTGATCGCGACGACATCAATGACTTTTAGATCAAGCTGAAAACTGCCGAACGTATCAAAATCCAGAGCAGCATTTTTAATCACTGCATCCTTGTAAAGAAAACGGGCATTAACATCTTTAGCGATTAACGCACAACCACCCTGAGAGATGTTTTTAATCTTAAGTGAGTAGTTCTCTCCGTTTTTGTAACGACCAAAACAGAAAAAATCGAACCCCTTCAGAAAAGAAAACCGCTGATTCTGTCGCTGTTGGGCAAAGAAAATCATATCCGGGATGAGGTAGGATAATCCTGCCTCAGCACCTGTTGATGGGGTGGCTTCAAATCTGGCGCTAAATTTTATAATCCCGCTGTCACTGTGCAGGATAAAGTATTGGATCTTTTCAGGAATGATGTCTTCATGACCGGTGACCACAAAGCGTTCGAAATCGATCCTTTCTAACTGCGTGATGACGCTGGTGTTTTCACATAAAACTTCCAGCTTCGTCTTCTTATGCAGCTCTTCACGAAGGATAGCGATGATCTCAAACTTGTTGTCCTTTGCTAATCCAAAGTTCATTCTAAAACCCTTATTTCCATATTTAAGATATGTCTCGACCCCGGTCTGATGACAGACAAAAACGCGAGATCAGCATCCACCCCTGGTGCCTAATTACCATAGTGGATTCCATGTCGAACAGTTGATTAAAACTTAAGTTTTTAACTATCTTTCGTCACTTATTGATACGTAAAAACATTTAATCAGAATTAATTTTAGCTTAAGCCATGCCTAAAACCATGCAAACCTACGCAATAGCTATAACAAAAGCGAATAACAAGACTTTTCAAAATGCGATTTTGAGATAATAAATAGCAATAATCGCATAGAAATAAAATAGAAAAAATGCTGTAAAACTAAGGAGTTGACAATACAGAGCGTGGACGGGGGGTGCTGAACCTATAGGCACAATATCCAGCAGGTGGTCATTAGCCAACTGATACCAATACCATTACGTCTCATTTCACAGGAATGAATGTATCATTCAGGTATATTAATCGTAATTTAACTTAAGTGATAAAAAGGCCAGCATGATGCTGGCCCCGGTAAATACCGAATTAAATTAGAGTGGCAAACTCTCTTACAGAGGGCACAGCGTTAAAAATTCAATACCGTTGTTTAACGATTGCCCGGGCAGAATCAGCAATTATCATCATTGCCCCAGCCAACATTAACGTGTTTTTTAGCACCAGACGTCCCGCCCCCGATAAATACGGAAAGCCGTAGTGTAAATCACCCAATAGCATAACCCATACTTCTGGTGTGGTAATTAAAAACAACAAGGTGACCACCGGCGTTGCAAATGCCAGAATTTCCCCCATCAATCCTGACCAACGGCTAATCGGTCAAGGTTAATCCAATTCGATCCCCCTGCCCCAGTAAACGAAGATATTTTTCCATGACGGCAATCCTACTTGTACAAAATTGCAGTGACATAAGTACTGCTATCAATTCTCATCGAAGTAATTTTCCATGATGATGCCAGCTTTTCTTGCGCCAGTTTAGCAATGTCCTCTTCGACATCAGAAGGTGCCGCTGAAATAGCGGATACACTGACGTGGGCCAAAAAACCCCCACACAGGTGGGGCAAAGATGCAGACTCTATATTTATTATTGAACGAGAGAAAACAGATCGTTTAATGACTCACTCATACTTGGATGGGTAAATATTTGGTCACGCAACACGGTATAAGGTAACCCGGCATCCATCACAGTTTTAATGATATTAATCATCTCATGCGAATCCACACACAGCAGTGAGACACCTAATATCTGCTGCGTATCCGTGTCCACCACAGCTTTAAGTACACCACGCGTATCATCCATGACTCGCGCCCGTGGAATCGCAGCGACGGGAAGCGTCACCACCTGTACCGCCGCACCGCTGGCACGGGCCTGCTCTTCTGTCATCCCCACGCGGGAAAGTGGTGGTGTCATAAAGACGGAATATGGCACATTTTGCCGATCGCCGGTGTTTCTCACCCCTTCGCCTAACAGGCCATCACGCACAATACGGAAGTCGTCCAGTGAGATATAGGTAAATTGCAGCCCCCCTGTTACATCTCCCATAGCCCAGATGTTATCCGCCGACGTCCGCAAATATTTATTCACAATAATGCAGCCACGATCGTTCACATCGACACCGGCTTTTTTCAGTTGCAGCTGTTCCGTCGCCGGCTTGCGGCCTGATGCGACCAGCAGTGCGTCAACAACCTGTTCCCCTTCCGGCATCTGTAGCTGCACCGCGCCATCATGAGACGAAACCGACTGCACCTTAGCATTGAGGATCAGCTCTACGCCTTTATCGCGTAAAATATCAGCGATCGCATCGGCGATATCCCGGTCCTCACGGGGCAAAAACAGCGGTGCAGCCTCAAAAATAGTGACCTGACTGCCGAAGTTGGCAAACATCGACGCGAACTCAACGCCGATATAGCCACCCCCCAGGATACCCAGGCGCTGTGGGCGTTGGGTCAAATTCAGCAACCCGGTGCTGTCAAAGACGCCCGGCGTACTGGATAATCCCTCAATATCAGGAATCGTCGACTGTGCACCGGTATTAATAAAAATCTTCTCACCGCTCAGCTCAAGCGTTCCTGTCGACTGCATTACCCGCACGGTATGGTTGTCGACAAATTCAGCACGCCCTTCAATCACGTCCACATTTTCCAGATTGGCCAGATTATGGAAGTTTTTATCGCGCAGAAAACTGACCACGGAAGCCTTACGCTGCATCGCAGTTGCAAAGTCATGCTGCAGCTCAGCATCGTGTACCAGGGTTTTGGTTGGAATACAGCCGATATTAATGCATGTTCCGCCATACATGGTGTTGGATTGCTCAATAATTGCTACCCGCCAGCCCGTCTTTGCCAGCGTAGCCGCCAGCGTCTTACCTGCTTTGCCAAATCCAATAATGATCGCCTGATATTGTTTCATGCTGCCTCTCCGCAAAGTCATTGTTCATTTGTTACTCTGGATTATAGGCAGTGCCCTGTCAGGCCAGCATATCCATAACGCGCAATTTTTTGTTCAATCGTCTAAGACCAAATAATAAAAACCAAAAATCTGCCAAAAAAAACAAAAAGTAACTATTTGATAAAATTAATTTAATGTAAAAATATGGCGATAATTACGGTTCTATCAACAACAATAAAAATTGTTCAGGAGTCTTTATGGATGCACTTAGCCGCTTGCTAATGCTTAACGATCCGCAGGGTTCTATTGATCAAAACTGCGTATTGAGCAGAGACTGGCAACTCCCTCATGCAGCAGGTGAGTTATCCGTGATCCGCTGGCATACGGTAACCCAGGGTAGCGCTTTACTGGAGATGCCTGATGGCAACTCTTATACACTGCGTCCTGGTACGGTAGTCATCTTGCCGCAAAACTCCGCGCATCGGTTGTGCCAGTCAGGTGAAGAGCAAACGCATATTGTCTGCGGAAGTCTGCAACTACAGACATCCTCCCGCTATTTTTTAACCGCGCTGCCGGAAGTTTTGCTGCTGGCACCTGGCGAAAATAGCCCCGGTTACCACTGGCTTAAGGCGATGATCGGGCTGATGCAGCAGGAATCATTGAGCATGCTGCCCGGTTCCAACGTTGTGTGCAGCCAGCAATGCGCCACGCTGTTCACGCTTGCCGTTCGCGAATGGTTATCTCAGGCCCCCCCTGCCAAAAATGTGCTGAATCTGCTATTACATCCCCGACTGGGAGCGGTGGTGTTCCAGATGCTGGAATCACCCGCACATCCCTGGAGTGTTGAAGAACTGGCGCAGCGCGCGCATATGTCCCGGGCCAGTTTTGCTCAACTGTTTCGCGAGGTTTCAAACTCCACGCCGCTCGCCGTACTCACTACATTGCGTCTGCAATTCGCCGCCCAGATGCTGTCGCGCGGCGCCCAGCCGTTGGTCGTGATTGCCGAATCGGTGGGATATGCCAGTGAGTCATCTTTTCACAAAGTTTTTCTGCGTGAATTCGGCTGTACGCCTGGTGAGTACCGTAAACGGGTGAAGGCGCTGGAATCATAGCGCCCACCTTCAAAGGATTGAAGGCGAGCGCTACCAGGGGCTATTTCTGGGTGCGATGCCTGTGTAGCCACATCAGCTTATACGCTGCCGGAATGATGAACAGTGACAGCAAAGGTGCCGTGATCATGCCGCCAATCATCGGTGCAGCGATACGGCTCATGACTTCAGACCCGGCTCCCGTTCCCCATAAAATCGGCAGCAGACCCGCAATGATGACCGCGACAGTCATTGCTTTAGGACGCACACGCAGTACCGCTCCGTGGTACAACGCCTCATCCAGTTTATCTACGGTAAAGGTTTGCGGGTTTTCCAGCGCAGGCTCTGCTTCAATGGCGTGGCGCAGGTACATCAGCATCACCACGCCAAATTCGGCAGCCACGCCTGCCAGTGCGATGAATCCTGTCCCGGTCGCGACCGACATATGGAATCCCATCCAGTAGAGAAACCAAATTCCGCCTACCAACGCAAAGGGCACACTGGTGATAATCAACAGTGCTTCGCCAAAACGACGGAATGCCAGATACAGCAGCACGAAGATAATCATCAGCGTCATCGGCACCATCAGTTTAAGCTTGTGGCTGGCGCGCTCAAGCAGCTCAAACTGCCCGGAGAATGCCACGCTGGTTCCCGGTTTTAGCTGGACGTTTTCAGCAATCGCTTTTTTCAGATCGTTCACCACCGACACCATGTCGCGATCGCGGGCATCAATATAGATCCAACTGGTTGGCCGCGCGTTCTCGGTTTTCAACATCGACGGCCCCGAAACCACCTGCACATCTGCAACATCAGCCAGCGTGATTTGCTGTTTCATTGGCGTCAGTATCGGCAGATGCCGTAGCGTTTCTGGGCTATCGCGATAGCTTTGTGGATAACGCAGATTGATCGGATAGCGGGCGATACCTTCAACCGTTTCACTTACCATGGCACCGCCTACCGCTGAGGTGATAAACAGTTGCACATCGCCGACGGTCATCCCATAACGGGCGGCCTTTTCACGATGAATATCTACGCTAAGATAACGTCCGCCGACCAGACGTTCAGCCAATGCGGATGCCACGCCAGGCACCGTTCTTGCGACTTCTTCGATTTGCTCTGCCGTGGCGTCAATATCCGACAACACGGTACCCGAAACCTTAATACCGATAGGACTTTTAATCCCCGTAGAGAGCATATCGATACGGTTACGAATTGGCGGGACCCACAGATTCGCCAGCCCCGGTAAGCGAACGGTTTTGTCCAGTTCCTCAATGATTTTGTCCATCGTCATCCCCGGACGCCACTGATCCTGCGGCTTCAGTTGGATGGTGGTTTCCACCATTTCCAACGGCGCGGAGTCGGTCGCCGTTTCAGCTTTACCGGTTTTACCAAACACGCGCGCCACTTCAGGAACCGTCATGATGAGCTTATCGGTTTTTTGCAGCATATCTGCCGCCTGCGCTGCGGAAATCCCCGGCAAGGTTGAAGGCATATACAACAGATCGCCTTCGTTAATCTGCGGTAGGAATTCGCCCCCAACCTTATTCAGCGGGAAGATGACGGTCAGGATCGACAGCACCGCCACCAGCAGGGTCGTTTTCGGCCAGTGCAGCACTTTCAACAATAACGGGTGGTAAATACGAATCAGGAAACGGTTAAGCGGGTTGCTGCTTTCCGCCGGGATCTTGCCACGGATCCAAAATCCCATCAGGATCGGGATCACCACAATGGCCAGAAACGCAGCACCTGCCATAGCGTAGGTTTTGGTAAACGCCAGCGGACCAAACAACCGCCCTTCCTGCCCTTCAAGGGTGAAGATAGGGATAAACGACAGCGTGATAATCAGTAAGCTAATAAACAGCGCCGGACCGACTTCCACCGAGGCGTTGGTGATGACTTTCCAGCGAGTTTCGTTATCCAGCGTTTCACCCGAATGCTGATGCCCCCACTCTTCCAGCCGCTTATGCGCGTTCTCAATCATCACGATTGCGGCATCGACCATCGCCCCGACCGCAATGGCTATCCCCCCAAGCGACATAATGTTGGCGTTCAGTCCCTGGAAATGCATCACGATAAACGCGATACACAGTCCCAGCGGCAGAGAAATAATGGCCACCAGCGCCGAGCGGATATGCCACAGGAACAGCGCGCACACCAGCGCTACAACGATAAACTCTTCCAGCAGCTTGTAGCTCAGGTTATCAATCGCGCGATCGATCAGTTGACTGCGATCGTATGTTGTAACTACTTCAACGCCTTCTGGCAGACTGCTCTTCAGCGTTTCAAGTTTAGCCTTAACCGCGGAGATCACCTCGCGCGCATTTTTACCGGAGCGCAGGATCACTACGCCTCCTGCCACTTCGCCTTCGCCATTCAGCTCGGCGATCCCGCGGCGCATTTCCGGCCCAATTTGTACGCGGGCAACATCACGCAGATAGACCGGAACGCCATCTGTGCCAGTTTTCAGCACGATATTATTAAAGTCATCAAGGGACTGCAGATACCCACTGGCGCGGACCATATATTCCGCTTCTGCCATTTCGACAGATGAACCACCGGCTTCCTGGTTTGAGGCATCCAGCGCCGATTTCACCTCACCCAGACTGATGCCATATTGCGTCAGCTTCATCGGATCGATGACAACCTGGTACTCTTTGACCACACCACCCACCGAGGCAACTTCCGCCACGTTAGGGATAGTTTTCAATTCATATTTTAAGAACCAGTCCTGCAGGGAACGTAATTGGGCAAGATCATGTTTGCCGCTGCGATCCACCAGCGCATATTCAAATATCCAGCCGACCCCTGTCGCATCCGGTCCCATTTCAGCACTGACGCCAGCGGGTAATTTCCCCTGCACCTGGTTGAGATATTCCAGGACACGGGAGCGCGCCCAATAAGGATCGGTCCCGTCTTCAAAAATGACATATACGTAAGAGTCGCCAAATTGCGAGAAACCACGCACCGTTTTCGCTCCCGGCACCGACAGCATGGTGGTGGTCAGCGGATAGGTCACCTGATTTTCAACAATTTGCGGCGCTTGCCCCGGATAACTGGTTTTGATGATCACCTGCACATCAGAGAGATCGGGCAGTGCGTCAACCGGCGTATTCACAATGGTCCAGGTGCCCCAGATGCTGAGAAACAGCGCCCCCATCATCACCAGGAAACGGTTTGCCACCGAGCGGCGAATAATCCATTCAATCATTTATCATGTCCTCAGTGTGAATGGGTCGCCTGGGCTGGCATCGCGGGTACAGCGAGCGTCCCGTTTGCCTGGGCGCGCATACGATCCAGGGCGCCAGAAATATTCGCTTCGGAATCGATCAGAAACAGACCGCTGGACACCACGTTTTCACCTTCGCTCAAACCAGAGCGAATGGCCGTTAACCCCTGAGACTCATGGAATACGGCTACCTGCTTAGGTACAAATCGTCCTTCATTATCGACGGTGATAACCCGCTGTTCGGTACCGGTATCAATCAGCGCTTTAGACGGGATCAGCAGCATCGGCTCGCTTTGCGTTTTTAGTTGCAGATAGGCATTCATTCCCGGCTTAAGGGCCTCATCCGGGTTATTAACCTGTAGACGAAGCTGGAGCGTGCGCGTCGTGGAATCCACACTCGGCAAAATACTCCATTTGCTAATGGTGAAGGATTTACCCGGCCAGGCAGGTACGGTAATGGTGAATTGCGAGGCGTCTTTAATCAGCCAGGCGATAGATTCCGGGACTGAAGCACTGACCCAAACCGGATCCATTCCCTGAATTTTCGCGACCACATTATCTTTTGAGATGTTCATACCAGTACGTAAATCAAACGCGGTAATCACCCCATCAATAGGGGCCTTCAGGGTAAAGCGGGTCTGAATTTTCCGCGTCGCTTTCAAGCGTTGAATGTCCGCCTCCGGCATTCCCGCCAGGCGTAATCTCTCCAGAATACCTTCAACCTGCGTCGCGCTGCCGCCCGTTTCCCGCAGCAGTAAATATTCACTTTGTGCTTCTACCCAGTCAGGAATTGTCAGATCGATAAGCGGCGAGCCCTGCTTAATTTTGTCGCCCACAGTCAGCGGATAAACTTTCTCGATAAAGCCTGCCGAACGCGCCTGGACAATGACAAATTGATATTCGTTATAACTGACGTTCGCCGGGAAAGTTTGTGCATATTGCAATGGCCCACGGCGCACGGGTTCGGTTTTTAGCCCCAGATTCTGAGTCTGTGTCGGGTCAATACGCACACCCGGTGTGGATGTACTCGCCGTCTCTTCATCGGCATATTTCGGGATCAAATCCATATCCATAAACGGAGATTTACCCGGTTTATCAAACCGCGTATTGGGATACATGGGGTCGTACCAGAATAAAACTCTACGCTCTTCTTTTTTTTGAGCAGCGCCGGTATCGGCCGATACTTTTGCGGATGAATAATAGGTATACACACCGACAGAAATAATTCCGCCGACAATCATGCTGCCGAGAATAAGCGCGGTATTTTTAATATTTAAAGACGCCATAGTGATTTCCATTGCGCGATAGTCTCGCCCGTGTCCAGGAAAACCCGGGCAAGAATAAAAGAGACCAGCGAGATCCGTTATTTACTGATGTGAATATCGCGTAAGACAGAGAGATTTCCCTGCTGAACAAACGTAAATGCAACTTTATCGCCTGGCTGAATATCGTCGGCCCTGGTATCAGATACCAGCGTGAAACGCATCGTCATTGCCGGCCAGTTCACTGCGGGAATAGGTTCATGTTTAATCGTGACTTTTTTGCTATCCATATCAATAGATTCAATCACGCCTGTCGCACTAATCACTTGCTCCTGCTGGGCCGCAGGCGCCATATTCATCATCTCGCCATGCTGATGTTCATTGGCCTGAGCGTTAAACATGACTACAGATAACACAGTAAACAAAGCGGCTTTAGCGGTAGTTTTCATGCAATATACTCCTGAGAATTTAAGATTAAAGATCATTCAACCCAGCCACCGCCTAAGGCAGCAAACAGCTTAATTTCATTAACCTGTTGGGCATAGTTAAGGTCGAGCAACGATTGCTGTGTAGTGAATAAAGAACGCTCGGCGTCCAGTACTTCGATATAACTAACCGCACCATGTTGATAGAGTGCACGAGCGCGTTGCAGCGTGATTTGTAATGAGTCCAGATAACGCTGTTGTCCGGTAATTTGATCGGCAAGGCTTTGACGCAACACCAGTGCATCCGCAACTTCTTTAAATGCGTTCTGAATTTTTTGCTCGTAATTCACCACCGATTGCTGCTGGCGGATTTCTGCTAAATCGAGATTTGACTGATTACGTCCAGCGTTAAAGATCGGAATGTCTATTTTCGGGACAAAATTCCACATGCCGCTGGCCGCATTAAAGAGGCTGGAGAGATCGCCACTGCTGCTGGATACAGAGCTGGTCAGCGTAATCGATGGGAAAAATGCGGCTCGTGCAGCGCCAATATTGGCGTTCGCCGCCAGCAATCCATGTTCGGCCTCCATAATATCCGGGCGCTGCAATAATATTTGCGATGGGAGTGCGGGGGGCAGTGTCACGGGTTTTATATCACCGCGACTGCGCACGCGGTCGTCCGGTAATTTCCCGTACGTCCCCAGTAATAGTTGCAGTGCGTTGTTCGCCTGCGCCAGTTCGCCTTGACGTTTGGCAATATCGCTGCGTGTGCTTTCAATCACGCCGCGAGCCTGCTCCAGTGCCAGCACGTTCGTACTGCCGGTCATCAACTGTTTCTCGACAAACGCATAAGAGCGCTGGTAGTTTTGCAACGTTTCTTCGGCAATTTGCAGTTGCGCATAAGCCAGACGCTGGTTGAAATAACTTTGCGCCACATTAGAAATTAATGAGATATGCACCATTCGACGCGCTTCTTCACTGGCGAAAAAATTCTGCCGATCGGCTTCACTCATATTTTTCAGTCGACCAAAGAAATCCAGATCGAAACTGAGATTCAGTCCCGCTTCAAATTCCCGGTTGGTGCTGCTATCGCCTTTTAATTTCCCGCTATAGGTACCGCTGGAGCCAGCGTTAAGCTGTGGGTAACGATCGGCATCCGTCACACCGTATTGCGCTTTCGCTTCCTGAACCTTCAGTACCGCCATGCGTAAATCACGGTTATTGACCAGCGCCTCACCAATCAACGCCTTCACCTGGGAGTCAACAAAAAAGTTACGCCAGCCCGTATCCTGATATCCCGTCGGGGCCGAAACCAGCGTGTGCTGACTTAAGGAGAATTGCTGCGGAACCGGCAATGCCGGACGTTGATAGTCCGGAGCCAACGAGCAGCCAGCCAGAACAAAAATAGCGCTGAGGGTAAGAAGCTTAAATTTGTACATAGTTCTTCTCGTCCAGACCGGACTGATAACCATAAAAGATGTGTGAATTTATACCTGAATGACTCTGTTTAAGCGGTGACAGGAAAATGACAAAACTGTCATTTTCCCAATAACCGATTGCTATCCGATCCGCCTTCTCTAGAATTGAAAATCCGCACAGCCAGTGCGTGATGGAGAATGTCATGAAGATTTTGATTGTCGAAGATGAAAAAAAAACCGGCGAATACCTGACGAAAGGCCTGACGGAAGCGGGTTTTGTTGTGGATTTGGCGGACAACGGTCTGAACGGATATCACCTGGCAATGACCGGTGATTATGACCTGCTCATTCTCGACATCATGCTGCCCGATGTAAACGGCTGGGATATCGTGCGGATGCTGCGCACCGCCAATAAAGGCATGCCCATTCTGCTACTCACCGCACTGGGTACCATTGAGCATCGGGTCAAAGGTCTGGAGCTGGGGGCTGATGATTATTTGGTTAAACCGTTTGCCTTTGCAGAATTGCTGGCGCGGGTCAGAACGCTGCTGCGACGGGGAGCCGCGGTCATTGTCGAAAGTCAGTTTCAGGTCGCGGATTTAATGGTCGATCTGGTCAGCAGAAAGGTCACCCGCAACGGCACACGCATCACCCTGACCAGTAAAGAGTTTACGCTGCTTGAATTTTTCCTGCGTCATCAGGGAGAAGTGTTGCCGCGTTCGCTGATTGCCTCTCAGGTTTGGGATATGAATTTTGACAGCGACACCAATGCGATTGATGTCGCCGTGAAGCGTCTGCGGGCCAAAATCGATAATGACTTTGAGCCGAAACTGATTCAGACCGTGCGTGGCGTGGGGTACATGCTTGAGGTGCCGGATGGCAACTAAACGATTACAGCGCCCTTTTTCGCTGGCAACACGGTTAACCTTTTTTATCAGTCTGGCGACTATCGCCTCATTTTTCGCTTTCGCATGGATAATGATCCACTCGGTGAAAGTCCATTTCGCAGAGCAGGATATCAATGATTTAAAAGAGATCAGCGCGACGCTGGAGCGTATTATTAACCACCCGAACGAACCGGAATCGCGTCGGCTGGAAACACTAAAAAACGTAGTTTCGGGTTATTCTAACGTCATTATTTCTCTGGAAGATGCCAATCAGAGGGCCATTTTCCATTCACCTAATGCGCCGGATCTTCGTCAGTTTATCGCCTCGGCAACGCCGGATAAAAATGCACATACCCGTAATGTCTTTTTAATTTCCGGCCCAACGCTGCAAACATCAGAACATGCGCACGGGAAAAACGCGTCCTCCAACTGGCGAATGATTCGTTTACCCATTGGGCAGTTGCCAGACGGAAAACCGGCCTATACGTTGTTTATGGCGTTATCGATTGATTTTCATCTGCACTATATTAACGATCTGAAAAACAAACTGATCATGACAGCATCGTTAATTAGCATGATGATTGTTTTTATTGTGCTGTTCGCCGTCTATAAAGGTCATGAACCGATCCGTAATGTCAGTCGGCGCATCCAAAATATCACCTCTAAAGATCTCGATGTTCGCCTGGACCCGCAGGCCGTGCCGATTGAGCTTGAGCAACTGGTCGAGTCATTTAATCATATGATCGAACGAATCGAAGATGTGTTTAAACGTCAGTCCAATTTTTCTGCTGATATTGCTCACGAAATCCGCACGCCAATCACCAACCTGGTCACGCAAACAGAAATTGCCCTCAGCCATCCCCGCAGCACGAAAGAGCTGGAAGATGTGCTCTACTCTAATCTCGAAGAGTTTGGGCGTATGTCGAAGATGGTGAGTGATATGTTGTTTTTGGCACAGGCAGACAATAATCAGTTGATCCCGGAAAAAACAGCGCTGAATCTTGCGGATGAGGTCAGTAAAGTGTTCGACTTTTTCGAAGCCTGGGCGGAAGAACGCGAAGTCAGCCTGCGCTTTGAAGGTCGGGCATGCCGGGTTTCTGGCGACCCGTTAATGTTACGCCGGGCAATGAGCAACCTGCTCTCTAACGCAATGCGCTATACGCCCAAAGGCGAATCTGTCACCGTGCGAGTGAAAGAGGCTGATGATCTCGTGCATATTATTGTGGAAAATCCTGGTACGCCAATAGCCGCGGAACATCTGCCACGACTCTTTGACCGGTTTTATCGCGTCGATCCCTCACGACAGCGTAAAGGCGAAGGTAGCGGTATTGGCCTGGCGATAGTGAAATCGATTGTGATTGCCCACCAGGGAAAAGTCTCCGTGACATCCGACGCTCGCGCTACCCGCTTTATTCTGACATTACCCAAATATGCCGCTTAATAATTATTGGTGGCGCTAATGCGCCATCGATTAAACCTGATATTAATATTATTATTCTCTGACATCATCGTCATAATCCTGTCACCTCACTGACAGCCCCTGATTATTATAATTCTCCTGTAAACCGACACTGGAGAAATATGATGAATAAGATATCTTCCTTTTTAGCTATCGCCTTTTTTATCTCAGTTGGCGTTAATGCGGCAGAAACATCCACAACGCATCAGCAGGCAGCTATGGCTCACGAGATGATGAATAACAGCGATACACCTGCTCATCAGCAAATGGCACAAACACATAAAGCACAGGTGCAGAATAGCCAATCCACGCGGGCTAGTGCACCGTCTTTTTCGCAAATGAATGAACATGAAAAAGCGATGGTCGTTCATCAGTCAATGAATAACAGTCATTCATATTCACATGAGCTGCAGGCGAAAAAACATCGCGAACAGGCAGCAACGCAAGGGTAATCCATCTCTCCACCAAGACACGCGTGCGGGCCAGGATAGCAACATAGCCTGCGCGCTTTCCCGTGGTTAGTGTCAATTTTAACCGTCCCAAAGAGCGCTGAGATCACAGCGCTCTTACATTCTGTGCGTTACAGTATGCTGCTTTAACGCTGGAGTCAGGCATGGCTTTAACCCTTACGGTGTTACTTGAAAACAGGCGCGCCCGCGGTGCAGAAAAAGTCCTACGGGCAAAACCTGGATTAAGTCTGTTAGTTCAGGATGAAACCACCACGATATTATTTGATACCGGGCCTGATGACAGTTTTAGGCACAATGCCGCATTAATGGGCGTAGACTTGTCTCAGTTAACCGCTGTCGTGCTCTCACATGGTCACTATGATCACTGTGGCGGCGTCCCGTGGCTTCCCGATAACAGCCGCATCATCTGTCATCCACACATTGCCTGCGAACGTTACGCTGCGTTCACGCTTGCAGGATATACCCGTAAAATCAAGAAATTATCGCGCGATAATGATTACTCTCGTCTGCAGATGGCGTACTCCCGTGAGCCTTTGCCCCTTAGCGAACGCTTTCTGTGGTCAGGAGAAATATCCGTATCCGCACCGCAGGCCTACGGTGTCATCAATGAGAATCCTCCCCAACGCGACTACATCACTGACGAAGGGGTATTGATATACAAGTCAGACCGTGGATTAGTCATCATTACCGGCTGCGGACACCGGGGCATCGCCAATATCGTCGCTCACTGCCAGCAAATAACGGGCATCAGCAAAATTCATGCCCTGGTCGGCGGCTTCCATTTACGCTGCGCATCGCCCTATACGTTATGGCAAACCCGACGATTTATTAAACAACAGCAGCCAGAAAAACTTCTCGGCTGCCACTGCACCGGCGCGTGGGGACGTTTGTGGTTACCAGGACAAGAAGCCCCCGCGACAGGAGATGTTATTGTGCTGGCCGAATAATAATCACCATTGTGGTTGTTGTATCTTCATCACATAACATTCATGAATATCAAAATGCGCGCACAATCTTGATCTGGTCACTTATTATACAGAAATAAAGTTCGCTACACTCAGGACAGAGGTAAACAAACAGGAGGTAGTGAATATGTATCGCTCTATTCTGGTGCCCATTGATATCTCTGAAGCCGATTTAACTCGCCATGTTATTCCGCAGGTTGAAGCGCATGCAAAAACCGCTAAGGTCCATTTTTTAGCGGTCATTCCTACCGTTCCGTTCTACGCATCACTCGGGCTTGCCTACTCCAACGAGTTCCCGGACAGAAGTGGTATACAGGCGAAAGCCACCGAAAAGCTCGACGACATTGTTAAGCAATTCAATATCCCCGCCGGCAGAACGCAGACCCATGTGGTTTATGGCCCACCGAAAGATCAGATCCTTAAACTGGCAGATGCCGTGGACGCCGAATTGATCGTCATTGCATCCCATAAACCGGGTTTCAGCACCTATCTGTTGGGGTCAACCGCCGCTGCCGTAGTACGTCATGCCAAATGCCCCGTACTTGTTGTGCGGTGATATTGGTTAGAAAAACAGGAAAACGGGAGCGATCAGGCTCCCGTTTTTATATCCCCAAAACGCTGCAGAAAAAGTGAAATTCAGAGCCGCTGATGTAGACGTTATGCCTACTGGAATAAAACTTTGCCGGGAGGATATTTTATCGAAATGGTACGCCCTGTAGGATTCGAACCTACGACCTACGGCTTAGAAGGCCGTTGCTCTATCCAACTGAGCTAAGGGCGCATAGAGAAGTGATGACTTCATGCAGATGAAACGCGTGAATTATACGGTCAGCGCCTGCTGAGTCAATGCCTTTTGTTCCGGTTGCTGACGAAGTGTACGAATGTTGTTTTTTTCTGGTCGTTCATGGGGTTCCAGGAAATCACCTGGTAATAACTCAGCCAGCATAATGCGGGATTTAAGGTTACAAGTATTTAGAAAATTAATGATTTTGCTTAACATTCCCCAACCCCTTCCCTGCTGTTCAGGACCTCGTCAATGTTAAGTATCGCTATCAAGGAAGAAAATAGTCATTTCGAACATGGGCTGAAAATCATCATCTCCCGCCTGGCAAATGAGTGGCATCAGGACATCTGCTTTTTACCTACCGAAGATATCGATCGCGCAGACATCGCCTTTATTTCACTGGATGACGATTGGCTCAGCGCAGGATGTTATCAGGTTCCCGTCCACACCAGACGCCAGCATCGGGTTATCATCTGCAACGGAGGCGATAAAGATAAGCTGATGTTTCGTCCCTGCCTGTATATGCTGCCGCTTATCTATCGCGAAGATAATGTTGAAGCGATAACCCAAAAATTGATTCTGATTCTGCAAAAACGCGCGCTCCGCCACAGTGTGCCTGCAACCATCTGCCATTACTGTACCACCCGCCACTTTTCAGTGGAGGAACGCCAGTTTTTAATGCTACTTGCCAGCGGTAACACGCTCGCTGAAACAGCACATCTTCTCTCCATCAGCGATATCCAGGCCAGAGCAACTCGCCGCCGTATTATGAAAAAGCTGGATGTGAAAAATGATCAGCAATTTTTAAGGTATATCAGGGCGCACCTGAGTTTTCTGCAACAGTAGAGTGAATCTTGCGGTCGGGCATTTTATTGAGAAATGTCTCATCATCAATTAAGTATCGGCACCTACTGTACCTAATCGCATGCTGCCAGAATACCCTATGTATATTATTTCCGGGGAAACAAATAGACACACTCGGTAATATTTGCTCTGACGCCAGGGGGGATATCGTGGCACCGAGCCTGCTATTATGGAATGATAAATCTGAGTACTCGGTCTTTACCGCCAAAAACAGCGATGCAGAACCCCTGCAATTCGCACTTAAATTCGAGCCCATTGTCGATTTGTCTACCGCGTTGAGATACGGTTGTGAGGTCCTCACACATCTTCCCGCCAATATAAACAGTGAGAAATATTTTCACCAACTGTCGGTTCAGCATCGACAGCATCTGTTTTATCAGCAAATTGACAAAATTAAGTGCTACCAACAGGGACTGCGCTACTCACTGAATTTACCGATGCAAGCCTTTCTGAGTTGGCCGCTATTCCATTCCCTGATTACGCCCTCTCCGTCCAGCTTGATTATCGAAATACAAGATCCAAATACATTTTATTCTTTAAGTACACCCCAGCGGGCGATCGTCTACGGCGTAATTCAACATCTTGAAGACCATGGTATCCCAATATGGCTGGATGACGTCAATGAGGAACTGCTTGGCACATTCACCGCAGCCAACTGGCATTTGTCAGGGGTGAAGTTAGATAAAAATACGTTCTGGACACTCAGTCATGTGCCGGAAAAACTCCGCCAGGTTATTCAGATGGGGCGCGCAATCGCCAGCCTGGTGGTAGTTGAAGGAATTGAAACGCAAAAACAGCAGGAAATTGCCCTGCGCGCTGGCGCAAATTTGGGTCAGGGATATTTGTGGCCAGCCATTTATCCAGAGCAGGCGCAATAGATACGGACAGGGAAAAAGGAAGGATGCGCAGTGTAAAACGCCGGGAACGGCATCGCCGTTTACGAAACGCCCACTGTACCTGGCAATATGATCACTGTGCGCCGCAGGAATTTGACAGAATTGAGTATCTGGCTCAAAAACTTGATTACACATTACCGGGCGACACAATATCTCAAGCGATTATCACAACAGACAACTATCTCGGCTATACGTTAAATCGCTATTTATTTTCTGGTACGCACACGGCCATCTTCCAGACGATTGAATCGGCCCTGCCACTGTTGAAAGAGTCTGAAGCGAGTCAGTTAGTGGTTGATATGGATGGTGCATCAAGCTCATATTTCGATGTTCTGGAATATCTTCGCCGACTCATTAAAGAACAGGATAATATTCAAATTTTCATATTACTTCCCAGTCGCCACGAAGCGCTCAGGCACTTTATTGCGATGGCTGGGCCATTCTATATCCTGTCGCGCCGTCAGCGCCTCCCGGAGATGCGCCATGCTTTATTATCTATGCCGCCGGACCATATTCACTCCGGGCACATAAATCAGGCCGACTGGGAGATGATCTCATTACTGTCACAAGGTAAATCGTTAAAGAAGATTGCTCTGCTGCAGGCTCAACCCTATCACCGCGTTATCTATCGCCTGAACCAGCTGATCACGCTGCTGGGGTTGCCACATCGTCAGCGTTTTTTGCATCTGATACATCGCCTCAGCGTTACCTATCCCCATTTAATTTAACACCCTAACCCTCTGTGATATAAGAATTTATAGGAAATTACTTATTTTCAACTGAGAAAACGAATGTGATTTTTACAAACATTTAATATTTACAACTATTCCTGGTATTATATGTCGCGCAGGTATCCTGCTTTAGCTGACAGATTCAGTACATTTCGACAAAAAAGAATTGCCTTGCCGCCTTAACAAAACCTAAACAATTAGTCCATTGTGTCGTTTTTACTATTTAAAAAATTTTTTCAATCTGCCATAATTCAAACAGCAGGAGATTAATATCAATAGTCATTACTATGCCCTGATCTTTCAGGATATCCTAACAGACATTATGAACTTACGTGCTGTAAGCCTTTTCCGAAAGTGCAGAGCAGGTATAATCCTCACTGTTTTCTGATTAATTGTAAGTTTTCCCTGGTGTGAAATGGATATTCCACAAACTCATTGTTCTGACGTAGAACAACCGAATAAACAAGGATGACATAATATTTATTCGGTTCTTCTTCCAGAGCAATCCTTGGCTATTTGACAATATTATAACGCCTGATGTTTTATCAAAATCGCAAGATACACAAACAGTTTGAGGCATACAACAATGAAACCAGCATCCGTTATCATTATGGACGAACACCCTATTGTCAGAATGTCGATAGAAGTACTGCTCGAAAAGAATAGTAATATTCAGGTTGTTCTGGAAACCGATGACAGCCGCGCAGCAATAGATCATCTACGGACTTATCCAGTCGATCTGGTCATTCTGGATATTGAACTACCTGGCTCCGATGGGTTTACATTACTCAAGAGAATAAAATCTCTGCAGGAAAAAACTCGGGTACTGTTTCTATCCTCAAAGTCTGAATCATTTTATGCCGGACGGGCGATCCGTGCCGGTGCCAATGGCTTCGTCAGCAAACGAAAGGATCTCAATGATATCTATAACGCGGTGAAAATGATTTTATCAGGATATTCATTTTTCCCTTCAGACACGCTTAACTTTATTAATAATATTAATATACGTAAAGGTGTGCTGAATGACATGCCGTTATCGAACCGCGAGGTAACGGTTTTACGTTATCTGGCGAATGGGTTATCTAATAAAGAAATTGCTGAGCAACTTTTATTGAGTAATAAAACAATCAGCGCTCACAAAGCTAACATCTATTCCAAGCTCGGACTACATACCATTGTTGAGCTTATTGATTATGCAAAGATGCATGAATTAATGTGATCGCACTCCCGGCGAGGCGTCGTTCGGGAGTGCGTTATCAGCGCATGATGTCAATTGTAGTTAATCATAAACGTAGCATCTGCTTTCGCGATCCCCGGTTGAACGCCATCTGCCAGCGCAATATAGTTGGCAAAAAAAGTCAGCATAGCGTTACCATTTTCATCAATGCTTACTGTCTGGCTGGCTTGTTCAAGCGGTAATCGCGTACGGTCGCTATCGTGCAATTCAATCGCGACCTTTTGTGCCATCACGGCATCGTCCAGCGCCAACAACGTGGTACCCGCTGCCGGCGTGCCGGAAAAGGTTATCGAGGCCGACCCCGGCGGGCAGCCTTCAAGTTTCAACGTGAAGGGAACCGGTTGGGTCGTATCCCCGGTGGTCTTTAATTGTTTTGTCGGCCAGGTGCCTAGTTCAACCAACTTATTATTGTCACTGGCAATAACCGCACAGGTAAAGTCCACAATATTACCGTGCAGTTCGATATTAATCTCACCCAGCGAGGTATCCGCCTGGCATAGTGAACTGGCTGACACTGCTGATATCAATACGAAAAGTGCACGGCGTCTCATTGTTTTCTGCTTATTCATAATCAACTCGCAGATAGCCACGGGCGGTGAAAGGCCCTTCCGCTGGTTTATTGCCCGTCACGCTGACTGGCCATGCTCTAATGCCAACCCGCGCGGCAGCGTTATCATCCAACTGAAAGGGAATGGTGCTGGACAGATTGTTGGGTGTCAGCGGTTTACCGCTGCTGTCGGCCACGATAAAACCTAAATCCGGGTTGTCCGATATCATCATTTGCCCGGACGCTTTTTCGGCCTCGACCCGCATGGTCAGATAAGCTTGCGCGGCAACATTTGTACATTTTATGGCGACCGTTTTCGTTTGCGTATTGATACCTTCGGGCCGGTTACCGGCTCCCGCCTTGCTGAACAGCGAGGCACCAATATCGCCAAAATCAAACTCCACGATTTGCCCGGCATTCACCTCGCAGTTTTGTGGAACTTCCACCTTGCCGCTGTAGCTTATGGTGTAAACCGGCGTACTCAGCGCATCTCCCGTACTGGTAGTGACATAGACGCTGAACATCGTCTGTCGCGGGATCGGCACCATGTTGATAAATGAACGAATCACTTTTAATTTAAACACCAGCTTCGAATCCATCACGCCAAAAGGCTGCTGTTTGGAAACGTTTGGGTGATTCCCCATGCGGATATAATTACGTGGAGGATAAAACAACCCCGCGTAGCTATCGGTAATACTCATGGCCCCCAACAGGTAATCATTGAGTTTCAGATACTGAAAGTTATTTTCCGTACTTTGCACGGGGAGTTCTGTCACATAACTTCGGTAGGTGTAATTCACCGTCGTCCCTGCCGGGCAGGTTGCATTCACCCCAACCCAGCCTGACTTTTCAGGCAATGTCACTACCTGGCCCGGTTGGTTATTGCTGCTGTTAAACACATTCGACAGATCGTAATAAACGTCCGTTGGCGTTCCGTTCGAGTTATGGCAGACCGTCGCCCATGACGTATTAGCTATAAGCAGTAAAGCGCTTCCCAGTAGCAAACCGGTTTGTCGTTTCATCATATTATCCCTGTCGTGCCGACGGTCGTTGGCACATCACGTTGGTGAGCGTTACAGCCTGTTTCAGGCTCTCTTCAGGCAAGGTATAGTGCGCTTCACAGCGTGCGTTTGCGCCTTCACCCCATTGGATCAACAAGTTGCCTTTGAGCGGCAGACCACTCAGATAAATTTGTCCATCCTCACCGACCATGCTGGTGACGCCGCTCGTGGTTTCGCGAACCACCGACCCAAATGGCACCGGTTTTCCATCCCGGTTAACCGTGATAAGCGCCCGCACGCCAATTCGTGTATCAAACGCCGCACGTACCAGTGCCCCCTGCGTGGGCACGACGCTGCTAACGTTATTTTCCACATCGGTGTTGTTATTCATTGAATTGGTATCCAGCGCGACGCGGTTGTAACGATAAACGGTGGCATACGGCATGACCGCGTAGCCACGCCAGTCGGTCTGCACGCCGGTCTGGTTTTCTATCCGCACCCCCTGGGCCCCTGGTGCTTTTATCAGTACGTTGGTATCGCCCAGTGGTTGGCTGAGCGTAATGCCGTCCGCATGTCCGATGACGCCACCGGAGAGTTGCCAGTTATAGTCATGCTGGTCACGGTCATAGTTGTAACCCACGCCCAGCGTGCCATAGGCCGCCTGCCAGTTCGCGTTAGCGCTCCCGCTGTATCCGTTGGAGCTGCTGTGTCCCTGATTAACGCTGTAGCTGAGATTGCGCCCATCTAACAGCGTGCCGCCAATACCACTTTGCCAGCTGTTTTGTCCATTGCTGTTACGGTTCGCATTGAAAGTGGCGTAGGTGCGATCGAGTGCGTTATCACGCGAGTAGCGCCGCCCGGTCAGCAGACTGAACGGTACAGACACATTGAAGGCCAGGATGCGGTCGGTATCAGAGATCCCGACCGATTCATTCCATGACCAGGAGAGTGAATAGCTAATCCCCTGCCAACCGCTGGCATACCCCAGCTGGTACCAGGTATTGGTATCTGAGGTGTTCCAGTACGTTTGCTGGCTACCCGATACATAGAGTGATCCGTAATCGCCAAGGTTCTGCGAAATGTTGATCTGAAAACGTCCCTTTTTGCTGTAGCTCAGATTGTGGTAGCTCTTCACCTGTGGAACATCGTGGCGATTCCCTTCGCTGTCATATTCGTACTCGTAACCTTCCATACTGCGATACGCCACATCATCGAGGGTATAAAACCCGCGCGTCGAATAGCGGTACCCCAACAGCTGGAAGTTGGTACCGAAGTTGTTCAGTGATTTTGCATACAGAAAACGCAGCGATTGCCCCTGATGCGTACTGTCATCCGCCAGTTGGCTCCGGGCATGCGTTAAATCGACAGAGACGGCTCCCCAGTCACCCAGGTTGCGGCCAGTACCTAACACCAGTGCGGTGTAGCGTGAAGCTAACTGCGTGCCGCCATACGCGGTGTAACCTTCTGGTAACCCGGCAATTAACGTTCCCTGGAAAAAGAATGGCGAAGACTGCTGGCTATTACCGCTGCGAAAATCCCCGGCGACAACATCATATTTGAAACGTCCTTCACGCTGGAGCAGAGGTACCGTGGAATACGGCACCGTATAGCGCTGTTGACTGCCGTCCTTCTCATCAACCGTTACGTCCAGGTCACCACTCGACGAGGTGGGGTTAAGATCGGTTATCGAAAAAGCGCCTGGCGAAACATAGCTTTGATAAATCACGTAGCCATTCTGGCGAATAGTCAGTTTCGCTGCGGTACGCGCAATCCCACGGACGGTTGGCGCATAGCCCTGTAAGCTGTCGGGATACATGCTGTCGGACGAATAGAGACGAGCACCACGAAAACCGATACTGTCAAAAACGTCGTTGCCAGTGTTACTGTCCCCCATCACCAGCTCACCCTTCAGCGGAATAATCGCGCGCTGAAGCCATGTGCCAATATTTTTCCAGCTTTGCGAATGGTAGCCGTCACCTTTCGAGTAGTTCCATGCACCGTTATTCCTCAGCCGCCATGGGCCATAGTTCAGGCCGCTTAACATGCTTAAGAAATAGCTGTCGGTATCGCTGCCGCGACTGCCGGTAAAGCTGTAGTTAACCAGCGCCGCCGGAATACCTTCATCCCACTCCTCTGGCGGAATATAGCCACGCGCACTGTTCAACATTGAGGCTTGCGGCAGGCTGACATTTAAACGCAGTGTAGAAAAATCGAAGGCAATTTCGCTACCAGGAATCGCCTCTGGCAAATTAATACAGGTATTGTTCGCATCCTGACTGAGTGCCGGAAACGCAGTGATATTGACGCCAAGGCGTTTAACCCAGTCGAGATCAAAGCACGGCATCAGCCCGCCGGATTTTTCTCCGGCTTTCCCCGCGCTGGTGGCGAAACGAATATCCTGGGTAGCCACAAACTCATCATTGCGCCAAATATCCACACGATAAACGCCTTCAGGCTGGTGATTCCCTTTTTCGAAACGAGACAAATCCGCCACAGTAGCGGTATCGGCAGATAAAAACGCCGGATTGAAATAGCTTTCACCCTGGCTGAAGGAGGGAAAGAGCGCGGCCAGCGTGGACAACGCCACCCCCGCCAGCGGTGGCGTAACCCCCGGTAACAGGCCAGGAAAATACGTTGTCTTATTCATCGTTTTCTCAACGCACGCTAACCGTTTTAGCGGTGGTGACTGCGCCATAATCGTTCACCGTCTGGAACGTAACGTTTCCCTGAACGCCAGTCGGCAACAGGACCTGCGTGTCATTTTTTGGCGCAACCATAACGTTATCAATCTTCGTATTTCCGACATTGAGATTGACCAGCGTGACGTAATACGCTGACGGGTTGGTGATTTTCAGGTGGTTGCCGGTACGGGAAAACTGCAGCATGCCTGGCGCATCTTCCGCGATTTGTGGCAGATTATTTGGGCGGACAAAGAGTTTGATGCGCGACAAAATCGCCAGTTGCAGAACGTTTTTCCCCTCAAGGCTATTTTTATTGACCGACGGAATAGCCTTCACATTCATCCAGAACAGCGATTCACGGTCTTTGGGCAGCGGCTCGCCCGCGTAGATGATACGCAGCGTGTTTTCGCTTTTAGGTTCACTGACAAACAGCGGCGGTGTGACCACAAACGATTTATCTTTGACGCCTGCGCTGTTCTCTATCCATGAATTAATCAGGAAACGTTCTTTGGTATCACTATTACTAATGGCGAGGGACGTTTGTTTAGCCTCGGCAGGATAAATAACGCGAGTTGCACCTAATGCAATTCCACCAGATGCCTGCACACTGGTGGCAGAAAATAAGGCCAGTAAAATGATAAAGCCTGATTTTAGATAATTAAACATAGCTACAAATACCTTTGGCGTGATTATCGTTAGGAAATAAATCAGGGATACACCAACGTAAACCACACATCTGAACGAAGCGTTCCCGGCGTTATATATTCCGAGACAGCCCGATAGCGAGCAGTGAAATGAAACGTCATCTCTTGCGTTAAAATCGGGGCATAATGAAGCGGCAGCGCATTCGGAATTATTTGTCGCTGTCGCTCATCAAACAACGCCAGACCAATCCCCGAAACCGCAGACGCATCGCCGCTGGCAAGAAAGACCTGTGGATCTTCGGCTGGCGTAACGCCCGCAAAGGCAATCCCCACATGGTCATAAACATCAGCACTGCACGACGTTAGTCGCAGCGAAAACGGTACGCTGGTAGAAGCAAAACTTCCCGTCCCGGAAAACGCGTTAGTGCGGTACTGCCCCATCTGCACCCGTAAGCTCTGGCTGTCTGTGGCAACCGTACAGGCACCATTAACCAGTTGCCCACGTAAATGAAGACGGCCACTTTCCAGTATCACGGTGTGAGCAAACGCCGGCATTACGCAGACCATTCCCGCCAGCGCTACGCCTTTCCCTATCATCTGCCACATCCTTCATCATCCCCGGATAGTGCCTCATCCCATGAGGCGGTAGTCTTCCCTGCAAGAATCAAACGGCTTATTCGTACTTCATGATGAAGGTCGCATCCGCATTTGCCTGGCCCGGCGTGGCGCTGGTTGCTGTGGCTTTATAACGCGCGGAGAAACGCAGGGTGTTGGTGCCTTCCACCAGCGCCTGAGCGGTTGAGAAGGTCGCGCCATCTGGCTTCAGTGCGGTAGAGGTGTTGTCCAGGATTTCGATCCCTACGCCGCCCGCTGTGGTGCTGTTATCCGAAGAGGAGAGAGCCAACAGGCTGTTGTTGGTGAGGTCCGTCTGGCCCGAGAAAGCAACAGCAGCAGTCGCAGCAACTTTCGGGTCACAGTCGTTCAGCACGATGGAAAACGGAATTTGCGCCGTGGTGTCACCGACTGCGGTGAAGCTGGCGGTACGATATTGGCCTAATGTGACAACCTGGTCGGCTGACTGAGTGCTCACTGCACAGGCTGCATTGACCAGTTCACCTTCAAAGTGAACCGTACCGCCGCTCACGCTTACCGGATCTGCCGCCACCGCTGCGCCCGCCATTAACATCATGCTGGCAAAAACAGAAGAGGTCATTAATTTACGTTTCATGGATTTCCCTTGAATTACACACATCCGGCTCCAGCGTCCTGCGGGATCCGTTTGAATCATTATCGACATTAAATGTCAGGCAAATTATCTCTGCATCCTGTAAAGATATATATCGAGAGAGAATTAGCGAAACGTGTACTCCCACTCTCCTGAGTATTTGATTCACTAATTAATCTTCACGAATATGACAATTCGTCACCGGGATAAATTAAACATTTCAATTAATGAAAAATACCTGCAATTCCTTTTAATGACCCTGGCTTATTCTTATTGGACCCTAAGAAAATTCCGGATGGAAATGAGGCAAAAACGGCCATAACAAGACGTAACAGTCTGGTTTCTGAGATATTACCCATGAAAATAGCAGGGTGATGAGTTGTTTCATTTAGGTTAAGTTTCGTTAGCATGCTTATGAATTACGTACCAACGTCCAACACCTGTTGCCGCGCTCACGGGCTATACGAAACACTCCACCGCACGTAAAAACGCAAACGAAAACTGACAGCACGCCCCGCTTCTGACAAAATAGTGACATCCCCTTCGACTTAACGTAACAGACGGAATCCTCTCTCTGATGGCAGCAAAGATTATTGACGGTAAAACGATTGCGCAGCAGGTGCGCTCTGAGGTTGCTCAAAAAGTTCAGGCGCGTTTAGCGGCTGGATTACGCGCCCCAGGACTGGCTGTTGTGCTGGTAGGTAGCAACCCGGCTTCGCAGATTTACGTGGCAAGTAAACGCAAAGCTTGTGACGAAGTGGGTTTTGTCTCCCGCTCCTGGGACCTGCCTGAAACCACCAGCGAGGCGGAACTTCTTGAGCTGATCGATACGCTCAATGCAGATGCCACCATCGATGGTATCCTGGTACAACTGCCGTTGCCGGCGGGTATCGACAACGTCAAAGTGCTGGAGCGTATTGCACCGGATAAAGACGTTGACGGTTTCCACCCGTATAACGTCGGTCGCCTGTGCCAACGCGCGCCGCGCCTGCGTCCATGTACCCCACGCGGTATCGTGACCCTGCTTGAACGCTACAACATCGACACGTATGGCCTGAACGCCGTGGTGATTGGCGCCTCCAATATTGTTGGTCGCCCGATGAGCATGGAACTGCTGCTGGCTGGCTGCACCACCACCGTTACCCACCGGTTCACCAAAGATCTGCGTCGCCACGTTGAGCATGCTGACCTGCTGATCGTCGCCGTCGGTAAACCAGGCTTTATTCCCGGTGAGTGGATTAAAGAAGGTGCGATTGTGATTGATGTCGGCATCAACCGTCTGGAGAATGGTAAGGTTGTTGGCGATGTGGTCTTTGAGGATGCTGCCGCACGCGCGTCATATATCACGCCAGTGCCGGGAGGCGTTGGCCCTATGACCGTCGCCACGCTTATCGAAAACACGCTGCAGGCGTGTGTTGAATATCATGATGTAAAGGACGTTTAAGATGGCCACATTTTCACTGGGTAAACACCCACATGTTGAACTCTGCGATCTGCTGAAGCTGGAAGGCTGGAGCGAAAGTGGCGCCCAGGCAAAAATCGCCATTGGCGAAGGGTTGGTGAAGGTCGATGGTGTAGTAGAAACGCGTAAGCGCTGCAAAATCGTTGCCGGACAGACCGTAAGCTTTGAAGGCCAAAGTATTACCGTCGTGGCGTGATCCCCGGTGCCGGATGAGGCTAACCCCCTGTCCGGCCACTTCCTCTCTCATTTTCAGATAATCACTTCATCACCACTTCACAGTGAATTGTTAGCATGTCGTTTTTCCACACGAAGCGATCATCATGCCAACAATTGTTACCCACGCGGCCGTGCCACTCTGCTTAGGGTTAGGTCTCGGGCTTAAAGTCATCCCCCCGCGCTTACTGTTTACTGGCGTCATTCTGGCTATGTTGCCGGATGCCGACGTGCTGTCGTTTAAGCTTGGCATCGCCTACGGCAACGTATTTGGTCACCGTGGTTTTACCCACTCGCTGCTGTTCGCCTTTGTCGTGCCACTACTCTGTGTTTTGATTGGCCGACGATGGTTTAAGGTGGGATTGATTCGCTGCTGGTTATTCCTGACGGTTTCACTGCTGTCGCACAGCCTGCTGGATTCCGTTACGACAGGCGGCAAAGGCGTTGGCTGGCTGTGGCCGTGGTCAGATGAACGCTTCTTCGCACCGTGGCAGGTCATTAAGGTCGCCCCGTTTGCGCTGTCGCGCTACGCCACGCCGTACGGGCATCAGGTTATTCTTTCGGAGCTAATGTGGGTATGGCTGCCGGGAGCCGTCATGATGGGTGTGTTGTGGTGGTACAGACGTCATTAATAGTGCCTGATGGCGCTACGCTTATCAGGCCTACCGATCATTCCATCGTAGGCCGGATAAGGCACTAGCCGCCATCCGGCAATATAGAGATTTACTTACGACGCCAGGTGGTGCCCTGCGGACCGTCTTCCAGCACGATGCCCATCTCGTTGAGACGATCGCGCGCGGCGTCAGCTGCCGCCCAGTCTTTCGCCTTACGGGCATCCAGACGTTGTTGGATTAACGCTTCAATTTCAGCAACTTCGCCATCATCCGCCTGCGCACCGCTTTGCAGGAAGGCTTCTGGCTCCTGTTCCAGCAGGCCCAGCACGCCGGACAGCTTACGCAGATGCGCAGCCATAGCGTTAGCTGCCGCCATATCTTCGCCCTTCAGACGGTTAACCTCACGCGCCATATCAAACAGCACGGAGTAGGCTTCCGGCGTGTTGAAGTCGTCATCCATCGCTTCAATGAAGCGCGCTTCAAAGGCTTCGCCACCGGCTGGAGCAACGGACTTGTCAGTGCCGCGCAGCGCGGTGTACAGACGCTCCAGCGCAGAGCGTGCCTGTTTCAGGTTCTCTTCGCTGTAGTTCAACTGGCTGCGATAATGGCCGGACATCAGGAAGTAGCGAATGGTTTCGGCGTCGTAGTATTTCAGCACGTCGCGCACGGTAAAGAAGTTGCCCAGCGATTTGGACATTTTCTCACGGTCAACCATCACCATCCCGGAGTGCATCCAGTAATTAACGTATTCACCGTCATGCGCACAGGTGGACTGAGCAATTTCGTTTTCATGGTGCGGGAACATCAGGTCGGAGCCGCCGCCGTGAATATCGAAATGATTACCCAGCTGTTTGCAGTTCATCGCAGAACATTCAATGTGCCAGCCAGGACGACCTGCACCCCATGGAGATGGCCAGCTCGGCTCACCCTCTTTGGACATCTTCCACAGCACAAAGTCCATCGGGTTGCGCTTCACATCAACCACATCAACACGCGCACCCGCCTGCAGTTGATCCAGATCCTGGCGGGACAGCTGACCGTAGTTCGGGTCAGTCGGCACGTCAAACATCACGTCACCGTTATCAGCAACGTAAGCGTGACCTTTGGCAATCAGCTGTTCGGTGATTTCGATAATCTCGGCGATATGGTGCGTCGCGCGCGGTTCAAGATCCGGGCGCAGAATATTCAGCGCATCGAAATCGTTGTGCATTTCCGCAATCATGCGATCAACCAGCGCCACAAAGCTCTCGCCATTTTCATTCGCGCGCTTAATGATTTTGTCGTCGATATCGGTAATGTTGCGCACATACTTCAGCTTGTAGCCGAGGAAACGCAGATAACGGGCAACAACGTCGAAAGAAACAAAGGTACGCCCGTGTCCAATATGACAGAGATCGTAAACGGTGATGCCACACACGTACATGCCGACTTCCCCGGCATGAATGGGTTTGAATTCCTCTTTTTGGCGCGTCAGTGTATTAAAGATTTTTAACATCGAAGATTCCGTGTAGACGTGTGTGGATAACAAAGCCCTATAATACCTATAAATTGGCCCCGAAGCAGCACACTTTGCAAGGTGATCGAACCTTGCGGTTATGCTATAACAAGCCCCTATCATGTGACCCTGACCAGGGTCGAAGCACCACTCTATCGGAACAGGATGCAAAAATGGTTACTTTCCACACTAATCACGGCGATATCGTAATCAAAACGTTTGATGATAAAGCGCCTGAAACAGTTAAAAACTTCCTGGACTACTGCCGCGAAGGTTTTTACAACAACACCATTTTCCACCGTGTTATTAATGGTTTCATGATCCAGGGCGGCGGTTTTGAGCCGGGCATGAAGCAAAAAGCCACGAAAGAGGCTATCAAAAACGAAGCCAACAACGGTCTGAAAAACACCCGTGGAACGCTGGCAATGGCGCGTACTCAGGCTCCGCACTCCGCGACTGCTCAGTTTTTCATCAACGTTGCCGACAACGACTTCCTGAACTTCTCCGGCGAAAGCATGCAGGGCTGGGGTTACTGTGTGTTCGCTGAAGTTGTCGAAGGTATGGATGTCGTTGATAAAATCAAAGGCGTTTCCACCGGTCGCAGCGGTATGCATCAGGACGTACCAAAAGAAGACGTTATCATCGAAAACGTGACCGTCAGCGAGTAATCGTGACAACACTGTTTATTGCAGATCTTCATCTCTGCACGGAAGAACCGGCGATCACCGCCGGTTTTCTGCGTTTTTTAGCCGGCGATGCACGAAAGGCCGATGCACTATACATTCTCGGCGACCTGTTTGAAGCCTGGATTGGCGACGACGATCCTAATCCGCTGCATCATGAAATGGCCGCAGCGATAAAAACGCTGGCAGATTCCGGCGTCCCCTGCTTTTTTATTCACGGTAACCGTGATTTTCTGCTCGGCAAGCGTTTTGCCCGCGAAAGCGGCATGACTTTACTGCCCGAGAAAAAAGTGCTCGACCTGTATGGCCGCAAGGTTCTGATCATGCATGGCGACACCTTGTGCACCGACGACGCTGGCTATCAGGCATTTCGCGCCAAAGTACATCAACCCTGGCTACAGAAGCTGTTTCTCGCCCTGCCCCTGTTTGTTCGCCAGCGCATTGCTGCAAAAATGCGTGCCAACAGTAAAGCCGCCAACAGCAGTAAATCGCTGGAAATCATGGATGTGAATCCGCAGGCCGTGATTAACGAGATGGAAAAACATCAGGTCCAGTGGTTAATTCACGGACATACACACCGTCCGGCTGTCCACGAACTCACGGCCAATGAGCAACCCGCTTTCCGCGTGGTGTTAGGTGCCTGGCACACCGAAGGTTCGATGATTAAAGTCACACCTGACGACGTTGAACTGATCGCTTTTCCGTTTTAATCACGGCTGAAAACGTCTGCATACACGCAACGCAATCGTTTTCCTTGTTTTTAAAACGTGCTATTCTCTCTCGCCTCTAAAGCAGTGTGAAGCACACCCACAGGAGTTTTTAGACGCATGTCTTCCCGCAATAATCCGGCGCGTGTCGCCATCGTGATGGGGTCCAAAAGCGACTGGGCTACCATGCAGTTCGCCGCCGAAATCTTCGAAATGCTGGACGTTCCGCATCATGTTGAAGTCGTCTCCGCTCACCGTACCCCTGATAAACTGTTCAGCTTCGCCGAAAGCGCTGAAGAAAACGGTTATCAGGTGATTATTGCCGGTGCTGGCGGCGCAGCGCATCTGCCGGGCATGATTGCGGCGAAAACGCTGGTTCCTGTGTTAGGCGTACCGGTGCAAAGCGCAGCGTTGAGCGGCGTAGATAGCCTCTACTCCATCGTTCAAATGCCGCGCGGTATTCCAGTCGGCACGCTGGCGATCGGCAAAGCGGGCGCGGCAAATGCGGCCCTGCTGGCAGCGCAAATTCTGGCAACACACGACAACGCATTACACCAGCGTCTGAACGACTGGCGCAAAGCGCAAACCGATGAGGTACTGGAGAACCCGGACCCGCGAGGTATCGCATGAAGCAGGTCTGCGTACTCGGTAACGGTCAGCTAGGACGCATGCTGCGCCAGGCCGGCGAGCCGCTGGGCATTTCGGTCTGGCCCGTCGGACTGGATGCAGAGCCCGCCGCCGTCCCCTTTCAGCAAAGCGTCATTACCGCTGAGATCGAGCGCTGGCCGGAAACCGCGTTAACCCGCGAACTGGCGCGCCACCCGGCGTTTGTTAACCGCGACGTTTTCCCGATTATTGCCGACCGTCTCACGCAAAAGCAGCTTTTCGACAAGCTCGGCCTGGCAACTGCGCCGTGGCAACTGTTGGCGGATAAAAGCGAATGGTCTGCGGTATTCGACAAACTGGGTGAGCTGGCGATCGTCAAGCGTCGCGTCGGCGGCTACGACGGTCGTGGACAGTGGCGTTTACGCGCCAATGAAACCGAACAACTGCCGGATGATTGCTACAGCGAGTGTATTGTCGAGCAGGGAATCAATTTCTCTGGTGAAGTGTCGCTGGTAGGCGCTCGTGCGCACGACGGCAGCACCGTCTTCTATCCGCTGACCCATAACCTGCACCAGGACGGTATTCTGCGCACCAGCGTGGTCTTCCCGCAGGCTAACGCCAGACAGCAAGAACAAGCCGAAGCGATGCTCTCTGCCATCATGCAGGAACTGGGGTATGTCGGCGTGATGGCGATGGAGTGTTTCATCACCCCGGAAGGTCTGTTGATCAACGAACTGGCGCCTCGCGTGCACAACAGCGGGCACTGGACGCAAAACGGCGCCAGCATCAGCCAGTTTGAGCTGCACCTGCGCGCCATTACCAGCCTGCCATTACCGACTCCGGTGGTGAATAATCCTTCGGTGATGGTAAACCTGATTGGTAGCGACCTGAACTACGACTGGCTGAAGCTGCCGCTGGTACACCTGCACTGGTATGACAAAGAAGTGCGTGAAGGTCGTAAGGTGGGTCATCTGAACCTGAGCGACAGCGATACTGCACGTCTTAGCGCGACGCTGGAGGCGCTTATCCCCCTGCTGCCACCGGAATATGCCAGCGGCATTATCTGGGCGCAGTCAAAGCTGAAATAAGCCATTAATGCCGGGGAGTTGATTTTATCCTTCCCCGGCCCCTCTTCTGGCGCGTAAAATCTCCTCCATTGCTGTTTTGTATTTTCAGGACTGAACATGAACGATGGAACGGACTATCGTGCGATTCTGCTCGCCGGTACGCCTTTAATCGATGTACGCGCCCCCGTCGAATTTCAGCAGGGCGCAATGCCGGGCGCAATAAACCTTCCCTTAATGAACGATGACGAACGTGCCGCCGTAGGTACCTGTTATAAACGTCAGGGGCCTGAGGCCGCCCTCGCGCTCGGCCATCAACTGGTCTGTGGCGAGACTCGCCAGCAACGCATGAAGGCATGGCTTAATGCCTGTCGTCAAAATCCTGCGGGCTACTTATGTTGCGCGCGCGGCGGCCAGCGTTCGCACATTGTGCAGCAATGGTTGCACGAGTCCGGTACTGACTACCCGCTAATACAAGGCGGTTATAAAGCATTGCGTCAGGCGGCAATTCAACTGACTGAAGAACTGGTGCAAAAACCGATCATCTTAATTGGCGGCTGTACCGGGAACGGTAAAACGCAATTGGTGCAACAGCAGCCGAACGGCATTGACCTTGAAGGTCTGGCGCACCATCGCGGTTCCTCGTTTGGTCGCACCGTTGAGCCGCAGCTGAGCCAGGCAAGCTTTGAAAACCTGCTGGCGGTCGAAATGCTGAAAACCGACAGCCGTCAGGATCTGCGTCTGTGGGTACTTGAGGACGAAGGCCGCATGATCGGCGCTAATCATCTGCCCGAATGCCTGCGCGAGCGCATGACCCAGGCATCTATTGCGGTGGTGGACGATCCTTTTGAGCTACGGCTGGAGCGCCTGCGCGAAGAGTATTTTATCCGTATGCACCACGATTTCACCCACGTTTATGGCGAGAATCAGGGCTGGCAGGAGTACTGTGAATATTTGCATCACGGCCTGTTTGCTATCCGCCGCCGTCTGGGTTTACAGCGTTTTGCCGAGCTGACCGCACTGCTCGACGTCGCCCTGCAAGAGCAACAAGCCAACGGCAGTACCGACGCGCATATGGGCTGGCTGGTGCCGTTGCTCAACGAATATTACGACCCGATGTATCGCTATCAACTGGAAAAGAAAGCCGCGAAAATCGTCTTTCGCGGCTCATGGCAGGAGGTGGCTGACTGGCTTAGCGTGCAGTAATCAATGTCTGTCGCGCTTGTCTGCGCGTTTCGCCAGCCAGTCGCCCAGCACCTGAACGACCTGCACCAGAATAATCAACGCCACCACGGTGACTACCATGACCTGGGTTTCGTAGCGGTAATAACCAAAGCGAATCGCCAGGTCGCCTACCCCGCCGCCGCCAACGATCCCAGCCATTGCGGAGTAACCGATCAAACTCACCAGCGTTATCGTCAACCCACGCAGCAGACCCGCGCTCGCCTCCGGTAACAGAACGGTGCAGATGATGCGCATCGGGCTGGCGCCAAAGGCTTCCGCCGCCTCGATAATGCCTTTATCGACTTCACGTAGCGCGCTATCAACCAGACGGGCATAGAAAGCAATTGCTGCTACCGAAAGTGGGACCGACGCCGCGATGGGTCCAATGGTATTGCCGAGCAAAAACTGGGTGAGCGGCAACAACAGAACCAGCAGGATCACAAACGGCACCGAACGGATAATATTCACCAGCACGGAGCTGAGCAGATACACAAAACGGTTTTGCCAGAATAAATGCCGGTCGGTAACGAAAATAAGAAAACCGAGCGGCAGACCGCCAATAATCGCCAACAGCGTAGAGATGCTCAGCATCTGGAAGGTTTCATTGAACGCCAGCGTCAAATCCGGCAATAAATCATCCACGAATCACCTCCACCTGTGCAGTACGTTGACGAATATGTTCCACGGCGATATCCACCGCAGAAGGGTTATGCGGCGCGGTGAGTTGCACCACCAGAATCCCCAGCGCACGTTCGCCGATATATTCAATTTTGCCGTGCAGAATGTTCACCGCCACGCCAAATTTAACCGCCACTTCTGACAACACCGGCTGTTCTGCCGAATCACCGATGAACAGAATTTTTAGCAACTGACCGGGCAGATGCTGGCGCAGACGGTCGGGTAGCGTCAGATTGAGAGTATGCGACACCAGTTGCTGAGTGAAAGCGTGCTGCGGGTGAGCAAAAACATCAAACACCTCACCAGACTCCACTACCTTGCCACCGGACATCACCGCCACGCGATCGCAAATGGATTTGATCACGTTCATCTCATGGGTGATCAGCACGATCGTGATCCCCAACTGTTGGTTGATCTGCTTAAGCAACGTCAGAATCGTGGCTGACGTTTCCAGATCCAATGCGGAAGTCGGTTCATCACACAGCAACACATCCGGGTGATTAGCAATCGCACGGGCAATACCCACGCGCTGCTTTTGCCCACCGCTGAGCTGAACCGGAAAACGGTTTGCTTTATCCGCCAGTCCGACCAACGTCAGAATCTCCGCCACGCGTGGAGCGATTTTGCTGCGCTCCCATCCGGCAGCCTTCAGGCTGAAAGCAACGTTTTGCGCCACAGTGCGGGTATGCATCAGATTAAAGTGCTGAAAAATCATACCAATACGCTGACGGGCTTTACGTAACTGAGAGCCTTCCAGCGCAGAAATTTCTACGCCGTTCACCTTTACGCTTCCCTGGCTCGGACGCGTTAAGGCGTTCAGGGTGCGCAGCAGCGTACTTTTCCCCGCGCCACTGGTCCCGACAATGCCAAATATCTCACCTGCGCCAATGCGCAAGCTAACGTCATCAACCGCCCGGGTTGATGCTCCACGGCCTGCGGCGAAGTCCACGCAAACCTTTTCTATCTCAATCATAGCCACCTCAGAAATGCGAAAAGGGCAGTCGTCGCTGCCCCTGTTAACCCTTGTGCGCAGCGATTATTGGGCTGCCGACATCCATTCCGGTTTCTGGAAGGCGCTGTAGATATTTTTCGGGTCGTCAATCACGGCGCGATATGCCGGAGATTTCACCGCCTCAACAATATCTTTGGCGAACGGTTTATCCGCATCTTCACTGCGTACCGCAATGATATTTTTAAGATTTTCATCCAGATGCTCTTGCTTGATGGCGCTGGCGAGATCCAGTTTTGCCGCCACGGCAAAGTTACCGTTAACCAATGCCCCGGTCACGCCGTCCAGCGTGCGCGGCAGTTGTGCTGCCTCCAGCGGTTTAAACACCAGCCCTTTCGGGTTGCTGGCGATATCGCGCTCAGAGGCTTTAGTCGGGTCGATGTTATCTTTGATGGTGATAAGGCCAATTGACTGCAGGAATCGCAGGCCGCGAGCCAGGTTGGTGGGATCGTTGGAAAGCGTGATCACATCCCCTTTTTTCAACTCATCCAGGCTTTTGATTTTATGTGAGTAAAAACCCATCCCGGCCGTTGGAACCACAATCAGCTTGCTCAGCTTCAGGCCTTTATCGGCGGTGAATTTGTCAAAGTAAAGCGAGTGCTGGAACAGGTTGGCATCAATGCTGCCGTTGGAGAGCGCCATGTTAGGCTGCACGTAGTCGCTGAATTCGCGCACCACGACCTTATAGCCTTTCTCTTTCAGCGTAGGGGCAATGGCTTGTTTTACCATATCGCCGTACGGCCCAGGCGCGACGCCAAATACGATGGTGTGCGGATCACTGTTCGCATGAGCAAATTGTAATCCACAGGCCAGTAACAGCGCCCCGGTCGCGACGCGTAAACTCTGACGCAATCCCATAATCTCTCCATTTTAACGTTGTAATGTCATGTCTCACGCCGTTCTTGCGGCGTTGTTGTTGTTAACCTGTTTAACAGGCTGATTGTTAACATGACACAGATCACAACCTGCTGTCCTTGAAATTATTTCATGATGTTGCAGAATGTGTTTTCAAATGAGAGAAGGCATGAAAAAGCCGGATGTCGGCACAAGTGCCTTATCCGGCCTACAACAGCTTTCTTAGGCCCGATAAGCGCATCGGGCGGCGGGCGTTTGATTAGAAATCGTAACGCAGACGAACCAGGTTCATATCACCCAGATTGTCGGTGCTGGAGGTGAAGACGTGTTCGTAATCCACACGGAAACCGTAATCCAGCTGGAAGCTGATACCCACACCGTTGTCGGTGCGCAGGTAGTTACGACCATTCACGTATTCAATACGATCACCCATAAAGTATGGCTGAACGGATTTCAGCGCATACTGACCAACCGGGAAGGTGTAACCCGCGAAGTATTCCAGACCCCAGGCATCACCGGCAAAGTAGTCGTTAACCGAGACTTTTTTGGTGGTCATGAAGTTCTGATACCAGCCGCCGCCCATTGAGAAGGTCCAGTTGTCCGGTTTCCAGCTCAGCGCGGTACCGACGATGTTTTGATCGTAGGTTTTGCTGGTGTTACCACGCATTTCCGCGCGGGTGTAGTTCCACGCTGTACCCCAGGTCAGGTCATCGGTAATGTGATAATCCACACCCAGCGAGCCGCCGCCTTTACGTTTGTAACGCAGGCCGTTATTCGGGTTGTAGTCATCGCTGAACAGATAAGACGCGTAAAGATCAACATCGCCTACCGTATTTTTATACTTCAGTGATTTACGTGTACGATAGGAACCGTCGTAGTCGCCATTGATACCGTTACCTGGCGCCTGGCCGATCATGTCGTAGTCCCAGATATCCGTTTTCGCACCCACCACATCATAGTAAATGCTGTTCTGTTGACCGAAGGTCAGCGTACCCCAGGTCGCGCTCTTCAGACCGGTGTACAGCATACGACGCGTGGTATCGTTGGCACCGTTAGCATAGTGATTGTCCCAGTTGAACATCGCCGGGAAGTTAACACCCAGCTCGTAGTAGCTCACCCAACTGATGTCATCAAACAGATAGTAGTCAGCGGCGAAGCGGAAACGCGTCCCGCCGTCGAAGCCATTACGTTTGTAGCCATTCTTCCCATCGTCACCAGCCATATTCTGGAACTGCGGACGAATACTCCCGCCGACGGTGAAATTAAGACGGCTCAGCGGATTGCCCGCTTGCGGATCTTGTTTCAGGACCGTGATTTCCGCCTGAGAGGCGAAAGTCGTTAATGCCACTGCTGCGCCGATCGATACTGCCAGCGCCGTTTTTTTTATAGTCATTATTTGTACCTTGATAGATAGCCTGCCAATTATTCAGCATACAAATATTAACGTTTATTAATACACTCGTGTTGTCGGGTTTTTATTGATTTGTGCTGTTAAATATCAAGTAGTTATCAATTTGTGCTACATAGATAAAAAAACGCACCGATTTAAAAAAACCGGTGCGTAATCATCACGAATATGAATTAACTGCTGAACTGACGGAACAACGCTTTGCCTTTAAGAAGACGTGAACCGAGCCATCCGCCGCAGAGAGAGAGCAGCAATGCCCCACAAAGCGGCAACACAACCCACAGCCGCCAGTCTGGCTCCCACGGGAAATCAAACACGTGGGTTTGCAGCACCGCCAGCGCCGTTTCCGCCCCGATGGCCGCCACCAGGCCGGCGACCATCCCGAGCATCGCGAACTCGCACCACAGCGTGGTACGCAGCAGCTTCTTGCCCGCGCCCAGCGTACGCCAGACCACCAGTTCCTGATGACGCTGACGCATCCCCACCTGCACCTGCGCCAATAGCAGCAACATACCGCAGGCGGTAACCAGCACCACCATCACCTCCAGCGCGCGGCTCACCTGCTCCAGCACCTGACTCACCTGTTTGAGGATCGCACCGATATCCAACAGGCTGATGGTTGGGAACTCCCGATTAAGCTGTGTCAGCATGCCGTTGCCGTTCTCCCAACGAAAGCTGGTTAACCAACTTTGCGGCTGCCCGTCCAGCGCACCGGAGGGGAAAATGAAGAAGAAATTCGGTCGCAGGCTTTCCCAGTCCACTTTGCGCAGACTGCTGACTGTGGCGCTGAAATCCTGGGTATCGCCCATAAAGGTCACACGATCGCCAGGCTTTACGTTTAACCGCTTCGCCAGCCCCTCTTCCATCGACACTTCACCCGCTTTTGGCGGCCAGCTTCCGGCGGTAATCGGGTTATGATCCGGCCGGGTATCCTGCCAGGTCAGATTCAATTCACGATTAAGCGCCTCGTCCTGATTACCTTCGGTCGCTTTGTCATTGATTGCCGTCAGACGCGCCCGCACGATGGGATAGAACGACTCAGGGATCACCTGATGCTCAGCAAGGAAAGCCTTCAGCGGAGCCACTTGCTCAGTGGCAATGTTGATCAGAAAATAGTTTGGACTTTCCGGCGGCATTTGCTGCTGCCAGCGGTCGAGGAGATCGCCGCGCAGCACCAGCAACAGCGCCAGCAGCATAAAGGAGAGCGAAAATGCCGACAGTTGGCTCAGCGTTGACCACGGCTGGCGCAACAGCCGGCTGACCGCTAAACGTAGCGGTAGCGACGTTAACGTCAGGCCACGCAGTACGTTGAGCAGCATCCAACCCAGCACGCCGCACAGCAGCGCCAGCACCACCGCCCCGGCCAGTACCGCCCACAGCAGCATACTTCCGCCCATCAATCCGGCCAGCAGCGCAACCACAACTATCGTTGCTACGGGCAGATAGACCTTAAGCGGCCAGACGTTTGCCACCACGTCGCGACGCAGTACCCGCAATGGTTGTGTCGCCAGCAGCAGGCGATAAGGGCGTAGCCCCACCAGCAGAGAAATGACGGTCATCGTACCGAGTGCCCACAGCCACGGCCACAGGCTGGCGGGCGGCAGCTCACCGGGCAGAACTGGCTTCAGTAATACCACCAGCACCCGCTCAAATAACAGCCCGAACAGGCCGCCGGTCACGCCAGACAGCGCCAGCACCATCAGCCACTGGCCGATAATCAGCTTGCGCAGCTGCGCCCTACCCGCGCCGAGCGTTTTTAATATCGCCACCAAATCGTAACGGCTACGGCAGTAATGATTCATCGCCACGGCAACGGCAGCAACCGCCAGCAGTAGCGTTAACAGTGCCGACAGCAGCAGGAACTGTTGCGAACGCTGCAGAGATTTCCCCAACGCCCCTTCATCCTGCTCCAGCCCATACCAGCGCTGTTCCGGCTTTAACTGCGGCAGCAGCCATTTTTCATAGGCTTCCAGTTGCTGTGGCGTACCACCAAATTTATAGCGCCAGGTCACCCGGCTTCCCGGCTGGACCGCCGCCGTTTTTTCGACATCCGCCATGTTCATCATCAGGCGCGGCGCTATCTGGAAGGGATTAAAACCGGAATCCGGTTCCTGCGCCACTTCTCCGGCGATGCGCAGGGTGGCATCGCCAACGTCGATGGAATCACCGATTTTTACGTTGAGCAGCGCCATCAGACGCGGGGCCAGCAGCACTGAGCCCGGCTGCGGTTTCAGCCCCGGCGGATTGGTTTGCAACGTGCCGTACATCGGATACACATCATCCACCGCTTTGACGTTCGCCAGTTGCGGCGTATCCCGGGCAAAGGTCATGGTGGCAAAGGTGAGCTGTTCACCCACCTTCAGACCACGCTGTCGCGCCTCGTCAATCCATGCTTTCGGCACAGCGCGCGAACTTTGCAGCGACCGATCGCCCGCCATAAACTCACGACTTTGCTGGCTAAGTCCTTTTTCCATGCGATCGCTGATATTGCCCAGCGCCAGTACGCAGGCCACCGCCAGGCTTAACGCCAGCCAGACAATCAGTAATGAAGGCGAGCGCCATTCGCGCCAGAACCAGCGTGCAATCATGCCTCCTCCTGCAACTGTCCGTTTACCAGGCGTAAACGCCTATCGCAACGCGCCGCCAGCTGCGGGTCATGGGTCACCAGAATCAGGGTGGTGCCATGTTCCCGGTTCAGAGAAAACAGCAGGTCGGCGATTTTGTCCCCGGTCTGGCGGTCCAGATTGCCCGTTGGTTCATCGGCAAACAGCACGTCAGGGCGTCCGTTAAACGCCCGCGCCAGCGCTACGCGCTGCTGCTCCCCGCCGGAAAGCTGGGCCGGAAGATGATCAAGGCGTTTTCCCAACCCCAGTTGCTCCAGCAGCGTTTTTGCCCCGTCACGACTTTTTCCGCTATTTTCGCCGCGTAGCAGCGCGGGTAGTTCGACGTTTTCCAGCGCGTTGAGGGTTGGAATTAACATGAATGACTGGAAGACAAAGCCCACGTGTCGCGCCCGCAGCTGCGCCCGGGCTTCTTCATCCATGGCGTGCAGCGCCTGCCCTACCAGGCTGACTTCACCGCTGGAGCCATCGTCCAGCCCGGCGAGGATCGCCAGCAGCGTGGATTTCCCCGATCCCGACTCGCCTATCAGCGCAATGGTCTCGGCGCGTTTGACAACCAGTTCAACTCCGGTAAGGATGGATAGCTCATGATCACCCTGACCGACGGATTTCTTAAGATGATGAACTTCAACAATGTTTTCCGCTGGCATTGGCCTTTCCTGTTCCTGGTTCTGTTAACTTTCCGCGCCGCCGCAGCGGACACGTTATTAATTCTGGGTGACAGCCTGAGCGCCGGATACCGTATGTCCGCCAGCGCCGCGTGGCCTGCACTGCTTAATGATAAATGGCACAGCAAAACACCGGTGGTAAATGCCAGTATTAGCGGTGATACCTCTCAGCAGGGTCTGGCCCGCCTACCCGCATTACTCAAGCAGCACCAGCCGCGCTGGGTGCTGGTCGAACTTGGCGGCAACGATGGCCTGCGCGGGTTTGCACCAGCCCAAACTGAACAAACCCTGCGTACCATTTTGCAAGACGTGAAAGCGGCAAATGCCGAACCGCTACTGATGCAAATTCATCTGCCAGCTAACTACGGTCGCCGTTATAATGAAACCTTTAGCGCGATTTATCCAAAGCTCGCCAAAGAGTTTGATATTCCTCTGCTGCCCTTTTTTATGGAAGAGGTCTATCTGAAACCCCAATGGATGCAGGATGATGGTATCCATCCTAATCGTGACGCCCAGCCGTTTATTGCCGACTGGATGGCGAAACAATTGACCCCTTTAGTAAATCACGACTCGTAATTCAACGGAGATCCTGACAGGTAAAGTTATGCAAAAATCGGTCTTAATAACAGGATGTTCCAGTGGTATTGGCCTGGAAAGTGCGCTTGAGCTTAAACGCCAGGGTTTTCGAATTCTGGCTGGCTGCCGCAAACCTGACGATGTCGCGCGCATGAACGGCATGGGATTCACCGGCGTATTGCTGGATCTCGACTCACCCGAAAGCGTGGATCGCGCCGCCGATGAGGTGATCGTCCTGACCGATAACCGTTTGTATGGGATCTTTAACAACGCCGGATACGGCGTCTATGGTCCCCTGCCCACCATCAGCCGCGAGCAAATGGAACAGCAATTTTCCGCCAACTTTTTTGGCGCACATCAGCTCACCATGCGCCTGTTGCCTGCCATGCTCCCTCACGGCGAAGGACGTATCGTGATGACCTCATCGGTGATGGGATTGATCTCAACGCCGGGACGCGGCGCCTATGCCGCCAGCAAATATGCGCTGGAAGCCTGGTCCGACGCGCTGCGTATGGAGCTGCGCCACAGCGGCATTAAGGTCAGCCTGATTGAGCCCGGCCCCATCCGTACCCGCTTTACCGAAAACGTCAACCAGACCCAGAGTGATAAGCCCGTCGAGAACCCCGGTATTGCTGCTCGATTTACATTGGGCCCGGAGGCCGTTGTCGCCAAAGTGCGTCATGCGTTTGAGAGCGACAAACCGAAGCTACGTTATCCGGTTACGTTGGTGACCTGGGCAGTGATGCTACTTAAACGCCTGTTGCCAGGCCGCATAATGGACAAAATTTTACAGGGTTGAGTTGAAGCGCGCGCGTCAGCCCCCATGTAACAAGAAATCGACAAAAGAGAGTAACTCCATGTCCACACAGAATATTGTTAACATTAACGAATCTAACCTGCAGCAGACCCTTGAACAGTCGATGACCACGCCGGTCCTGTTCTATTTCTGGTCTGAGCGCAGCCAGCACTGCCTGCAATTGACGCCGGTACTGGAGAGCCTTGCCGCCCAGTACAACGGCCAGTTTATTCTCGCCAAGCTCGACTGCGACGCCGAGCAGATGATCGCTTCTCAGTTTGGCCTGCGCGCCATCCCTACGGTTTATCTGTTCCAGAACGGTCAGCCAGTAGACGGATTCCAGGGCCCGCAGCCGGAAGAGGTTATCCGCGCGCTGCTGGAAAAAGTGTTGCCGAGCGAAGAAGAGCTGAAAGCGCGTCAGGCAATCGAGTTTATTGAGGCTGGTAATCACGCGGATGCACTGCCGCTGCTGAAAGAAGCCTGGCAGATCTCCAACCAGAGCAGCGAAATTGGCCTGCTGCTGGCGGAAACGCAAATCGCCCTCAATCGTTCTGACGATGCCGAAGCGGTGCTGAAAACCATTCCGTTGCAGGATCAGGATACCCGCTATCAGGGACTGGTGGCGCAGATAGAACTGCTGAAGCAGGCGGCGGATACACCGGAAATCCAGCAACTGCAGCAGCAGGTCGCCAGCAATCCGCAGGATGCGGCGCTGGCAACTCAACTGGCCATCCAGTTACATCAGGTCGGACGTAACGAGGAATCACTGGAACTGCTGTTCAGCCACCTGAAGAAAGATCTCACTGCTGCCGACGGTCAGGCACGTAAGACCTTCCAGGAGATCCTTGCCGCACTCGGAACCGGCGATACGCTGGCCTCAAAATACCGCCGCCAGCTGTACGCGCTGTTGTACTAATCTGCCGCATTTGCCGGATAGCGCTAGCCGCCATCCGGCATCACATCACGTCTTCTTCAAATGCGTTACGACTAATTGGTGGCGCGAATTGTAGAATTTCCGATAAGTCAGGTAGCAGGCAATAATGGTCGACAGGCTGGCAGTAGAAAGCAGCATAAACGTCACCATAATCTGATACTTAATCGCTTTTACTGGATCAATACCCGCGAAGATCAATCCGGACATCATCCCCGGTAAACTCACCAGCCCTACCGTTTTAGCAGAGTCGATCGTTGGGATCAGCGAGGCGCGAATGCTGTCGCGAATCAGCGCCGCGGAGGCCACTTTCGGCGTCGCGCCGAGGCTGAGTTTTTCCTGAATTTGCTGCTGTTCGCTGTTAAACCGCTGCCCCAGATTGTTGTAACACAGCCCCACTGCTACCATCGCATTGCCTGCAATCATGCCGGAGATCGGGATGACCTGCATCGGCGTGAACTCGATAGAGCCAGACAAAACCAGCACCGCCAGCGTTAATCCCGCCCCCACCGTGATAGCGATAAACGACGAGAGGAAAGCTTTATCAATATATTTACTGCGTTTTTGTGCGTTATAAGCCGCGTTAAAGCAGATAAACAGCACCATCAGTAAGGTCAGAATACTGTGGTTAACGCCAAAAATATATTTCAGCACATAGCCGACGATAATAAGCTGAACCACTGCCCGGCAAACGCTCCAGAGAATATCTTTCTCCAGCGCCAGTTTTTCTTTGTGACTAATCAGGATCGCCACCACCACCAGCATCATCGCTAATGCCAGGGACTCATTGGTAATATTATGCTCGTTCATTGCGTGCTTCCTGCATTTCTCCGGCGTGCGGTTGAAGGGTTATGACATTATCCGCATGCGTAATTTCATCTTTGTCGTGCGTCACCCACAGCACCGCAATATTCTTATCGCGAACATAGTGGTGAATTAATTCGTTCACATTACGTTTATTAGCCTCATCCAGCGCGCTGGTGATTTCATCAAGCAGCAGGATTTTGGGCAGAAACTGCAAATTACGAATTAACGAGATGCGCTGCTTTTCGCCACCGGACAGCTCATTTATGCTTTTTCTGAGGATCGTCTCGGGGAGTTCAAAACGGGCCAGATCGCTCAGAAACGCATCCGGCTCCGGACGTTTATTACGGATTTGCCAGGGGAAAATGAGGTTGTCGTAAACGGTGTCACCAAACAAAGCGGGCGTTTGCGCGCAATAAGAGACCTGCTGGCGATACGTTTCCGGCTTGAGGGTAGCTATATCCTTGCCTTCAAAGAGAATTTCACCGGCAGTCGGACTCATTAATGACGCCACAATCTTGAGTAACGTACTTTTCCCGCAGCCAGACTGGCCGGTAATCAGCTTAAATTCTCCGGCGCGGAGATCAAAACAGATGTTATTGAGAACCTGCGTCTCCCCTGCCTGCCATGCGACATTTTTTAACTGAAGCAGAATGCTGCTTTCTTCCATTACATATCCCTTTTTTACCTCTTTCATGCAGACAGTCTATACCCAAAATAATTCGAGTTGCATGAAGGCGGCAAGTGAGCGAATCTCCAGGAGCATAGCTAACTATGTGACTGGGGTGAGCTAACGTAGCTAACGCACATGCAACTTGAAGTATGAAGGGTATATGCCTGTAATTTATTATAAGGGAACCCCCCTTGATTAATCGGGTATAATTTGATTAATGAGGCAGTAAAGGACAGCACAACAGGAGGTTTCATCAATGCTCATTTTTATTCCTATTCTTATTTTTGTCGCGCTGGTCATCGTCGGCGCTGGCGTCAAAATCGTCCCGCAGGGATATCAGTGGACGGTAGAGCGTTTTGGCCGTTACACCAAAACCCTGCAACCGGGTTTAAGCCTTGTTGTGCCGTTCATGGACCGCATTGGTCGTAAGATCAACATGATGGAACAGGTGCTTGATATCCCTTCTCAGGAAGTCATCTCCAAAGATAACGCCAACGTCGCCATTGATGCCGTGTGCTTTATTCAGGTGATCGACGCGCCGAAAGCGGCCTATGAAGTTAGCAACCTGGAACTGGCGATTATCAACCTGACCATGACCAACATTCGTACCGTTCTCGGTTCGATGGAACTCGATGAAATGCTCTCCCAGCGCGACAACATCAACACGCGCCTGCTGCATATTGTTGATGAAGCCACGAATCCCTGGGGCATCAAAATCACCCGTATCGAGATCCGCGACGTGCGTCCTCCGGCAGAACTTATCGACGCGATGAACGCGCAGATGAAAGCCGAACGTACCAAGCGCGCCTACATTCTTGAGGCCGAAGGGATCCGTCAGGCAGAAATCGTCAAGGCCGAAGGTGAGAAGCAGTCGAAGATCCTTAAAGCGGAAGGTGAACGCCAGTCCGCATTTTTACAGGCTGAAGCGCGTGAACGTTCCGCAGAAGCCGAAGCTCGCGCAACGCAGATGGTTTCTGAGGCTATTGCCGCCGGGGATATTCAGGCCGTGAACTACTTCGTGGCGCAGAAATACACCGAAGCGCTGCAACACATCGGTTCGTCAAATAACAGCAAAGTGGTGATGATGCCGCTGGATGCCAGCAGCCTGATGGGCTCCATTGCCGGGATTGCCGAACTGGTTAAGGACAGCGCCAGCGAGCGGAAAAAATCATGATAGCGATGATTCTGGTGCATCCGCACATCTTCTGGCTCAGCCTCGGCGGTTTGCTACTCGCCGCCGAGATGCTGGGCGGTAACGGCTATCTGCTGTGGAGCGGCGTAGCGGCGGTAATTACCGGCCTGGTGGTGTGGCTGGTCCCGCTTGACTGGGCGTGGCAGGGGGCTATGTTCGCCGCCCTCACCCTGCTGGCGGCGTGGCTGTGGTGGAAATGGCTGGCAAGGCGCGTTCAGGAGCAGAAACCCGCCGACAGCCATCTTAACCAACGCGGGCAGCAGCTGGTTGGCCGTCGATTTATTCTGGACACTGGCCTGGTCAATGGCCGTGGACATATGCGCGTCGGCGATAGCTCATGGCCCGTCAGCGCCCGCGACGATTTGAGCGCCGGAACGCAGGTTGAAGTCATAGCCGTTGAAGGGATAACCCTGATTATTAAAGCGGTATCACACTAAAAAGACAGGAAATAAGACTATGGTCAGGAAGACACCCCTTGCCTTTGCCCTTTGCACATTACTGACCGCCGCCCCGCAGGCATTCGCCTCTTTCGATATGGAAGACTGCAAATGGAGCGACGACAGCTGCCTGCTGAAAGGCACGCCGACCTTTAATCCGGAAAACGACAGCCGCGACAACCTGCTGCGGCTGCTGAGCCAGGAAAAATCATTTGCTCTGCCGGTGCAATCAATGCCAGCGGACATCACCCGCTCCCGGGATTTCTATTTTGCCTATCACCCGCAGTGGGATGAGGCTTCCCCGCAGCCAACCGCTGCTCCGGCATCCGGCGAAAACAGCCCACTCTCCCGACAGATGGCCGAACTGAACATTAGCGCAGACGAAATAAACGTCAACGACGCTGAGCTTGAGAACCGTCATGTTTCGAATAACACCGGGAGCGTCAGCGCGTTTTTTGCCGCACTGCTGGCCGACTCGACGTTAACGACGGAACAGCGCCAGGCCTTAGCCCAGGCACGTACGGGGCTGCTATCCGGGGCAACCCGCGAGCAAATTGAGTCTTCGCTTGCCCCCCTCCCGGCGGATTCACCCGCTCAGTCCTATAAAAATTATCTGGCCGCAGCCGCCAGTTTCTATGCCGGTGATTATGCCAGCGCCGAACGGGATTTCACTCAGCTTGCCAAAAGTGAGCGTCCGTGGCTGGCAGAGACCGCGCAATACATGCTGATGCGTGCGGCCCTGAACAAGAGCAGCCAGAACAGCGTGGGCGAGTACGGCGATTTTGATATTGCAAAAATTAACCGCGAGGACGCGACTCAGGCTCAGACGCAGGCGCAAGCCTATCTGCAACGTTACCCGCAAGGCCTGTATGCCGACTCCGCGCGCGGTATGCTGCGTCGCATCAACTGGTATTTACAGGCGTGGCCGCAGCTGGCCGGGTTGTATGAGCAGACGCTCCAGCAGTCGGCTGACGCTCGGCAACTGCGTGAAATTGTCATCGAATACGATAATGTCTACGGTATGGCGTTCTACGAACAGTCCGTGGTAGAAGCATTCCCCGATGCGCCGCATGTCAGCTATATCGAACTGCTGCGCGCGCTGCGTCTGGATAACAACAGTAAACCCACGCTAACCCAGGCGCAGCTCGATGCCAGCAAACCGGTGTTTGAGCAGAGCCAAAAATTGCCGCTATGGCGCGATCTGCAACTGAATCTGTGGCTGGCGACGGAGAACTACGCGGCGATTATTCAGGCCGTTACGCCAGCGCAGAAACTTGCCGCTCACGATACGCTCGCCTTCAGTGAACAGGTACTGTACGGCGAAGCGCTGATGGGCCAGAAGAACTGGCGCGCGGCGCGTGATTTCTGGCAGCAGTTGCTAAAACTCAGCCAGGACAACGAACAGCAGCAGTATGTACAGGCTAAGCTCGCCGCAACGCTGGTTTATAGCGGCGACGTGGCGGCGGTTTTTGCCCCAGAAAGCGCAGTAACCAACCTGCGTTTTCGCTCGCAGATACTGAAAACACAGGCCTCGCCTGAACTTTTGCGCCAGCAGGCCGTCCATGGACCTAACAATGAAGAGCGTACCATCGCCCTGCATACGCTGCTGGTACGCGATCTTACCGAAAACCGCTTTGGCGACTGGTTGAATGACAGAAAGCTGGCCAGCGCCATTACCCCACCGGTTATTGGCGACGCGTTTGCTGACGTTAATCTGAGTATTTTCGACTGGAATGGCGATGCCGCTCAAGCCGGTTACACCTGTCGCAGTCTCAATGAAACGGTAACGGTATTGAGCAAAAAAGCGGATGATGCCCACGCGCTGAACTGCTTAGGCGAATTCTTCCGCACCACGCAAACCCACGTCGATTTGTGGAAAAACAGTGCTGGCAACGACGTACTTGAATCAGCAATATCGCGCAAGGAGCCGTTCGGCCAGTTCGACAGGCAAAGCTACTATCAGCAGGTAATCACTTCGCCAAAAGCAGAGGTTGAAGACAAGAGCTTCGCGCTGTATCGCGCCATCATGTGCTATGCGCCGTCAGGTTCTAACGAGTGCGGCGGTGAGGAAGTGGATAAACTGCAGCGTAAAGGCTGGTTCACCCAACTGAAAACGCAGTATCCGGGAAGTCCGTGGGCGCAAAAACTCAAATACTACTGGTAACCGCGCTGCTGGTCGGACAGGCACAGGCGGCGGATATCGTCGCCGCCCGTGAGCATCCGGCCTTCTGGCTGTGGTCCGGCGTGAAGGCCAGTGACGAGCTTAAAGACGCACAAACGGTCTATCTGCATCAGGGTGAGGTGCTGGTTCGTTCGGGTAACGTGGTTTTCCAGCGTCTCGGGCTGCCGGTCAGCCGCCTGTCTTTTCCCTCAATCTGGCTGACCGTGCGCTTTACCACGCTCGATGTACCGGAGGCGATCCCGGCTCGCATCATCAGATTGATGCAACGCTGGCAGACCGCCGGGAATCACGTGGTCGGCCTGCAGGTTGATTTTGACGCGGCGACTCATCAGCTTGCCGATTACGCCCGCTTTCTGCAGCAATTACGTCAACAGCTACCGGCCGAGTTCGCGCTTGGCGTGACTGGACTTCTGGATTGGGCAAAAACGGGCGACGTCGCCACGCTGAATGCGCTGGCGGTCGATGAACTGGTGGTCCAGAGCTATCAGGGCCGTCATACGGTAACGAATTATCAGGCGTATCTGCCTGCACTCAGTCGTCTGCGCATTCCGTTTAAGCTGGGGCTGGTGCAAAACGGTAGCCGGGACCCGCAGGCTGAAGCGCAGCTTGAGAAATCCCCGTGGTACCGCGGCACGGTGGTATTTATGCTTAATCCCCCTCGCCGTTAAGCCTTTGCTTTATGGTGGCAGCAGCCGGAGAGGTTATCGATTATCGGGCATTCGGCGCTGTCATCGCCAGGGCAACTCTCCGCCAGTGCCAGCAAATGCAAGCGCATGGCCTGCAGCTCGCTGATATGCCGCTCAATATCCGCGACCTTTTCTAAGGTACGCTTTTTCACATCTGCGCTATGGCGCGCCGGATCGTTAAACAGATTCACCAGTTCGCCGCACTCTTCGAGATTAAAACCCACCTGGCGTGCCTGGCGTAGCAGCGTCAGTTCATTCAGATGCTGTTGGTTGTATGTGCGATAACCATTTTCGCTACGCAGCGGCGGCGTCACTAAGCCTTTTTCTTCATAAAAGCGTATCGCTTTGCTGGTCAAACCGGTTCTTTTCGCAACATCGCTAATATTCACATTTCCCCCGCGGATCTTGTTGGTACTGAGCCCCATTATAGCCCAGATTGTCGTAATGATTTACCCGAGAACCCTGCACATTTCCCACCATCACCGCGATGCACAAATCCTTTTAATTCACATTGTTATATCCGATTCAGATCACATTTATGCATTTAATGACTGCACGAAATTGACTCAAATCAAAAGATATATTGGTTCTACATCTTTCATCTTGAACAAAGGGAAACAATTTTATATATAAACGCGAATGATAATGATGATCATTTACATTCAATAAAGGTTCTCTTATGTTGCCACGGAATAACCAAAGGCCATTTATTCTTTCAGCCCTGACATTATGCATGTCCGGCGCCGCTTTTGCAGCTACCTCTCCAGCACACGCTTCTACGTCCGACGAAGACACGGTTATCGTCACGGCTAATCGCACAGAAAGTAGTCTTTGGGATAGCCCGGCAACCATCCAGGTTATCGATCGCCAGACGCTGCAAAATTCCACCAGCGTTTCTATTGCTGATGATTTACAAGATATTCCCGGCGTCGAAGTCACCGATAACGCCCTCGCAGGGCGGAAACAAATTCGCATCCGTGGCGAAGCGTCTTCGCGGGTGCTGATTTTGATCGACGGCCAGGTCGTCAGTTACCAACGTGCCGGACAAAACTACGGAGCCGGTTTGCTGATTGACGAATCCGCGCTGGAACGGATTGAAGTGGTCAAAGGCCCTTATTCTGTCCTCTACGGTTCGCAGGCGATTGGCGGCGTCGTGAACTTTATTACCAAAAAAGGCGGCGATAAGCCTCTCGGTGGCAGCGTTAAGGCTGTTTATAACTCCGCAACGGCAGGATGGGAAGAATCAGCGGCAGCCTGGGGCAGCATCGGAAACTTTGACTACCGCATCAATGGCAGCTATTCCGACCAGGGCGACCGCGACACACCTGACGGAAGATTGCCCGACACCAATTTCCGTAATAACGGCCAGGGCGTGTGGCTTGGTTACAACTTCGATCGCCACAAAATCGGACTCTCCCTCGATCGTTACAAACTGTCCACCCAAACCTGGTTTGACGATCCGGAAGGCCAGTTCGACGACTTTAGCGTCAAAATTCCTAAGCTGGAACGCGAGAAAATCGGTCTTTTCTACGACTACGCGGCCGATGGGGATTACCTGAAGAACATCCATGTTGACGCATACACCCAGACAATAGAGCGCAAATTTGAAAACCGGGTCAAAACGACCCAGGTTATCCCCAGCCCGATGATTAAAGCGCTGACGGTCAGCAATCAGACCAATACCAACGACAAACAGTATACCCAGGGGGTAACGCTACAGAGCAACTTCTCCCTGCCTGCTAACAACGAGCTGGTGATTGGCGCTCAGTACCAGCATGACAAAATAAAACAGGACACGGACGGCAGCACGCGCCAGACCGCGGCTACCGGCTTCTTCGATACGCAAACCCGTACCCTGTCATACAACGAAGCGGAGCAAAGTAACACCTCGTTATTCGCGCAAAACGACTGGCGCTTTGCCGATGACTGGACGTGGACCGTGGGCGCCCGCCAGTACTGGCTGTCTTCGAAGCTCAATCGTAACGATACGCAAACTATCCAAAGCAGCGGCAGCACCTGGCAATCCACCGGGGGAAATTCCGTTCACGATGATGAACTGGTGACCTCAACCAGCCTACGCTATTCCGGTTTTAAAGATCTTGAACTCCGGGCTGCATATGCCCAGGGCTATGTCTTCCCTACGCTGACTCAGTTGTTCACACAGACGTCCGCAGGTGGCAGCGTGACCTACGGCAACCCAAATCTGAAGGCGGAACACTCGAATAACTATGAGCTGGGCGCGCGGTATAAAGGGAATATGTGGCTGATAGACGGTGCCATTTATTACTCCGAAGCTAAAGACTATATCGCCAGTCTGGCTTGTTCAGGTCAACCCGTATGCAGCGGTAATACCACCTCTTCACGGGGCGGCTATTACTACTACGACAACATCGATCGGGCCAAAACCTGGGGCATGGAACTCACCGCAGAATACAACGGCTGGGCGGTTTCACCTTACCTGAGTGGTAATCTCATTCGCCGTCAGTACGAAGGCAATACCCTTAAAACCTGGGATACCGGCGAACCTACGCTGACCGGGCGCGTCGGCCTGAAACATACCTGGTTGATGAACGCCGCTAACCTGACGTCCGATGTCTTTATCCGCGCGGCGTCCAGCGCCAAAGATAATACCGGCACCACGGAAATCAACTACCCAGGCTGGGCCACGCTTAACCTTGCATTCAACACCGAGTTCGGTCCGCAGGATCAGTATCAGGTCAACCTCGCGCTCAACAACCTGACCGACAAGCGTTACAGAACCGCGCATGAATCTATTCCAGACGCTGGTTTCAATGCCGCCGTTGGCTTTGCGTGGAATTTCTGACGATGAAAAAACTCTTGATTGGCTTACTGAGCCTCGCCTGCGTTTTCAGTGCCCAGTCCGCCGACCGCCTGGTGGTGGCGGGCGGCTCTCTTAGCGAACTGATATACGCCATGGGCATCGGCAACCGGGTGGTCGGCGTTGATGAAACCACCTCGTATCCACCCGAAACTGCCGCACTCCCGCATATCGGCTACTGGAAGCAGTTAAGCAGCGAGGGCATTTTATCGCTGCATCCGGACAGCTTTATCACCTGGCAGGATGCTGGCCCTCAAATCGTGTTGGATCAGTTGCGGGCGCAAAAAGTTAACGTCGTGACGTTGCCGCGCGTACCGGCCACCGTCGAACAGATGTACGCCAACATTCGGGAACTGGCTCAAACCCTGCGCATTCGCGAACAAGGTGAGACGTTGATCGATCGCATACGTCAACGTCTGGATCGCGTTCAGCACAACGTGGCAGCGAAAAACGCGCCGGTCAAAGCCATGTTCATTCTCTCCGCTGGCGGAAGCGCGCCACAGGTCGCCGGAAAAGGCAGCGTAGCCGATGCCATTATGACCCTCGCAGGCGCACAAAATGTCGCCACCCATGCGCAGTATAAAAGCTACAGCGCGGAATCGCTGATCGCCGCCAACCCAGAGGTGATCGTGGTGACGTCGCAAATGGTGGATGGCGGTCTGGCTCGTCTGAGCGCGATTGCCGGGATTACCCACACTGCGGCCTGGAAAAACCAGCGCATTGTGGCGATTGACCAGGCGCTGATTCTGGGTATGGGGCCGCGCGTCGCCGATGCGGTTGAAGCCCTGCACCAGCAATTCTGGCCTCACTAACTGGATTTATAAAGAACAATGAAAACTGAACACTCGCTGGATCTCACTGCGCATTTTGCGCTCGAGGGAAGTCAGCCCTTTAAGGATCGCCGCGCCACAATGCCCTGGCGTGGGGCGATCCCGGTTGCCAAAGAGCTATTGTCACAAACCTGGCAGGATGTCATCAGCCAACCCACCCCGCCGCGTAAACGGCTGGTGTACTTGCATATCCCTTTTTGTGCAACCCATTGTACTTTCTGTGGGTTTTATCAAAACCGGTTTGAAGAGGATCACTGCGCCCGCTATACCAACGCGCTGCTGCGCGAAATAGAGATGGAAGCCGATAGCCCATTGCATCAGTCGGCCCCGATTCACGCCGTCTATTTTGGCGGCGGTACACCGTCTGCGCTGTCGGCACGGGATCTGGCCAGAATCATCACCGCACTGCGTGACAAGCTACCTCTGGCGCCGGACTGCGAAATCACTATTGAGGGGCGGGTACTCAATTTTGACGATGCGCGAATAGATGCCTGCCTTGACGCTGGCGCCAATCGATTTTCGATCGGTATTCAGTCTTTTAACAGCCGGATCCGCAAGAAAATGGCGCGCACTTCGGACGGCCCGACCGCGACGGCCTTTATGCAGGGGCTGGTAAAACGGGATCGAGCCGCCGTGGTGTGCGATCTGCTGTTTGGTCTGCCAGGACAGGACGCAAAGGTGTGGGGCGAGGATCTGGCGATTGCTCGCGACATCGGCCTCGACGGTGTAGATCTTTATGCGCTGAACCTGATCCCTAATACACCGCTTGGCAAAGCGGTTGAAACCGGGCGCACAACCGTTCCCTCTCCTGCCGAACGCCGCGATCTCTATCTTCAGGGCTGCGATTTTATGGACAGCGCGGGCTGGCGCTGCATCAGTAACAGCCACTGGGCGAGAACGACGCGGGAACGCAATCTGTACAACCTGCTGATTAAACAGGGAGCAGACTGTCTGGCATTCGGCTCTGGCGCAGGAGGGTCAGTCAATGGCTATTCCTGGATGGTCGAGCGCAACCTGACCACATGGCATGAATCCATCGCCGCCGGAAAAAAACCGCTAATGATGATGATGCGCACCGCCGAGCGTGGTTTCCAGTGGCGACACACCCTCCAGGCCGGTATCGAAACGGCCCGCGTCCCGCTGGATGAACTGACGCCTCATGCACAAAAACTGGCCCCGCTACTGACCCAGTGGCATCACGCAGGACTGACGCGAGATGCCAGTACCTGTTTGCGCCTGACCAATGAAGGGCGTTTTTGGGCGAGCAATATTTTGCAGTCTCTTGATGAACTGATTCAAACACTTAACGCGCCGCGTATTGCGGTAGAGCAACCATAAAAGGAGTGAAGTATGAGCCATGTCTCTTTACAGGATTTTTTGAAAACTGAGCCGGACGGTACGCTGGAAGCTATCGCAGCCCAGTACAACACCACGCTGCTGGAGGTGGTGAAAAACCTCCCCTCCCCGACGCTGGTTTCCGGCAGTCAATTTGATACCGTCTGGGAAACCGTCAGCGAATGGGGCAAAGTCACCACCCTGGTCCATACTGCTGATGTCATACTGGAATTCACGGGTGAATTACCTTCCGGATTCCACCGCCACGGTTACTTCAATCTGCGCGGAAAAAAAGGCATGACCGGTCATATCAAGGCAGAAAACTGCACGCACATCGCCCTGATTGAACGCAAATTTATGGGCATGGACACCGCGTCCATTCTCTTCTTTAACCAGGCGGGTAGCGCTATGTTCAAAATTTTCCTCGGTCGGGATGAGCATCGTCAGCTACTGGCCGACCAGGTCAGCGCCTTTCACGCGCTGTCTTCATCCTTAAAGGAACATGCCTGATGGCTCCATGGCTCATTTTTGGTGCGGGTGGTAGCGGCGTCGGCGCGAAAACGCTGGCACTCGCACTGGCGGAACAACGTCCGGTGATTGCCGTCGTTCGCAACGCGCAGGTCGCTGCCGGGTTGCAGGAAAAAGGAGTGCAGGTCTTCATTGGCGACGCCTGCGACAGCCAGGTCGCCGCCTGTGCCTGTCGCGCAGCGGGTCAACATGCCACGGTGATCTCCTCCATGGGCGGTGCCGAGGATTATCTGGCGCACAGAACCGTCATTGATGAAGCAGAAAAAGCGGAGATCAAACGCATGATTCTGGTGACTTCGCTTGGCTGTGGCGACAGTTGGCCCTTTTTATCCCCACGCGCCAGGGCCGCATTTGGTCAGGCTGTACGGGAAAAATCGTTGGCTGAAAGCTGGCTACAAACCAGTCAACTGGACTATGCCATTCTCCGCCCCGGCGGTTTACTGAACGGTGCAGCCACAGGTCAGGCGCAACGGATACAGGCCGAGGAGTGCCATGGTTTTGTGATGCGTGCAGATGTTGCCAGGCACATTCACGAACTGGCTACAGCCCCGTCACTCAATAACCAGATTTACAGTTTGGTTGAGCCAGGACTGAAACCCGCGTAAACCCCTCGCGGCGCGGGAACTTCGCGCCGCAAAGACGTTATGGAGCGTTGCGTGCTTAAGGACTCGCTTTCTTCCGTCAGCATTCTGACGGGTCTTTCTCTGTTGTTGGTCGCTCTGATGCTCTTCGGAGCCAGCCAGGGGGCGCTGAACATTAGCTTCAGCGCGCTGTTCAACGACGAATACCGTGACATCTGGTTGAACATCCGCCTGCCCCGCGTGTTGCTGGCCGTTCTGGTAGGCGCAGCGCTGGCAACGGCAGGGGTCATTATGCAGGGGCTTTTTCGCAATCCTATGGCCGATCCTGGCCTGCTTGGCGTCAGTAGCGGCTCCGCGCTGATGGTCGGTATCGCGATAGTTATCCCCTTTTCGTTTCCCGTGGTGTTGGTGCTGTATGAGCAGATGATTTTTGCCGTCGCGGGCAGCATGGTGGTCTGCACGATTATTTTCCTGATAAGCCAGCGTCATAGCCACGGCGGAATGATGCAACTGCTGTTAGCCGGTATCGCTATCAATGCTCTGTGCGGTTCAGCTATTGGCGTGCTGAGCTATGTGGGCGATGAGCAGCAGCTACGTCAACTTACGCTGTGGATGATGGGCAATCTCGGCCAGGCCCAGTGGCCAACGCTGCTGGTTGCCAGTACCTTTGTTCTTCCAGCCATTGCTGTCACCGTCTGTATGGCGGGCACGCTTAATTTGCTGCAATTGGGTGATGAAGAGGCGCATTACCTCGGCGTGAACGTCAAACGTAAGCGCCAGCAGTTACTGTTGCTCAGCTCGCTACTGGTTGGTGCTGCCGTTTCCGTCAGCGGCGTAATTGGCTTTATAGGCCTGGTGATCCCGCATCTGATTAGAATGACTACCGGCGCCGATCATCGCTGGTTGATTCCCTGCTCTACGCTGGCGGGCGCCTGTCTACTCCTGATTGCCGATACGCTGGCCCGCACTCTGGTGCAGCCTGCCGAAATGCCCGTTGGTCTGTTAACCAGCCTGATCGGAGGACCGTATTTTCTGTGGTTAATCCTGCGTAGCCGGAGGGTGTCATGATCGTCGCAGAAAATCTGATCTACAACATTCAGGGCAGACGATTGACCGACGATGTTTCCCTGACGCTACCCCAAGGAGAGATCGTCGCGATCCTTGGCCCGAATGGCGCCGGGAAATCGACGCTGCTACGCCAGCTCACGGGTTATCTGCAACCTCACAGTGGGCGCTGTAGCTTATTCGACAAGCCACTAGACGAGTGGTCAATCACCGAGCTGGCAAAAACCCGTGCCGTGATGCGCCAGAACAGTCATATGGCCTTCCCGTTTAGCGTTCAGGAGGTCATTCGCATGGGCAGGCATCCGTATCGCACGCGCAATACGGGCGATGAAACGGAACACATCATGACGTTGTGCGACTGCCAGGCGCTGGCCGCGCGCGATTATCGGCATCTGTCGGGAGGAGAACAACAGCGGGTACAGTTGGCACGTCTGCTGGTTCAGCTTTGGGAGCCCGAACCTGTGCCAAAATGGTTGTTTCTCGATGAACCCACCTCCGCTCTGGATATTCACCACCAGCAGCACCTTTTTCGTCTGCTGCGTCGTCTGGTGCGTGAACGGCAGTTTAGCGTCTGCTGCGTCCTGCACGATCTCAACCTCGCAGCGCGTTATGCCGACCGCGTGGTATTGATGGAACGCGGCAGGATTGTTGATAACGGGTATCCGCAGGATGTCCTGAAGCAACGGGCGCTGAACGCGCTGTACGGTGCCGATCTCACGGTCATAAATGAACCGGAGCATCGAACGCCGCTTATCGTCCTCAATCAATAACAGACCGGGAACGCCCTGAGGTGACGTTCCCGTTTTTCCCCTTCGCCCCTTTTTTCATCTTTTCTAAAAACACCCTTGACCTTCCCCTTGCTGGAAGGTTTAACCTTTATCACAGTCAGTTAATCCTGCAATGAAGGAGTTGGTTATGTCTCAAACAATCGATCTAACCCTGGACGGTTTGTCCTGTGGTCACTGCGTAAAACGCGTTAAAGAAAGTCTGGAACAACGTCCGGATGTTGAGCAAGCGGATGTCACCGTGACAGAGGCCCATGTTACCGGGAGCGCCAGCGCAGAAGCGCTGATTGAAACTATCAAACAAGCCGGTTACGGGGCGGAGTTAAGCCACCCAAAGGCTAAACCGCTGACGGAGTCATCAATCCCGTCGGAAGCACTGGCAGCGGTCCCTTCCGAGCTTCCGGCAGCTACGGCTGATGATGACAGCCAACAGTTGCTGTTAAACGGCATGAGCTGCGCCAGTTGTGTGACCCGTGTACAAAATGCATTGCAAAGCGTACCGGGCGTCACCCAGGCACGGGTAAACCTGGCGGAACGCACTGCGCTGGTAATGGGCAGTGCCTCCGCCGCAGATTTAGTGCAGGCGGTGGAAAAAGCTGGCTATGGCGCGGAAGCGATCGAAGACGACGCTAAGCGTCGCGAACGCCAGCAAGAAACCGCCGTGGCAACCATGAAGCGTTTTCGCTGGCAGGCAGCCGTCGCGCTGCTGCTGGGTATCCCGGTCATGGTATGGGGAATGATTGGCGATAACATGATGGTGAGTGCCGACAACCGTAGCCTGTGGCTGGTAATTGGTCTGGCAACACTCGCCGTGATGGTCTTCGCAGGCGGTCACTTCTACCGCAGCGCGTGGAAAAGCCTGATGAACGGCACCGCAACCATGGATACGCTGGTTGCGCTGGGTACAGGGGTGGCATGGCTCTATTCCATGAGCGTCAACCTTTGGCCGCAGTGGTTCCCGATGGAAGCGCGACACCTCTATTATGAAGCCAGTGCGATGATTATCGGTCTGATTAACCTCGGACACATGCTGGAAGCGCGGGCTCGCCAGCGCTCGTCCAAAGCGCTGGAAAAACTGCTCGATCTGACGCCGCCGACCGCACGCGTCGTTACTGACGAAGGTGAAAAGAACGTACCGCTGGCAGACGTTCAGGCGGGAATGTTGTTGCGCCTGACCACCGGCGACCGCGTTCCGGTCGATGGCGAAATTACGCAAGGCGAAGCCTGGCTGGATGAAGCGATGCTGACCGGTGAGCCGATTCCGCAACAAAAAGGCGAAGGCGATAGCGTCCACGCCGGTACGGTCGTCCAGGACGGCAGCGTACTGTTCCGCGCCAGCGCCGTTGGCAGCCACACCACGCTGTCACGCATTATTCGTATGGTGCGTCAGGCGCAAAGCAGTAAGCCCGAGATTGGTAAGCTGGCCGACCGTATTTCCTCGGTGTTCGTTCCGGTGGTGGTGGTGATCGCGCTGGTGAGTGCCGCTATCTGGTATTTCTTTGGCCCGGCGCCACAAATTGTTTATACGCTGGTCATCGCCACCACCGTTCTGATTATCGCCTGCCCTTGTGCGCTGGGTCTGGCAACGCCGATGTCGATTATTTCCGGCGTGGGGCGTGCCGCTGAGTTTGGGGTACTGGTACGCGATGCCGATGCGCTGCAACGCGCCAGCACGCTTGATACCGTCGTCTTTGACAAGACCGGGACGCTGACCGAAGGTAAACCGCAGGTTGTCGCCATCAAAACGTTTGGCAACACCGATGAAGCGCGGGCAATTCGTCTGGCTGCAGCCCTTGAACAGGGTTCCAGCCACCCGCTGGCCAGGGCGATTCTGGACAACGCGGGCGATGTCTCGCTGCCGCAGGTCAACGGTTTCCGTACACTGCGCGGGTTAGGCGTTAGTGGCGAAACGGAAGGTCATACTCTGCTGCTGGGAAATCAGGCACTGCTCAATGAACAGCAGGTAGATACCACTGAAATGGAGGCTGAAATCACCGCTCAGGCTTCCCAGGGTTCAACTCCGGTGCTGTTGGCGATTGATGGTAAAGCGGCGGCGCTGTTAGCGGTACGTGATCCACTGCGTAGCGACAGCGTGGCAGCGCTCCAGCGCCTGCACCGCGCCGGGTATCGTCTGGTGATGCTGACCGGCGACAACCCAACGACCGCCAACGCCATTGCCAAAGAGGCGGGTATTGATGAGGTGATTGCGGGCGTTCTGCCGGACGGTAAGGCCGAGGCGATCAAGCGTCTGCAGAGCCAGGGGCGTCAGGTCGCCATGGTCGGTGACGGTATCAACGATGCACCTGCGCTGGCGCAGGCCGATGTAGGGATTGCCATGGGCGGTGGCAGCGATGTGGCGATTGAAACCGCTGCGATCACGCTGATGCGTCATAGCCTGATGGGCGTTGCAGATGCGCTGTCTATCTCGCGGGCAACGCTGCGTAATATGAAACAGAACCTGCTCGGTGCGTTTATCTATAACAGCATCGGTATCCCCGTTGCCGCCGGGATCTTGTGGCCGTTCACCGGCACGCTGCTCAACCCGGTCGTTGCCGGGGCGGCGATGGCGCTTTCTTCCATTACCGTGGTGAGCAACGCGAACCGACTGCTGCGTTTCAAACCGAAAGAGTAACCCTTTGCCGGATGGCGCTATCAACTGCGCCATCCGACAATTCACACATTGCGACTTTTCCGGCCACGCGCTAGCATGGTTCTCCACTTAGGGAGGTCGTATGGATTTGTTATACCGGGTAAAAGCATTATGGTCTGCACTGCGCGGTAACCATTATACCTGGCCGGCCATCGATATCTCTTTGCCTGGCAACCGCCATTTTCATCTGATTGGCAGTATTCATATGGGTAGCCGGGGTATGGCCCCTCTGCCTGCCAGGTTACTGAAAAAACTCAGCCACGCTGACGCACTGATTGTCGAAGCCGATGTCTCCGGTGACGATACTCCGTTTGCCAATCTTCCGGCTTTTGCCACGCTGGAAGAACGCATCAGCGAAGAGCAATTGCGCAATCTGCAAAAAGTTTCTGCCGATCTTGGTATTTCCCCTTCCCTGTTTTCGACTCAACCCCTGTGGCAAATAGCCATGATCTTACAAGCCACACAGGCGCAACAGCTGGGATTACGGGCGGAATATGGCATTGACTACCAACTGCTCAAAGCGGCTAAACAGGCGCAAAAAGCCATTATTGAACTGGAAGGCGCCTCCAGCCAAATCGACCTGTTATGTCAATTGCCTGATAACGGTTTGGCTTTGCTTGACGATACCCTGACGCACTGGCACACCAACGCCAGGTTGCTGCAACAAATGATGGGCTGGTGGCTTGAATCACCACCACAAAATAGCGCACTCACGTTACCCAACACATTCAGCCAGTCATTATATGACGTATTAATGCACCAGCGTAATGAGGCCTGGCGGGACAAACTCAAGGCAATGCCTGCAGGCCACTATGTGGTCGCAGTGGGCGCACTGCATCTGTATGGAGAGGGAAATTTACCGGAGATGATGCGATAAAAAAATGGCCAATATTTCTATTGGCCCGTCAAAGAGGAATTTCATCATTATTATTATGCCGACGCTTAAAGCATCGGTGTAGGTCGATTGTCGCTCAAAGTCATCATCCTGCCAATACTATTGCGCAAGATGGTACTATTTTTTCCACCGCCATCAGGCGTATGCTTATGGCGTATTTTGTCTGGGCCAGGAAAAATTGCTATGACACCCGCCGTTAAACTACTCGAAAAAAACAAAATTTCTTTTCAGATCCACACCTACGATCACGATCCGTCCGAGACGAACTTTGGCGACGAAGTGGTCCGTAAATTAGGACTGAATGCGGATCAGGTCTACAAAACGCTGCTGGTTGCCGTGAATGGCGATATGAAACATCTGGCGGTTGCCGTCACACCGGTAGCCGGTCAACTGGATCTCAAAAAGGTTGCCAAAGCTTTGGGCGCCAAAAAGGTCGATATGGCCGACCCCATGGTCGCGCAACGCACTACCGGCTATCTGGTAGGCGGTATCAGCCCGTTGGGGCAGAAAAAAAGATTGCCGACGCTTATCGACGCGCCAGCCCAAACGTTTGACACCATTTATGTTTCCGGCGGCAAACGCGGGCTGGATATCGAACTGGCAGCGAGCGATCTGGCGAAAATTCTGGATGCGAAATTCGCCGATATCGCCCGCCGGGATTAAGTATCTGTAGGCCGGAGAAGGTGCCAGCACCGCCATCCGGCACTCCGCCCTGTTACTGCCAGGTAACTTCGCCCTTCGGCTCATACGCACCGACATCCAGCGGTGAGTTCTTCTGCACGTACTCCTTCAGCACTTCCGCATCAATAAATCCGGTATTCACATAGCCTGGTTTGTTATCAATACGCGGATAGCCATCACCGCCGGTGGCGTTGAAGCTCAGCGTTGCCATACGATAGGTTTTGGCTGGGTCAACGGGCTCGCCTTTGATTTTCAAATCGTTAAGCTTGCCGTCTTTCGCCACAAAGCTGACGTTGGCAAACTGCGGATAGGCCCCGGAGTCCGGCTTCATTTGCGCCACTGCGGTCAGATAGTCAATCACCTCTTTCCCGCTCATATCGGCATACACCACGATGTTGCCAAACGGCTGTACCTTCAGCACGCTCTTATAGGTGATATCGCCGCCTTCGATGGAGTCACGGATACCGCCGCCGCTCATCACGCCAAAATCAGCGCTGGTTCGCGCCATTTGCGCAGCCAGCAGCAGATGTCCCATGTTGGTCTGCACGAAACGGACTTTGCTTCGATCGCCTTCGAGGCGTGCATTGACGCTGCCGATTTTCACGTCGAGCTGCGCTTTACCTTTATTCTGGAACGGCGTCAGCAGCGAAAGCATTTGCTGATTTTCAACAATCTCCGGGGTGTAGAGTACGCGCTCACTTTTACCGTTGTCCCAGGTCACTTTTTTCTTCAGGTTGACTGGAATGAGCTGGTAGTTAACCATTTTCATTTCGCCGTTACGGAACTCAAAGTCCGCCCGGCCCACGTATTTCCCCCACTCGTGTGCCTGTACAATCCAGATCCCATTTTGCTTATCTGGCGCACACGGCGTACCCGGTACGTAATCAACCTGCTTCTTGTTTTCCGCAGCCATACACACCGGATCCTGTGAGTGACCACCCACAATCATCGCCAGCGCCCCGGTGGGCAGGCTACGCGCCATTTCGACATCGCCAGGGGCGTTCGAGCCATGATTGCCGTTGTCATAATGCCCCATATGGGTGGCCGCGATAATGATGTCTGGCTTTTCATTCATATTGAGTTCCTGGATAACCAGCTTTGCTTCTTCCGCAGGTTTGCGAAACTCAATATCGGTGAAGAACTCTGGGTTGCCAATTTTCGCCGTATCGTCAGTGGTTAAACCGAGTACGGCAATTTTTAAATCCTGGCGCTTAAAGATGGCCCACGGCTTAAATAAACGCTCGCCGGTGCTTTTCTGATAAATATTGGCCGAGAGAAACGGGAATTTGGACCATTTTTCCTGCTGGCGCAAGACGGTCAGCGGATTATCAAACTCGTGGTTTCCGACCGCCATCGCGTCATAGCCAATCAGGTTCATACCGCGGAAATCAGGTTCCGCATCCTGCAGATCGGACTCCGGTACGCCGGTATTAATGTCACCACCGGAAAGCAGCAGTACGCTGCCCCCTTCCTCAGCCACCTCTTTACGAATACCGTCCACCAGCGTTTTTTGCGCCGCCAGCCCATATTCCCCGTATTCACTACGCCAGAAGTGACCATGATGATCGTTGGTATGTAGAATGGTAATTTTATAGGTTTTATCTTTTTCGTACGCCTGTGCAGGCTGACCTGCCAGCGTAAATGCGGCGAATAGCGCCAGCGCCACGCCCCGTTTCAAAAACGTCATATTTCTCTCCCTGAGCCAAAATCAACGACTGAAATTACAATGATATAAAATAATAGTCGAAAATGTTTTCAGAAATGAGACTTCCTTCAAACACCTTCCGCAGGTATGTTAGGCAAGTAATAATAACGAATTAGATTACCCTCATAATCGCAACCAAACAGAAGTGACTTTCTATGGCAATAAGTGAACCAACCCAGCCAGTGGCTGGCGCGTCAGCGTCGGTTGCTAAAGCACGCACCTCATTTGGCATTTTAGGGGCAATCAGCCTCTCCCATCTGCTCAACGATATGATCCAGTCGCTGATTCTGGCGATTTATCCACTTTTGCAGTCAGAGTTCTCGCTGACGTTTATGCAGATAGGGATGATTACCCTAACCTTCCAGCTCGCTTCCTCGCTGCTGCAACCGGTGGTGGGTTACTGGACTGACAAATACCCGATGCCGTGGTCGCTGCCCATTGGGATGTGCTTCACGCTGAGCGGGCTTGTTTTGCTGGCCATGGCCGGCAGCTTCCATATGGTGCTGCTCGCCGCGGCGCTGGTTGGTACCGGTTCATCGGTATTTCACCCGGAATCGTCCCGCGTGGCGCGTATGGCCTCCGGTGGTCGCCACGGCCTCGCCCAGTCGATTTTCCAGGTTGGCGGCAACTTCGGTAGCTCTCTGGGGCCGTTGCTGGCGGCTGTCATCATCGCGCCATATGGTAAGGGTAATGTGGCCTGGTTTGTGCTGGCTGCGTTATTAGCGATTGTCGTCCTGGCACAAATCAGCCGTTGGTATGCCGCGCAGCATCGGATGAGTAAAGGAAAGCCGAAGGTCGCTATCGTTAATCCGTTGCCGCGTAATAAAGTGGTGCTGGCGGTAAGCATTCTGCTGGTGCTGATTTTCTCCAAATACTTCTATATGGCGAGCATTAGCAGCTATTACACCTTTTATCTGATGCAAAAATTCGGATTATCGGTACAAAATGCCCAGTTTCACCTGTTTGCCTTCCTGTTTGCCGTCGCGGCCGGGACGGTGATTGGCGGACCATTAGGCGATAAAATTGGCAGAAAATATGTTATTTGGGGGTCTATCCTCGGCGTTGCGCCATTTACCCTTGTTTTACCCTACGCAACGCTGGAATGGACCGGGATTTTAACCGTGATCATTGGTTTTATCCTCGCATCGGCGTTTTCTGCCATTCTGGTCTACGCACAGGAGCTGCTTCCTGGGCGTATCGGCATGGTTTCTGGGCTATTTTTCGGTTTTGCCTTCGGCATGGGTGGCCTGGGAGCCGCGGTGTTAGGGCTGATTGCCGACCATACCAGCATCGATTTGGTCTACAAAATATGTGCTTTCCTGCCACTTCTGGGGATACTGACCATATTCTTACCTGATAACCGACACAAAGCCTGATTTTCTGACGGCCAAAGGTAAACTTTGGTCGTCATCACTTACAGCGGCCATCAGCGTTTGCCTCAAACATCCCCCCGTAGTTTTCCGATCCGTGCTTTTTTTCCTTTAAAATCCTGTTTTCATCAAAATTCAATAATTATTCATCAACATAAACATCAAAATTGTCATAAACTATTACTCGGAATTTGGGTTTTCAGGATCAACACAGCAACCAAAGGAGACGGAATGCATCACGCCACCCCGCTTATCACCACCATTGTCGGCGGCCTTGTGCTCGCTTTTATATTAGGCATGATTGCCAATAAACTACGTATTTCTCCTCTGGTGGGATATCTGTTAGCGGGCGTTCTGGCCGGTCCATTTACACCTGGTTTTGTTGCTGATACTAAGCTTGCGCCTGAGCTGGCCGAGCTTGGAGTGATCCTGTTGATGTTCGGCGTCGGGCTGCACTTTTCCCTGAAGGATTTGATGGCGGTAAAGTCTATCGCCATTCCCGGCGCGATTGCCCAGATAGCGGTGGCAACGCTGCTGGGTATGGCGCTTTCAGCCGTATTAGGCTGGTCGCTGATGGTCGGTATCGTCTTCGGTCTGTGTCTTTCAACCGCCAGCACCGTGGTGCTACTGCGCGCGCTTGAAGAACGGCAGCTCATTGACAGCCAGCGCGGGCAAATCGCCATTGGCTGGCTGATTGTCGAAGATCTGATGATGGTGCTGACGCTGGTTCTCCTGCCAGCCGTCGCCGGAATGCTGGAAAAAGAAGATGTCGGCTTCGCTTCGCTGGCCGTCGATATGGGCATTACCATCGGTAAGGTGGTGGCGTTTATCGCGATTATGATGCTGGTGGGTCGTCGCCTGGTACCGTGGATTATGGCCCGCAGCGCCGCAACCGGGTCACGCGAGCTGTTTACCCTGTCAGTCCTCGCCCTCGCCTTAGGTATCGCCTTTGGCGCAGTGGAGCTGTTCGATGTCTCCTTTGCGCTGGGCGCATTCTTCGCTGGTATGGTGTTGAATGAATCGGAACTGAGCCACCGTGCGGCGCATGACACCCTGCCGCTGCGCGATGCGTTCGCTGTACTGTTCTTCGTTTCCGTCGGGATGCTGTTCGATCCGTTAGTCCTGATCCAACAGCCGCTGGCAGTGCTGGGTACGCTGGCGATTATCATCTTTGGTAAATCCCTTGCCGCCTATTTCCTGGTGCGCATGTTTGGTCACTCCCAACGCACGGCGCTCACCATTGCCACCAGCCTGGCGCAGATTGGTGAATTTGCCTTTATCCTGGCGGGTCTGGGAATGGCTTTAAACCTGCTGCCGCAGGCCGGACAGAATCTGGTGCTGGCAGGGGCAATCCTGTCCATCATGCTCAACCCGGTGCTGTTCGCGGTGTTAGAAAAATATCTCGCCAAAACCGAAACGCTGGAAGAGCAGACGCTGGAAGAAGCCATCGAAGAAGAGAAGCAAATTCCGGTGGATATCTGCAATCACGCCCTGCTGGTCGGTTTTGGTCGCGTCGGCAGCCTGCTGGGTGAGAAATTGATGGCTGCGGGGATCCCGTTGGTGGTTATCGAAACCTCACGTACCCGGGTGGATGAACTGCGCGAGCGTGGGATCCGCGCTGTGCTGGGCAACGCCGCCAACGAAGAGATTATGAATCTGGCGCATCTGGATTGCGCACGCTGGCTGCTGCTGACCATTCCGAATGGCTATGAAGCGGGTGAAATTGTCGCTTCCGCGCGTGAGAAGTGCCCGTCGATTGAGATTATCGCCCGCGCGCATTATGACGATGAGGTGGAATATATTACCGAGCGCGGTGCCAATCAGGTGGTCATGGGTGAGCGTGAAATCGCCCGCACCATGCTGGAGCTGATTGAAACGCCGCCTGCCGGTGAAGTTGCTACTGCCAGTTAATGTTACGTGCCGGATGGCGGCGTAAAACGCCTTATCCGGCCCACATATTGCTACGCGTAGGCCCGATAAGCGTAGCGCCATCGGGCAAGAACTCAGCGATCCCAGTACGACTCTTCGAGGCTGTCTTCACGTTCCGGCAAACCCCGCGTCAGACGCGGGGAATGCTGGTTCAGCACCTGATAACTCACGCGATTAGCATATTTACATACCTGGGCTAATGACGAATAGGTCAGCCAGGTGAACTTGTGCTTGCTGGAGTTAGGCACGTTACTGCGGTGGTAGCTGTTAGCGGTAATATCATGCAGCAATGCCGCCAGTGCGCCGTCGCCAGCACCGTTGGTATTCATGATCTTTTCTGGCCCGCCCATATACGGTGCGATGTGCGAATACACACGCAGCGGATGAGTACAGTCTTTATGGCGCATGGCGCGACTAAACTCGTACTGGTTGAATTCGGCAATCGCCCCTGGCAGCAGTGGATGCTGAGTTTTGCGTTTCGCCTCTTCTTCAGTAAAGCCGGCCATATACAGACCTGCCGGACCCGCAGTACACAGCACCAGATCCACCCAGTCCAGCGCCTTGTCAGACGCCAGCAGCGGATCGTTCTCGCCGGTCAACGCTTCGGCTTCTTCTTCGTTCATCGCCAGAATAGAGACATTCTCTTTCAGGAATGTCTGCCACCACTGCGGGTTATCCGCAATAACGAATTTGGTCCCCAGCGTCAGTACCACCGGCACGTTGTGCTTTTTGGCAAATTCAATCGCCTTCATGGTCGCTTCCGGCATCGGTTCGCCCGGCTTACAGCGCACCAGATAGGAGGTCAGCACCAGCGCGGAAGCCCCGGCAATGACTGATTCAGGGATGCTATCCGCGCGCAGTTGGTTCATGTGACCAGGGCTGATGGCAAATGTACGCTCTCCGGATTCACCAATCAGCGTAAAGCAGCGGCCAATAGGGCCACCTACACCCTGTAGATAGTTCAAATCGGTGCGGCTGGAGGTGTTGCATAAATAGCGATACGCATAGCTACCAATTTCGATATTACTGCACATCACCCCCAACAGTACCGAACGGTCATCTGCCAGCACGGAGTAGTTATGCATAGTGTTACCGATGGTGCCACCTGCAAACTGATGGGTGATCAGGTTTTCGCGTACCAGCTCCTGGTAGAGCGCTTCCGCAACATCATCTTCAATCACCAGAGAGTGCCCGGCGCTTAATCCATAACGTTTTACAAAATCATCATCCACTTTGGCTTCAATATCTACCAGCGTCTGGTCGATACCGACAACCCAGGCTGCGCTGGTTTCATTTTCTGGCTGAATTTGTTGCAGCAACGGATCGCGCGCGCTGACGGGGAAATAGTGTTTGGATTTACGTTTACCGGGAAATTTCATGGTCGATTTTACGGGTGGTTAACTGAGCGATGCATGGTAGCACATTCCCTGCTGCGCATGCGATGCGGCGCTGAGTTTCAATATCGGACGGTGAGATCGCAGTTTATCCGGGATTAATTTCTACAATAACTCACCTTCACAAGGAGCGTTTTATGAAGCCGGAAAACAAAATCCCCGTACTCGACAAAATTTCGGATGAAATGAAAAGCGTGGTGAATTTTCATCGCGACGATTTGCCACCGTGGCCCGCTGCCGATGACTTTGTGGCCCAGCGCCAACACTACATTCATGAGCGGCGACTGTGGAATGCCGATGCCCCGCAGATGCATACCCGAGAATGCGTGATTTCTACCGCGTGCGGCCCCGTTGCCACACGCATCTACGCTCCGCAGCCCCAAAGCCAGGCGACGCTGTATTACCTGCACGGCGGCGGTTTTATTCTCGGTAATCTGGATACCCATGACCGTATTATGCGTTTACTTGCGCATTACACCCAGTGCACGGTGATCGGCATCGACTATTCGCTGTCGCCGGAAGCGCGCTACCCACAAGCCATCGAAGAGATCGTCGCCGTTTGCCAGTACTATCATCAACATGCTGGCGACTATTCCCTCAATATCAATACGATAGGTTTTGCCGGCGATTCCGCCGGAGCGATGCTGGCGCTCGCCAGTGCGTTGTGGCTGCGAGATAAAAACATTGCCTGCGGCAAAGTCGCTGGCGTGCTGTTGTGGTATGGCCTTTACGGCCTGCAGGATTCACTAAGCCGACGGCTGATGGGCGGAGCGTGGGATGGTTTAACCCGCGAGGATCTGCAGATGTACGAAAACGCGTACCTACGTAGCGCTGACGATCGTGAGTCACCGTACTATTGCCTGTTTAATAACGATCTGACGCGCGACCTACCGCCGTGTTTTATCGCCGGTGCGGAGTTCGATCCGCTGATCGACGATAGCCGCTTATTATTCCAGACGTTACAGGCGCATCAGCAGCCCTGCCAGTACAAAATGTATCCCGGTACGCTGCACGCCTTCCTGCACTATTCGCGGATGATGAAAACCGCCGATGAAGCTCTGCAGGACGGCGCGCATTTCTTTAAGCAACAGCTTTAGCGGTAGGCTTCGGTCAGTTTCACCATCATTTCAATATGCTCCGGCGCGGCATTCAGCGCCGGAATATATTCATATTGCTTACCACCCGCTTCAAGGAAAATCTCCCGGTTTTGCACCGCTATCTCTTCCAGCGTTTCGAGGCAATCAGCCGCGAAGCCCGGACACATAACCTGGATATGTCGGGTTCCTTTCTCCGCCAGCATTTTTAGCGTTTCGTCGGTATACGGTGTCAGCCATGGTTCGCGGCCAAAGCGAGACTGGAAGGTCATCATGACTTTTTCCGGCGGCAGGCCAAGCGCTGAAACCAGCTCACGCGTCGTATCGCGACAGCGCTGCGGGTAGTCATCGCCTTCATCGGCGTAGCGCTGCGGAATGCCGTGATAGGAGAGCAGCAGTAAATCAGGTTCGCCATGTTGAGCGAATGAATCCCGGGCACTCTTGGCCAGCGCATCAATGTAGCTGCTGTCATCAGCGTAATCGCGAATAAATGAGACGCCAGGAATACCGCGTTTACGCGCTAAAATGCGCGCCAGCTCGTCCCAGACTGCCGCCACTGTCGAACAGGAATATTGCGGGTACAGCGGTAACACCACCATGTGTTCTACTCCGCTTGCCAGCAGTTCATCGACCGCGCTTTCGAGCGACGGCGAACCGTAGCTCATCCCCAGTGCAACAGGCGTATCAGGCAGACGTTGTGTCAGCGCCTGCTGTTGCGCCTTGCTGTAGACCATCAGCGGGGAACCGTCTTCCATCCAGATTGATTGGTACAGCTTTGCCACACGCGGCGCGCGCAGCGGCAAAATCACACCACGCAGCAACGGCCACCACAGTGCGGGGGACGTATCGACGACGCGTGGATCGCTTAAAAACTGGCGCAGGTAGCGCTTAACGGCTTCGGGGGTTGGGGCATCGGGAGTGCCGAGGTTTGCCAGCAGGATACCGGTTTTCGTCTGACGCATTACCGCCTCTTATCGATTCAAATTGTTGATAATTGTAGCGGAAAAGCGGTAAAGAAGAACTAATTGCTGTGAGAGGTAAGACGAGAATTTGCCTGATGGCGCTGCGCTTATCAGGCCTACAAAAAATCGTAGGCCGGATAAGGTGTATCCACCGCCATCTGGCATTAACCGCGTTAAAAATTAACCGAGGATTTTTTCCAGCGCTGCGCGAACGTCAGCCACGGCCTGAGTGCCGTCAACTTTCGCGTATTTGGTGTTACCCGCCTGCGCTTCTTTAGAGTAGTAGCCGATCAGCGGTGCGGTCATCTGATGGTATTCCACCAGGCGCTTGCGTACGGTCTCTTCCTGATCGTCTTTACGGGTGGTCAGCTCTTCGCCGGTCACGTCGTCTTTGCCTTCAACCTTAGGCGGGTTGAATTTGATGTGGTAAACGCGGCCAGAAGCAGCGTGTACGCGACGACCTACAATACGGTCAACGATCAGCTCGTCCGGAACGTCGAATTCCAGAACGTAGTCCACGTTGATACCCGCTTCTTTCATGGCATCTGCCTGCGGAATAGTACGCGGGAAGCCATCGAGCAGGAAACCATTACGGCAGTCTTCCTGAGCAATACGCTCTTTTACCAGCGCGATCACCAGCTCATCAGTCACCAGCTTACCGGCGTCCATGATGTCTTTCGCTTGTTTGCCCAGCTCGGAGCCAGATTTCACGGCGGCACGCAGCATATCACCGGTGGAGATTTGCGGAATACCATACTTCTCCATGATGAACTGAGCCTGAGTTCCTTTACCCGCGCCCGGAGCGCCAAGCAGAATGATACGCATTACGAAAATCCCCTTAAAGGTTGTCGATATTTTTTAAAAAGCGCTAAACGATACCACCATCACGCAATTGGCTCAAGGAAGCCACCCGCGCTGAAACGGTTAATGATGGAAAATTGAGTTCAGAAGGCGAAAAAAAGCCGGATGGCGGTGTAAACACCGTATCCGGCCTACTATTACGGGTATCAGGACACCAGCAACTGGTTCATGCGACGGATGAACTGGTTCGGATCTTCCAGCGTGCCGCGCTCAGCGAACAGCGCCTGATCCAGCAGCAGTTCAACCCACTCTTTGAACTGCGCTTCATCCTGGGTATCCGCCGTGCGTTTTACCAGCACGTGGTCCGGGTTCAGTTCAAAGATATATTTCACTTCCGGTACGGCCTGGCCCGCAGCGGCAAACAGTTTCGCCATCTGGGTGCTCATTTCATCCGCATCGGTGGTAACGATGGCTGGCGTGTCGGTCAGACGGTGAGTCAGACGCACTTCTTTTACGCGATCGCCCAGCAAGGTTTTCACGCGCTCAACGAACGGCGTCAGCGCTTTTTCCGCTTCTTTTGCCGATTCGTCAACTTCATCTGCCAGTTTGTCGATAGACTCGTCGGCTTTCGCCACAGACTGGAACGGTTTGCCATCGAACTCGGTCAGGTAGTTCATCATCCACTCATCGATGCGGTCAGAAAGCAGCAACACTTCGATGCCTTTCTTACGCAGCAGTTCCAGGTGCGGGCTGCTCTTCGCCGCCGCATAGCTGTCTGCAGTGATGTAGTAGATTTTCTCCTGCCCTTCTTTCATCCGCGCAACGTAGTCTTCCAGAGATACGGTCTGTGCGGAAGAGTCAGTGTGCGTAGACGCGAAGCGCATCAGTTTGGCGATGGTTTCCTGGTTGGCATGGTCTTCCGCCGGGCCTTCTTTCAGCACCAGACCGAACTGTTTCCAGAAGGTCTGGTATTTTTCCGCGTCGTCTTTCGCCAGTTTTTCCAGCATCTGCAGTACGCGTTTGGTCAGCGCGCTGCGCAGGTTACGGGTGACGGTGCTGTCCTGCAGGATCTCACGGGAGACGTTCAGCGGCAGATCGTTGGAATCTATCAGACCGCGCACAAAGCGCAGGTAGTTCGGCATGAACTGCTCGGCGTCATCCATGATGAATACACGCTGGACGTAAAGTTTCAGACCATGCTTGTGATCGCGGTTCCACATATCCCACGGCGCCTGCGACGGGATATACAGCAGGCTGGTGTACTCCTGCTTACCTTCCACACGGTTGTGGCTCCAGGTCAGCGGATCGGTGAAATCGTGGGCGATATGCTTATAGAATTCGTTGTACTCGTCGTCTTTGATTTCCGACTTGTTGCGCGTCCACAGCGCCTGCGCCTTGTTGATCTTTTCCCAGGAAACCACGGTCTCGCCGTCTTTCTCTTCGGATTTTTCGATCTCGACCGGCAGCGCAATATGGTCGGAATATTTGCTGATGATGGAACGTACGCGCCAGTCATCGAGGAACTCGTCTTCGCCTTCGCGCAGATGCAGAGTAATTTCGGTACCGCGGTCTTCTTTGGTGATGTCGGCTACGGTGTACTCACCCTCGCCCGCAGACTCCCAGAACACGCCGTTTTCCGGTTTATCACCCGCAGCACGGGTACGCACGGTGACTTTGTCCGCCACGATGAAGGCTGAGTAGAAGCCAACCCCGAACTGGCCGATCAACTGGCTGTCTTTCGCCTGATCGGAGCCCATGGATTCGAGGAAAGATTTGGTGCCGGATTTCGCAATGGTCCCCAGATGATCGATAACGTCATCACGGTTCATCCCCACGCCGTTATCGGCAATAGTCAACGTACGCTTATCTTTATCGAAGGAAACACGCACACGCAGCTCACCGTCACCTTCATACAGGTCCGGGTTAGACAGTGCGCGGAAACGCAGCTTGTCTGCCGCATCCGAGGCGTTAGAGATAAGCTCACGCAGGAAGATTTCTTTATTGGAATACAGAGAATGGATCATCAGGTGCAGAAGCTGTTTTACTTCTGACTGAAAACCACGAGTTTCTTGTCCTTTCATGTAGATCTACCTCAACAATGCCATTTTCAATGGTAAAAACACGTTGAGGGTGAAATGGGGACAAGCGGGAAGGATTTCAAGCGGAAGCCGCCGTCGCGGCCTCCGTTTGTTCAGAATTTAATCTTGTGTCGTCCTGCCAGAGAGTGCGATAGCGTGGTGCCATCGACCATTTCCAGCTCGCCGCCTACCGGAACGCCATGGGCGATACGGCTGGCTTCAACGCCATATTGCATGCAAAGCTCAGCAATATAGTTGGCGGTCGCCTCTCCTTCGACCGTGGGATTGGTCGCGAGGATCAGTTCGTTAATTTGCTCAGACGCCAGTCGCTGTTCGAGACGATCCAGCCCAATGTCATCAGGCCCGATACCGTCCAGCGGCGACAGGTGTCCCATCAGCACGAAGTAACGTCCGGAAAATTGCCCGGTTTGCTCAATGGCGTAGATGTCCGCCGGACTCTCCACCACGCAAATCTGACCGTTTTCCTGGCGACGCGGGTTCGAGCAGATGTTGCAGACGTCCTGCTCGGTGAAAGTGCGGCAATCGGCACAGTGGCCGATTTCCGACATTGCCTTCGTTAACGCCTGTGCCAGACGCATCCCGCCGCTGCGATCGCGCTGAAGCAGCGTGAACGCCATGCGCTGCGCAGACTTCGGGCCAACGCCCGGCAGACAGCGCAGTGCTTCCATAAGCTGAGTTAACAGCGGGCTGGTTTGCATCAGAACGGCATCTTAAAGCCAGGCGGCAGCTGCATTCCGGAAGAAACAGAGGCCATCTTCTCTTTCTGCGTCTCTTCAATGCGACGCGCCGCGTCGTTGAATGCCGCAGCAACCAGGTCTTCCAGCATCTCTTTGTCGTCTTCCAGCAGGCTTGGATCGATCTCCACGCGACGGCAGTTATGCGCGCCGTTGATGGTCACTTTTACCAGACCCGCGCCAGATTCGCCGGTCACTTCCAGCTTGGCGACTTCTTCCTGCATCTGCTGCATTTTTTCTTGCATCTGCTGGGCCTGTTTCATCAGGTTACCCAGACCGCCTTTACCAAACATAGGCTTCTCTCTCAATCACGTTAAGGGATGACGACCATCAAACCATTAGGCTGACGATCAAATGGGGCGAATACTCTCTTCGTCCAGCTCCGCATCGAAAAAACGACGCAGCGTCTGGATGTTATTATCCGCAATAATCGACTCACGCGCCTGCGCGAGCTTCTCTTCATAAATGGCCTGACGCCACTCCAGCGGCGTGCGCACCGCGGGATTATCATCTTCAACGATGGTCAATTCAACCGTTGACCCCGTTAAGGTACTCAATGCTTCGGCCAGTTTTTGCTGCGCGCCGCTGGAATTAAGGTGCCGCTGCGAGGAACGCAGGTGCAGGCACACCACGTTGCCATTCTCTTCTTTCCAGGCATTTAGCGCCACCTGCTCCACCAGTTTAGGTAACGAGAGCTGGCTCACCTGGGCGGCCCACGGGTCGCGTTCAATCGCTTCAGCCGCAAGCTTTGCCGCCAGTTCCGGCGTTTTTTCATGCTCAAGCGCTTTTTTCAGCGCTTTCGGCGTGGCAACGACTTCTTTGACTTCTGCAACAGGATTGGTCGCTTTCCAGCGATACGCTTCTTTCTTCGTCGGAGCCTTTTCCAACGCAGAGACCACCGGACGCGCCTGAACACGTTCCGACACCGAAGCCAGTCTTTCCAGCGCAGCATTATTCACCGGCCGCGCGCGGGAAGCGGCTGCCGGTTCACTCTTTTTTGGTTTGGTTGCTCCCTGAGCGCGTTGCAACTGGCTGCGTGCCGCCAGCACCTGGCTGGTGGCGTCGGAGAGCGGCACATTTTGTTGCGCTGGCGCAGGCTGCTGCTGTGGCACCTGCGTCGGGGTCATCACCGCTGTGGGTGCGACCGGGGCAAACGACTGGCGCGGGACTTCAGGTTCCGGGAGCGGCATGCGCGGATGAAAAGCCAGCGCACGCAGCAGCGTCATTTCGACGCCCATTCGCCTGTCCGGCGCATACGGCAGTTCTTTGCGCCCGATTAACAGGGTCTGGTAGTAAAGCTGCACATCGGTTGGCGGGACGATTCGCGCCAGTTCACGCATACGCTGTTCAATGGCGGCCATATCGCTGCCGAGCGCGGCAGGTGAAAGCTGAACCATGGCTATACGATGCAGCAAAGCCGACATCTCAACCAGCAGCGCTTCCCATTCAATACCGCGCGCGGCGGCGTCGTTCACCAATGTCATCACGCGTTCGCCGTCGGCGGCCACAACCGCTTCAACAAGCGAGAGCGCCTGGTCGTCGTCCAGCGTGCCGAGCATGGTGCTGACCGCGTCGGTCGAGACCTGGCCATCACCGCTGGCGATCGCCTGATCGGTCAAACTCAGCGCATCGCGCAGGCTGCCGTCCGCGGCGCGGGCCAGCAGTTGCAGCGCGCGTGGTTCATGAGCGATATGCTCTTCTTTGAGAATATGCTCAAGCTGATGGCGAATCTGTTCGACATCCAGCGCTTTAAGGTGGAATTGCAGACAGCGCGACAGAATGGTCACCGGCAGCTTCTGCGGATCGGTGGTCGCCAGCAGGAACTTGACGTGCGCGGGCGGCTCTTCGAGCGTTTTCAGCAGGGCGTTAAAACTGTGCCGCGACAGCATGTGCACTTCGTCGATCAAATAGACCTTAAAACGGCCGCGCGCAGGCGCGTACTGGACGTTATCCAGCAGATCGCGTGTGTCTTCGACTTTGGTGCGTGAGGCGGCATCGATTTCAATCAAATCGACAAAACGCCCCTGCTCAATTTCCCGACAGTTATCGCACACGCCGCACGGCGTAGCGGTGATGCCAGTTTCACAGTTTAATCCCTTCGCCAGCAAGCGGGCGATAGAGGTTTTTCCGACGCCACGGGTGCCGGAAAACAAATAAGCATGATGAATACGCCCTAACGACAAGCCGTTCGCCAGTGCCGTCAGCACATGTTCCTGGCCGACGACGTCAGCAAAGGTTTGTGGGCGCCATTTTCGGGCTAAGACCTGATAACTCATTGGCAGGCTCTGAAAGGCTGGAGGGTGGATTCACAGGAGGGTAATGCTAACACAACCTCGCAGCGACGGCGAGGTTGAGTCGTCAGGTACTGCTTAACTGATTAGTGCCCTGGAAAAGGCACCAGGCTATAACAGGTCAGCCCCTGTTTTTCCAGGCGCTGTTCGCCGCCCAGATCAAACAGGTTAATGATAAAGGCAGCATCGGTTACTTCGCCACCCAGACGGCGGATCAGCTTCACGGTCGCTTCAATCGTACCGCCGGTTGCCAGCAGGTCGTCCACAACCAGGACTTTATCGCCCGGTTTGATGGCATCAACGTGAATTTCCAGCTGATCGGTGCCGTATTCCAGCTCATAGCTCTCAGCAATCACTTCACGCGGAAGCTTACGCGGTTTACGTACCGGAACAAAGCCGACGCCCAGACCCAACGCTACCGGCGCGCCAAACAGGAAGCCACGCGCTTCGGTGCCAACCACTTTAGTGATACCCGCATCTTTATAGCGTTCAACCAGCAATTCAATGCTAAGGGCGTAGGCTTTCGGATCTTCCAGTAAACTGGTGACATCACGGAAAAGAATGCCCGGTTTTGGGTAATCGTGGATGCTTTTGATGCTATTTTTGAGAAACTCAAGCTGCTGTGCAGTCGCGGTCATAAGTTTGTGCCTGATTGATACAGTATTACTTCACGGCGCACTATACACTTCATCCTCGACGTATCTTGAATGATTTTGTGTCTATATTAGGGCCAGGGTTACACTTGGTTAACCTTTGACCATCTGCGCCTGTGCTCGAAAACGGTCGAATTTACTGGCTGCGAGAGACAATTGCAACAGCGATTATTGCGCTTTACTGCTTTTGTTGTTTTTCATCAATCACCGGGATCCGCCACATAAAAATCAGTAAACAGGCGAGAATAACCAGCAGCAGGCCGCGTACCCACATCATATTGACCAGCCAGAGGGAAATAGAAAACGTCACCAGGATCAACAAAATCGCGCGCGGCTTCGCCCCAGGCGGCATTGCGCGGTGTTTTTGCCAGTGACGCAGATACCCGCCGAACCACGAACGATACAGCAGCCAGTCGTGAAAGCGCGGCGATGAGCGGGCAAAACACCAGGCGGCCAGCAGGATAAATGGCGTCGTGGGCAGCAACGGCAATACAACGCCCAGCGTGCCTAACACTACCGCTATCCAGCCAATGATGATTAGAATAATGCGTTGCATAATATCAGTACTTAACACAGAGAATCGCTACTTTAGCATAACAGTTCTCATTTTCATCGGAGTGTTGTCGTGAAAACCGTCATGCTGCTACAGACGCTTGAAAACCAGCTTAACCGCCTGCGACAGCAGTGTGCTCCGTTGGCGCATCACGCCACGCTGAGCGCCCGCTTTGACAGGCATCTGTTTCACACTCGCAGCACGTTGCTGCAGGCCTGTCTGGATGAAGCTGAAGATAATCTCGCCGCCTTGCGCCGTGCAGTCGAACAGCAACAACTACCACAAATTAGCTGGCTGGCGGAACACCTTGCCTCACAGTTAGAGGCGATTTCGCGTGAAACCGCCAGTTGGTCGCTCCGCGAGTGGGACAGCGCATCTCCAGCCCTGGCGCGCTGGCAGCGCAAGCGGGTTCAACACCAGGAGTTTGAACGCCGACTGGTGGAAATGACGCGTGAACGCAAAGAGCGTCTGGCTCAGGCAACGGGTTTTGAAGAACAGCAAAAACTGCATCGTGAAGTAGAAGCATTCGAGGCGCGACTGGCTCGCTGCCGCCATGCTCTGGCAAGAATAGAAAACGTGCTGGCGCGTTTAACCCGTTAATCCCCGGAGAATTTATGTCATTAGAGAACGCCCCGGACGAGGTCAAACTGGCCGTCGATTTGATTGTTTTACTTGAGGAAAACCAGGTTGCACCTGAAACCGTACTGAAGGCGCTGGAGATTATTAAACGGGATTACGAAAAGAAACTGCTCTCTTTATCTAAAAAAGAGCTGTAACTGAAAACCTGGTGGCGTTTCAATTATCAGGCCTACGAATGAATCGAAGCTCGCAGGCCTGATGATTTTTTCTACTAACCTACCGAAGGCGTCGGATCGTCACCTTTAATGATGTCACGCTTAACCTCGGTTACGCTGTCGCCCTTCGCGTTGTGCAGGTGCACTTCGAGCTGGTTAAAGGCAATATCAATGTCGTTTTCACGGCACAAACGATCGACCGCACGGTTAAGTTCATCAACCGTATGGCTGCGATCGCGCAGTTCGCGCACGTATAAACGCAGCTCATGATCCAGCGTGCTGGCGCCGAAGGCGGTAAAGAACACCGCAGGCTCCGGATCGTGCATTACTTTCGGGTGCTCCATCGCCGCCTGCAGCAGCACTTTCTTCACTTTGTCCAGATCCGAACCATAGGCCACGCCAATGCGGATCACCAGACGCGTGGTGGTATCGGAGAGCGACCAGTTGATCAAACGCTCCGTCACGAATGCTTTGTTCGGGATGATCACCTCTTTGCGATCGAAATCGGTAATGGTGGTGGCACGGATACGGATCTTGCTGACCGTTCCTGAGAACGTACCAATGGTAACCGTATCGCCGATACGCACCGGGCGTTCAAACAGAATAATCAGACCGGAAACAAAATTACCGAAAATTTCCTGCAAGCCAAAACCCAGACCAACCGACAGAGCGGCGGCCAGCCACTGTAGCTTATCCCACGAAACACCGAGCGATCCGAAGACCGTCATTGCGCCGATGGCGATGATCGCGTAGTTGAGGATCGTGGTGATCGCGTAAGATGCCCCCTGGCGCATTTTGAGTCGCGACAGTACCAGCACTTCCAGCAGGCCGGGTAAGTTGCGGATCAACGCCCACGCCACCATCGAGGCAATAATGGCAAACAACAGGCTACCCATGGTGACGTCTTTCACCACTGCCGCACCCGCTTCGGTGCCGTTGTAATGCCAGAGCGTAATGCTGTCGAGATAGCTGAACACGGTGATCAGATCAGACCAAATGGCCCAGAACAGAACACCAAACAGAGCCACCATCACCAGCATGGTGATACGCAGCGTTTGCTGGTTAACCTGCTCCAGCGCGATGGTCGGCTCTTCCTGCGGCTCTGCGCCCTCCGCCCCTTCTTTCACCAGGTTCTGACGACGCGCCAGCGCACGACGCCAGGCGATACGACGCGCCGCGACGCTTAATCCACGCAGCACGGTCTGGTACAGCAGGTTCCAGAGAATGACCAGATAAACCGTTTCAATCCAGCGTCCCGCCAGGCGCAGCGTGGTGTAGAAATAGCCGGTTGCCGTCAGCACCATTAATGCTATCGGGATAATCGACAGCACGGTAATCGTCACCAGACGCAGACCATGCGACTCTTTATCGCGCCAGCTTTCGCGGCACATTGGCCATACCAGGAAGGCGATCAGCAGCAGGTTGAGGAAAATGACCACCTGACCCAGCACATCGTCCATCAGATTGAGCGGCGACAGCTCAGCAATAACCGACCAGAAGTTTAACGGCAACAGCGCGAGGCTGATGCGCACAATCTGGCGACGCCAGTGGCTGGTCTGTTTCGCAGGCATACCAAAATGACGAATCGCCACGCCATCTTTTTCCAGCACCTTCCAGCACAGACCAAACACCAGCCAGAAGACGGTCATCTTCTTGCTGAACGCCCACAGCAGGTCGCTGATATTCAACTGCATAGTCAACAGAATCAGACCTACCGCGAGGATAATCAGGCACGCCGGCAAGGCTCTGATGAGATCGATCAGAATCGCTTTTGGCGTGTTGAGCTGACTGTCATTACGCAGGTTACCTACCGCGGCGGCTAATTTCGCCTGGTACTCTTTCAACCATTTCAGACGCCAGCGGATGAGCCCGGCAATAAGCAGCAACGGCAATCCCGCCAGAAACGCAATAAACACTGCGGGCCACGCTTTTTCCCAGTTCACCGTGATTTTCATCGACTTAAACTGGTCTTTAAGCGTTTGCGGGAAAGCTTTGATCCAGTCCCAGTCCATCGGACGGTTACTGTTAACCCAGAAAATCTGCTGCGTGAGGATCCCTTTCAGGTTTTTCGACACGCTCATTAATTGCTGCTGATTAATTTGCAGATTAATCGCCATCATCAGCTGGTTGCCCAGTTGCTTATTGAGCTGATCCAACAGTTCACGGCGCATATCCACAACCTGCAGTAAGGCATCATGGACTTCGCCGTTAACTTCGTTGCTGTGCCCTTCTTCCAGTTTGGCGACAAACGCATCATTCTGGAACAGCGCGTCACGCTGCTGGTTGACTTCGAACTGCTCCAGACGCAAGTCGGCGATCCGGTTGGTCATATCGGCAAGTTCATCCGCCGACGGCAGCGTTTGTTGTTGCTGATACAGAATACGCGACAGCAGCAGACTGCCTTTCAGAACGGCAATCTGCTCTTTAATGTTGCGTTCGGATTGCAGCGCGCGGTCAAGCCAGTTTTTGACTTTAATATTTTGCTGCATCAGGCTGTTGCCGTTTTCGGTCGCGGCAATCAGACGCTGGCTGAGCTGATGGTTAATATCAAGTTCTTGCTTAACTAGCGGGTTGGTCTGGATACGGGCCGCTTCGTCTGGCGTTACCGCTTCCTGCGCCGTCTTTTCGGTTAGCGTCAGACGTTTGCTGTTCACCGCTTCCTGCAGCAACTGAAGCTGGTGTTCGAGACGATTCGTATTCGCCGTTACATAATCACGCTGTTTCTGCAAGGTATCCTGCAAAACAGTGTTGCCTTCCAGACTTTTACGCTGTTGATCGATCTGCGCGCTCAGCAACGCTTGCTGCGCCTGCAGCAACACCTGTTGGCTGGGGCGTAATGCCGCCTCACCCACATTAGTTCCATCCAGGCGATTACGGATTTGCTGCATTTGCTGTGATGCGGTGTACATCGCATTTTGCACGCGCTCTGGCTGAGTTTGCAGCGAGACCAACTGACTGTTGTAGGCTGCAAGGTCGTTTTGCGCGCTTTGCAGATCGTCCAGCACCTGGGCGACACGAGATTCAAGCTGGCGCAGAGAGAGCGTACTCAGCGTTTTCCGCGTTTCGTCATCATTATCGACATCGCTGAGCGAATTTAGCGCATCCGTTGCCTGGCGCATTTTCTCCGGCGCCTGGGCCACTTTCTGGCGAAGCTGTACGGTCTCATCTTTCACGCGATCGATTTTATCCAGCGTGGCGATGGTATCGATGAGATCCTGTTGGACCAGCTTATCCTGCGCGGAGAGATCTTTTTGTTTACTCAGCGTGTCTAACTGGCTCTGGATATCCGCTTTCGTCGGCAGTTCACCACTCTGTTGCGCCCGCGCAAATGCAGATGACTGGCAGGATAGCAATAGAATGAAGAAAAGAATGCTAATAGCAATTACATGCTGTGAACGTTTATAGAGCTGCAACATAGTCATGAGAATGAATGTTTCTGAACCGGGAAAGTGACCGGAAATAGTCAAGCGGCAAGAATATCACGGCTGTGACCAGCAGAATAGCAGGAGGCAAAATGACCAGGAGAATTCCTGGTGCAGAAATGGTAAGTTAGCGTGTCTCCCCTGTCTGCAGGCGCAAGGTTGGACAAAGCAGGCACATCTCCAGCAACACCGCCACGTAGTGGCGAGCCTCATTTTTCAGATCAAATGATTCGGGGGCAAATAACCAGTTCTCCATGATTCCGGAAATATAGCTACGCATTAACACCGCAACACGACGTGTGTTCAGGTTTTCCGGCAGCATGTTGACATCCATACAGTGGCGTAACGTTTTTTCTATACGGTCATAGTTTTCCAGGCACAGGCTACGTTCGACTAACTGAACTGATGCTATTTCCCCGACAAATTCGCATTTGTGGAATATAATCTCCATCAATAAACGTCGACGTTCTTCTGTCACGGTAGTTTCAAGAACGTAAATTAAAATTTCTCTTAATACTGATAGTGGATCGTCGGGGAATTTTGCCTGATACTCAGTTTCTAACTCATCAATGTTAGGTTTTGCTAGCTCCCAGATTTCACTGAATAAATCCGACTTATTTTTGAAATGCCAATAGATAGCACCGCGCGTTACACCAGCGGCTTTTGCGATCTCCGCAAGCGAGGTGGATGATACCCCTTGCTGCGAAAACAAACGCAGAGCAACATCCAGAATGTGCTGCCGTGTTTCCTGTGCTTGTTGTTTGGTTTTTCGTGCCATATGTCAGTGAATTTACAGGCGTTAGATTTACATACATTTGTGAATGTATGTACCATAGCACGACGATAATATAAACGCAGCAATGGGTTTATGGGCTTTAAGCCATTGATCAATTTGAAATCGGACACTCGAGGTTTACATATGAACAAAAACAGAGGGTTAACGCCTCTGGCAGTCGTTCTGATGCTCTCAGGCAGCTTAGCGCTAACAGGATGTGACGACAAACAGGCCCAACAAGGGGGCCAGCAGATGCCAGAAGTTGGAGTTGTGACGCTCAAAACTGAACCTCTACAGATCACAACTGAACTCCCAGGTCGCACCAGTGCGTTTCGCATTGCGGAAGTTCGCCCTCAGGTCAGCGGTATTATCCTGAAGCGTAACTTTACCGAAGGCGGCGACATTGAAGCAGGTGTGTCTCTCTATCAGATTGATCCTGCTACTTACCAGGCCGCGTACGAAAGTGCGAAAGGCGATCTGGCCAAAGCACAAGCAGCGGCAAATATCGCTCAGCTGACGGTTAAACGTTATCAGAAACTGTTAGGTACGAAGTACATCAGTCAACAGGACTACGATAGCGCGCAGGCAGATGCACAACAGGCGAACGCTGCTGTTGTCGCTGCGAAAGCCGCAGTAGAAACCGCACGTATCAACCTGGCCTATACCAAAGTCACGTCGCCAATCAGCGGCCGCATTGGTAAGTCATCTGTTACTGAAGGCGCACTGGTGCAAAACGGTCAGGCGACCGCACTGGCGACCGTTCAGCAGTTGGATCCCATCTATGTAGACGTGACGCAGTCAAGCAACGACTTCCTGCGCCTGAAACAAGAGCTGGCCAACGGCACGCTGAAGCAAGAGAACGGTAAAGCGAAAGTCGAACTGGTGACCAATGACGGCATTAAATACCCGCAGTCCGGTACGCTGGAATTTTCTGATGTGACGGTAGATCAAACCACTGGGTCGATTACGTTACGCGCAATCTTCCCGAACCCGGATCACACCCTACTGCCGGGCATGTTCGTCCGTGCGCGTCTGGAAGAAGGGACAAACCCAACGGCGTTACTGGTTCCACAGCAAGGCGTTACCCGCACACCGCGTGGCGATGCCAGTGCATTAGTTATCGGTGCTGATGACAAAGTTGAAACGCGTCAAATTGTCGCCGCACAAGCGATTGGCGACAAATGGTTAGTCACTGAAGGACTTAAGCCAGGCGACCGTGTGATTGTAAGTGGGCTGCAGAAAGTTCGTCCTGGCGCTCAGGTTAAAGCGCAGGAAGTCACCGCGGATAATAACCAGCCAGCCGCAAGCGGTAGCCAGCCTGAACAGTCCAAGTCTTAACTTAAACAGGAGCCGTTAAGACATGCCTAATTTCTTTATCGATCGCCCCATATTTGCGTGGGTGATCGCCATTATCATCATGTTGGCAGGGGGGCTCGCGATCCTCAAATTGCCGGTAGCGCAATATCCTACTATTGCACCTCCGGCAGTGACGATCTCCGCGACCTACCCTGGCGCTGATGCCAAAACAGTACAGGATACTGTTACGCAGGTTATCGAACAGAATATGAACGGTATCGATAACCTGATGTACATGTCCTCAAACAGTGACTCCACGGGTACGGTTCAGATCACCCTGACTTTCCAGTCAGGTACTGATGCTGACATTGCGCAGGTTCAGGTGCAGAACAAACTGCAGCTGGCAATGCCGCTGCTGCCGCAGGAAGTACAACAACAGGGCGTGAGCGTCGAGAAATCGTCCAGTAGCTTCCTGATGGTTGTCGGCGTCATCAACACCAACGGCACCATGACGCAGGAGGATATTTCCGACTACGTTGGCGCCAACATGAAGGATGCGATCAGCCGTACTTCAGGTGTGGGCGACGTGCAGCTGTTCGGTTCCCAGTACGCGATGCGTATCTGGATGGATCCGAATAAACTGAACAACTTCCAACTGACGCCAGTTGATGTGATCAGCGCCATTAAAGCGCAGAACGCCCAGGTTGCAGCCGGTCAGTTAGGCGGTACGCCGCCAGTGAAAGGCCAGCAGCTTAACGCGTCGATCATCGCGCAAACCCGTCTGACCTCCGCAGATGAGTTCGGCAAAATTCTGCTGAAAGTGAACCAGGATGGCTCTCAGGTACGTCTGCGTGACGTCGCGAAAGTCGAACTGGGTGGCGAGAACTACGACATCATTGCGAAGTTCAACGGCAAACCTGCGTCTGGTCTGGGTATCAAGCTGGCGACAGGCGCTAACGCCCTCGACACCGCGAACGCTATCCGCGAAGAGCTGAAGAAGATGGAACCCTTCTTCCCGTCAGGCCTGAAGATCGTTTACCCGTATGACACTACGCCATTCGTGAAAATCTCTATTCACGAAGTAGTGAAAACGCTGGCGGAAGCAATCATCCTCGTGTTCCTGGTCATGTATCTGTTCCTGCAGAACTTCCGCGCGACGTTGATTCCGACTATCGCCGTGCCGGTGGTGCTATTGGGTACGTTTGCCGTCCTTGCGATTTTCGGCTTCTCGATAAACACGTTGACGATGTTCGGGATGGTGCTCGCCATCGGCCTGTTGGTGGATGACGCCATCGTTGTGGTCGAGAACGTTGAACGTGTCATGGCCGAAGAAGGGCTACCACCGAAAGAAGCAACGCGTAAATCAATGGGCCAGATTCAGGGCGCATTGGTGGGTATCGCGATGGTACTGTCAGCGGTATTTATCCCAATGGCCTTCTTCGGGGGTTCTACCGGTGCGATTTACCGTCAGTTCTCCATCACCATTGTTTCCGCAATGGCGTTGTCTGTACTGGTCGCGTTGATTCTGACCCCTGCCCTGTGTGCAACAATGCTTAAACCGATTGCTAAAGGCGATCACGGTGAAGGCAAAACGGGCTTCTTCGGTTGGTTCAACCGCATGTTCGATAAGAGCACGCACCACTATACCGACAGCGTAGGCGGTATTCTGCGCAGCACCGGTCGTTATCTGGCGCTGTATCTGATCATCGTCGTGGGCATGGCCTATCTGTTCGTTCGTCTGCCAAGTTCGTTCTTGCCGGATGAAGACCAGGGGGTATTCCTGTCAATGGCTCAGCTGCCAGCGGGTGCAACGCAAGAGCGTACCCAGAAGGTGCTGGACGAAATGACGGATTACTATCTGACTAAAGAAAAAGCGAACGTTGAATCGGTGTTTGCCGTTAACGGCTTCGGCTTTGCGGGTCGTGGTCAGAACACCGGTATCGCGTTCGTCTCGTTGAAAGACTGGAGTGAACGTCCGGGCGAAGAGAACAAAGTTGAGGCCATTACTCAACGTGCGATGGGTGCATTCTCGCAGATTAAAGACGCCATGGTATTCGCCTTTAACCTGCCAGCAATCGTAGAACTTGGCACCGCGACGGGTTTCGACTTCCAGTTGATTGACCAGGCTGGTCTGGGCCATGAAAAATTGACTCAGGCGCGTAACCAACTGTTTGGTGAAGTCGCGAAACATCCAGATCTGTTGGTAGGCGTACGTCCTAACGGTCTGGAAGATACTCCGCAATTCAAGATCGATATCGATCAGGAAAAAGCGCAGGCTCTGGGTGTTTCCATTAGTGACATTAATACAACGCTGGGCGCTGCATGGGGCGGAAGCTACGTGAACGACTTCATCGACCGTGGTCGTGTGAAGAAAGTTTACGTCATGTCTGAAGCCAAATACCGTATGTTGCCGGAAGATATTGGAAACTGGTATGTCCGCGGTAGCGATGGACAAATGGTGCCGTTCTCTGCGTTCTCTTCCTCGCGTTGGGAATATGGTTCTCCGCGTCTGGAACGCTATAACGGTCTGCCTTCCATGGAAATCCTGGGCCAGGCCGCACCGGGTAAAAGTACCGGTGAAGCGATGGCAATGATGGAGCAACTGGCCAGCAAACTGCCATCCGGTATCGGCTATGACTGGACGGGCATGTCCTACCAGGAACGGCTGTCCGGTAACCAGGCACCTGCCCTGTATGCGATTTCACTGATCGTCGTCTTCCTGTGTCTGGCGGCATTGTACGAGAGCTGGTCAATTCCGTTCTCCGTTATGCTGGTCGTTCCACTGGGGGTTATCGGTGCGCTGCTGGCGGCAACATTCCGTGGTTTGACCAACGACGTTTACTTCCAGGTGGGCCTGCTCACAACCATTGGGTTGTCGGCGAAGAACGCGATATTGATCGTCGAATTCGCCAAAGACTTGATGGATAAAGAAGGTAAAGGCCTGGTAGAAGCGACGCTGGACGCAGTTCGTATGCGTTTACGTCCGATTCTGATGACATCGTTAGCCTTTATCCTCGGCGTAATGCCACTGGTTATCAGCTCCGGTGCGGGGAGTGGCGCGCAGAACGCCGTCGGTACTGGCGTAATGGGCGGGATGGTCACAGCAACCGTATTGGCTATCTTCTTTGTTCCGGTGTTCTTTGTGGTGGTCCGCCGCCGCTTTAGCCGCAAGAACGAAGATGTTGAACATAGCCACTCAGTTGAGCATCATTGATACATTCCTAAAGATAAGGCCGCGCAAGCGGCCTTTTTTCTGGAAAAAAATCATAAAAAGCGCTTATTGCGATTTCGTTTATTTTCTCTTGTTTAAATAAGCGATATAATCCTTGTGAGTCTAAAGGCTATTCTTAAAAAACGTCATGAACCCTTATTTACTTAAATAAATATTAAGACTATTCCTAGTTTTCGTTCACAGAGTCGGTTGTCGCCTTTCGTTGCTAAACCTAAACAAGATAACGTGATGATTGGCCGAGAATAAAGAAGTTGTTCCATTTCGAATACCGGCATTTATCTGTTAAAATGTAAAAATGGGACTGCATCATAATTTTGCATAATTGTAATTTTTCGTGATATGACGATGAAATCTTTTTTAGAGTAGATTATAGTTAAATCATCAGGAGTCACGGGCAAGTTCCAGGTCGTTTGTTGTATCCATCCCGAAAGGTGTTCGGTTAGTCTAAACCACTAAGAAGGGGATGCGTTATGGATGAATACTCACCGAAAAGACATGATATCGCGCAGCTTAAATTTCTCTGCGAAACCCTGTATCATGACTGTCTTGCAAACCTTGAACAAAGCAATCATGGTTGGGTAAATGACCCTACCTCTGCAACCAGCTTGCAGCTCAATGAACTGATAGAGCATATTGCAACCTTCGCACTTAATTATAAAATTAAGTACAATGAGGACAATAAGCTGATCGCGCAGATTGATGAATACCTGGATGACACTTTTATGTTGTTCAGTAGTTATGGTATTAATACGCAGGATCTACAGAAATGGCGGAAGTCAGGTAATCGACTGTTTCGCTGTTTTGTCAATGCCACCAGGGCTAATCCTGTCAGTTTGTCTTGTTAAAAATTATTACAATCATAGGTAAGAGTTATGTCCGATAAACCATTAACTAAAACAGATTATTTGATGCGCCTGCGACGCTGTCAAACAATTGACACGCTTGAACGTGTTATTGAGAAAAATAAATATGAATTGTCTGACAATGAACTGGCTGTATTTTACTCAGCCGCCGATCATCGTCTTGCTGAATTGACAATGAATAAGCTCTACGACAAGATCCCAACATCTGTTTGGAAATTTATTCGTTAATTGCTCATGAGGTTAAGTCAGGTATCGCGAAACATTTGTTTGTCTGGCTGACCATTTCCCGCACCAACTATCATTATTTAATTCAAATCACGTGATTGCGATCACAGTGAGAAAACGGGAACGTTCCCCTTCCCTGCATTGCGTTTTACTGTACTGTGACTGCCTATCAGCAAACGGGAAAGTTCGTAATGAGTGAAGATAAGAAAAAAATGATCGCCGGCGAATTGTATCGCCCGGCAGATGAAACGTTGCGCAACGACCGTCTCCGCGCACGCCTACTCATCCACCGATACAATGCCACCGCACCCGATGCGCAGAGTGAACGTCAGGCTATCCTGCGCGATCTGTTGGGGCAAAGCGAAGGCGCTTACATTGAGCCCTCTTTTCGTTGCGACTACGGGTATAACATTTATCTCGGCAACGCGTTTTACGCCAACTTCGACTGCGTCATGCTTGATGTCTGCCCAATCCACATCGGTGATAACTGTATGTTGGCACCGGGAGTCCATATCTATACGGCAACTCATCCACTGGACGCTAACGAACGCAATAGCGGGGTTGAACTAGGGAAACCTGTAACCATCGGGAATAATGTCTGGATCGGTGGTCGCGCAGTCATAAATCCGGGTGTAACACTGGGCGACAATGTGGTTGTGGCGTCAGGCGCAGTGGTGACGAAAAGCGTTCCGGCAAACACCGTCGTCGGAGGCAATCCGGCACGGATCATCAAAACACTGTGATCTGATATGTAACTGTTATGCTAAATTGTGGTTAATCTGTTACTTTTCTCAGACAGTATCCCCTTTTAAAATGGGCTGATCCCTCCTGACTATTGCAGACTTCACGAAGGCAAGAGATGACAGAAATACAACGCCTGCTTACCGAAACCATCGATGACTTAAATATTCGCGAAAAGCGCGACAACAAACCGCGCTTTAGCATCAGCTTTATTCGTAAACATCCAGGGCTATTTATCGGCATGTATGTTGCGTTTTTTGCCACACTGGCGGTTATGCTGCAATCAGAAACGCTGGTCGATTCGGTATGGCTGTTGGTTGTACTGTTCGCCTTACTCAACGCCTTTTTCTTTTTTGACGTTGCGCCACGTTACCGTTTTGAAGACATTGACGTACTGGATTTCAGAGTCTGCTATAACGGTGAATGGTACAACACACGCTTTGTGCCACCCTCGCTGATCGACACTATTCTGCACTCTCCCCAAGTCGACAGTGAGCATAAGGCCCAACTGCAAAAAATGATAACGCGGAAAGGCGAACTGTCATTTTATGATGTCTTCACACTAACCCGCGCGCAGGCTAGTCAGTAATCACGCCCTGTCACAAACAAAAAAAGTGCGTCCCACGAGGGGAACGCACTTCAGTCCCTGTAATGCTGGCGAAGTGACTAACGTCTTTTTTTACGGCCCTGTACCGCTTTAAACCGCGGATTCGTTTTGCAGATGACGTACAAACGCCCTTTGCGTTTGACTATCTGGCAGTCAGGGTGCCGCTGCTTTGCGCTGCGAAGTGAATTGAGTACCTGCATCTTAACCTCGCTTAGCGCCAATGAAGTGGCCGAAACGTTTCTGGAAACGAGCCGCGCTGCCTTCATTATCGAAGGTTTTCTGTTTACCGGTATAGTACGGATGTGACTTAGACGAGATATCAAGCGTTACGTACGGGTACATTTGGCCCTCGAACTCAATCTCTCGTTCGGTTTTAATCGTCGAACCGACCTTAAAGTATTCATTGGCACTGGTATCGTGAAACACCACTGGGCGATAAAAAGGGTGGATATCCGGTTTCATGGCAACCTCAATTTGTTACGTTATAACATACCCAACAAAATACACCACTCTTGTACGAATCACAACCCGATTTACGTTGTGGGTTACTAAACGGGATGATCAGTGGCCGTAAATATATGATGCCAATCGAATAGCTTTTTCGGCTTTCAGATATACTTTCCCTATGCTGTGTAAATAAGGATATCACCGTGACAACACGACATCTGATTGGCCTGGTGACGGGAATACTGGTTCTGTCCATCCTCGTACCGGTGTGTTTAAGCCTGTGGCTGGCACATCGTCAGGTCGAAACGAAATTTATCGATGAACTTGATTCATTCTCTACCCGCGTCGCTTTGCGTACAGAACGCGTCGGCGAGCAGGCCAAAAAAGCGCTACGCAAAATAGAAGCCTTCCAGGGTGTGCCCTGCTCAGAGGAACATTTGCTGGAAATGCGCCGGTTGTCATACAGCTACCGTTATATTCAGGAAGTGATGTACCTCAAAGGCAATGTTCCACAATGTTCCTCCCTTGAGAAAAGGAGCCTGGCTGCTGCGTTTCCGCCACCAATGAAAATGACACCTGATGGCTATCGCGCCTGGTTAACTTCGCAAAACGACCTCGGAATACAACGTTTTATGGCGGCGCTCGGCAGCGAACATTATGTCGTGATGATCGATCCGGGATCGTTCATTGATGTCATTCCATTTGGTTCATGGCCTATCGAAGTCGCCATTGTGGGTACAGTAAGCAACGTCGTGGTGGCCAGTAGTGCCGATCTCCCTTCAGACGTGTTACATCATCTGCAAAAAGACCGTTCTATCAGCCATTTTCAAAAAGAGGGCAGTATTTATAATTCTCGCCCTTTCCCCGAACTGGGCATCACTATCGTAAGCTGGGCGTCGACATTACCTTTGCAAAAATCCTGGCACCGACAGGCGCTGATCTGGCTCCCGGCAGGGCTCATTATTGGCCTGCTCACCGCCCTCTTTATTCTGCGTATTTTGCGCCGCTTGCAGTCTCCCCATCACCAATTGCAAGATGCCATTCAGAACCGGGCTATCAAGGTCCATTACCAGCCCATTATTTCGCTCAAAACAGGAAAGGTCGTGGGTGCGGAAGCACTGGCCCGCTGGCGACAAGCTGACGGTAGCTATCTCTCACCCGATATTTTTATCCCGCTGGCCGAAGAAACCGGCCTGACAGAACCACTCACACGTTTGATTATTGAAAACGTCTTCGAGGATCTAGGTAAATGGCTGCATCAACATCCTCAACAGCATATATCACTCAACCTTGAGTCGGCCGATTTGAAGTCCGAAACGCTTCCGGCGCTGCTAAGCCGCATGATTAACCACTGGCAACTAAAGCCCGCACAAATTGCCCTGGAACTGACTGAACGCGAATTTGCCGACCCGAAAAACAGCGCGCCGTTTATTGCTAAATACCGTCAGGCGGGTCACTCAATCTATATTGATGACTTTGGTACCGGTTATTCCAGTCTGAGCTATTTGCAGGATCTGGATGTAGACATCCTGAAGATAGACAAATCGTTCGTCGATGCGCTGGAATACAATAACGTCACGCCACATATTATCGAGATAGCCAAAACGCTGAAGCTGGAAATGGTGGCAGAAGGCATCGAGACCGAGAACCAGGAAAGCTGGCTACATCAACATGGCGTGCAGTATGGTCAGGGCTGGTTGTACAGCAAAGCACTGCCAAAGGCGGAATTTATTCTGTGGGCGGAAAAACGACTTTAGCATGGCACTGGCGTGTATTGAGATGGCTGGCGGCACGCCGCACAGCCAGTCATGTCACTCTTCCATAATGGGCGAGAATCCACCGTAGATCATTCGCTTGCCATCAAATGGCATAGATTCACCAAACTCCTTCATACGGGGATCGGACATCATCTTCTGGTTCGCCGCATCGCGGACTTCTTTGGAAGGGTATTCAATCCAGCTGAATACCACTTCTTCATGATCCTGCGCTTTCACCGCCATACGAAAATCGGTCAACTTACCGTCGGGAACATCATCAGCCCAACACTCCACAACGCGCAGTGCACCGAATTCCTTGAAAAGCGGCGCAGCCTTTGCCGCCATCGCGATATATGCCTCCTTGTTTTCGGCAGGAACGGCAACAACAAAACCATCAACATACTTCATCAGATAAACCTCCGAAGTGTACTGCGCGGCAAGCCGATTCCAGCCGCGTCAGTCGAGGTTAAGTTTAGTCGTCAGCAGGCAATCACGCCGTAGGCTCATTCCGAACACAAATACGTGACTGCGGCAGATGACGAAACCACGGCAGGCAAATCTGAATTAACGGTCCAATAGCTAACGCATACAGTACCGTTCCAACACCCACGGTTCCGCCAAGAAGCCAACCGCTGAGCAAAACCGACACCTCGATTGCGGTCCGGATAGTCCGTACAGACCAACCAGTACGCGCATGAATGCCGGTCATCAAGCCGTCACGTGGGCCCGCACCAAAACCGGCGCCAATGTACAGACTGGTGGCTAACGCGTTCAGGATCACCGCCGCAACCAGCAGTCCACTGCGCGTCAGTAGCGATTCGAATCCTGGGATCACCACCAGCGCGGCATCTGCCGCCAAACCAATCATAATGACATTGCTGAGAGTGCCAAATCCGGGGCGCTGGCGTAGCGGTATCCATGCCAGCAGGACCAGTACACCCACGGCGATGATCACCAGGCCGATATTCATCGATAATAGATTTGCCACGCCCAGATGAAATACGTTCCACGGATCAGCCCCTAAATCTGCACGGACAAACATCGCCGTCGAAACGCCGTACAGCGCCAGTCCAACATACAGCTGAAGTAAACGACGCAGCATAATTTTCTCCTCGCCTCTCAGATAGCTTTCATCTTCACCGCAATTGGCACTATGATTAATGTCCAGTTTTCAAAAAGTGGACTGCTATGTCATCTCGCCGTTACGGAAGTCAATCTTTGCAGCGCCTGCTAGGGCACTGGCAGGAAAGCCCCTCGCGAACGCCTATCTGGCGACAACTGGCGGAAGCGTTACGTCTGCTGATCCTGGATGGTCGACTGGCACTGGATAGTCGCTTGCCCGGCGAACGCGAGCTCGCTGCCGTTCTGGAAGTGAGCCGAACCACCGTCGCCAGCGCCATGGCGCAACTGCGTGAAGAGGGATATCTGGAAAGCCGTCATGGGAGCGGCTCACGGGTGATCCTGCCGGAACACATTCGTCATGTGCCTACGCGAACCAGTACCGGCACAGCGTTGGATTTGTCCACAGCGGCCCTCAGCGCCGGGCCAGAAATTCATCAGGCTTACCAACAAGCGTTATTTGCGATGCCGCAGCATTTGCTGAGCTCCGGGTATCTGCCGCAGGGACTGGCGGTTTTGCGTGAATCCATCGCCCGGCATTATTGCGAACGTGGATTACCCACACAGTCGGATGAAATAATGGTCGTGAACGGCGCGGTCAGCGGCCTGGCGTTGATCCTGCGTTTACTCACCGGTCCCGGCGATCGCGTAGTGGTCGATCACCCCACGTATCCGCTGGCGATTGCAGCAATACAAGGGGCATCATGTCGCCCCGTCGGCGTTTCGCTGCCTGAGCACGGTTGGGATACAGCGGGTCTGGTTGCCACCCTCGCGCAAACAGCCCCGAGAATGGCCTATCTGATGCCGGACTTTCACAACCCGACCGGACGCTGTATGGACGCCGAAACTCGCCAGGTTGTGGCGGATATTGCGGAAAGAACCTGCACCACGCTGGTGGTCGATGAGACCATGGTGAACCTGTGGTATGACGCCCCGCCTCCGCCTCCACTTGCTGCATTCAATCGCGGTGCGCCGGTGATCCTGCTGGGATCGGCAGGGAAAAGCTTCTGGGGAGGTCTGCGTCTGGGATGGATTCGGGCCTCGTCACGTACTATTGCCGCGCTGGTACAGACTCGCGACACATTTGATTTAGGATCACCAGTGCTTGAACAGCTTGCCACGGGTTGGTTGCTGGACAATGCGGCCGATTTTCTTCCCGACAGACGGCAATTGCTCACCACCCGGCGCGATCTGTGCCATGACCTGATGAAGACACATTTCCCGGAGTGGCAGTTTACTCAACCACAGGGGGGACTCTCTTTCTGGGTTGAATTACCCGATACGCTGGCAACACTCTTTGCCACCCGTGCCGAAAGTGCAGGTATTCAGTTGGGTACCGGGACGCGCTTCGGCCTGGATGGCGCATTCGATCGCTTTTTGCGTATGCCCTTTGCTCTGCCCGATGACACAATGCGCTCGGCTTTCCGGACGTTGCAACCCATTTGGGATAATCTGCGTTTACAGGCAAGTCACGGGAAAATGCGCAAAATAATCTAAGCGACGAGTCAAAAGACTCGTCCTGGAATACCGTGATGGACGAGGATGTCTGGGCATTATTACCGCTGAGGAGGAACCGGGAACCCCTTCAGGGAAATCACAAAATTCTCGCCGTCTTTCTTAATTTTCGCCCCGGCATCGCACCAGTCAGAAGCAATACGGAAAAACTCATCGCTACCGACATTCCAGCTCAAACGAACATGTTTCACATAACCGGAACGTAGCAATTCACAGGCTTCGCCATAATTACAGGCGGTTGAGAGCGGTTGTTGTTTCATTTTTTCTTCTTCAGTAATCTGCGCAATGCTTTGATTTCTTTAGGAGTCAGTGCTTCAACCACGGATTCTTCCGTATGCTGGCTATCAATATCATCAGCGGAGACTCCCGCCTCTTCAATGGCGGAAAACGCGATAAGTAGCAATTTTTCCGTCGAGATACTTAGGTTCTCATTATTCACTTCAGCGTAGTGACGCAGCTTTTCTTTTAGCGCCTCATCAATTTTGACATTCAATACAGCGGTCGACATCGTAGAAAATCCTTGTGGTCAGCCAAAACACACCGGATGTAAGACCATGTCGTTACAGCGCGATGGCAGCGGCAAAAGCATCAAATAACATCCCCGAAACACATTGACAGCATTTGATGACAATAAAATGACAATACGATGACAAAGAAAAGAAGATGAGAAGAATTGAGATTGCCGGACGGCAGAATTGGGTGGGGGCCCTGCCAGCTACATCCCGGCACACACGTCATCTGCCCTGGCTGCTTCCTTCCGGACCTGACCTAGTGAACAGAGTAGCGTTGCGGGAGAACCAACAGAGCCCCCATTGAGAGCGTTGTCAACCAACGCGCAGGCGCATTATCACTGCTGCACCCGGTAATTGCAACCCATCCAGCACCGGATGCTGTTTTCTTGTGCAATGAAGCTTCACTACCTCGTCATTCGGGATTATGCTGGAGGATTAGCGCAGGAAAAAACGATGGATATACAAGACTCTTTCCCTCAACGCGTCTGGCAAATCGTTGCCTCAATCCCCGAAGGATTCGTCACCACCTATGGCGATGTTGCCAGGCTTGCCGGTTCGCCGCGTGCTGCTCGCCAGGTAGGCGGCGTGCTTAAGCGTCTCCCCGAAGGCAGCACTTTGCCCTGGCATCGGGTGGTTAATCGTCATGGTGCCATTTCGCTTACAGGTCCAGACCTACAACGACAGCGTCAGGCGTTGCTGGCGGAAGGTATTGTGGTTTCAGGGAGTGGACAAATCGATTTACAGCGCTATCGCTGGGTGTACTAACCCCCTCCGGATGGAGAGGGTTAGAATGCCCTTAGTACTGTGTCGGGGCAGGAACGGCGGAAGACGGATTCACCTGTGTGGGTGACGTTGACGGTACCGTTGTCGCGGCACCACCACTCGCCTGTACTGGAACAGCCGTCTGCTGGACCGGGACCAGGGTCAGGTCGGCTTTAGTCCCCCCCTGATTGATCACCGTCTGGACGGTATCAGTAATAAAGACCAGTTTATCATTCACCGTAATCGCCGCACTCAGCAGAATACGGGCGTTCGGCTGAATATCTGCCGGGTTAAACGGGAGTACGAAGCTGAATGGTGCTTGTTTACCCTCGGTACGTACAACTTTTTGCGACAGCACTTTTGACGGTGCATCGGCAAGCGATGCATCTGACAGTGTTACGGTCAGCACCGCATCCGGCGGTAAGGCAACTTTCTGGCGGATCCATACCGTACCAGACACATTCGGCTGTTGAATTTTTGACTGTGTGTCAGCAATTGACGTATTAGGGCTTGGCGCAGGTGTCTGAATATCCGCGCTTTTATCAGCACAGGCCGCCAGAGCGACCGCAACCGCTAAACCACTTACCATGTGCACGAGTTTCATTAAATTCTCCTTATCATCTATGCACCAGCGAGAACTTTCCTCGCCAGAAGAGTGGTTAACAAAAACATAACGTGACTAAGTGTGGCACAAGACAGCTGGTTTTGCCTGTAATCGGCCAGTAATTCAGACAATTGCACCCATCGGACCACTTTCAAAATTGCGTTATACTCTGCCTACCTCGCTGCGAGAACGCTATTACCTGGAGAGCACGTATGAGTCTGGCACTGAAAAATTTGCTGACATTGTTAAATCTGGAAAAAATTGAAGAAGGACTCTTTCGGGGCCAAAGTGAAGACTTAGGGTTACGTCAGGTTTTTGGGGGGCAGGTTGTCGGTCAGGCGCTGTATGCCGCAAAAGAAACCGTACCGGAAGAGCGCCTGGTGCACTCCTTTCACAGCTACTTTTTACGTCCGGGCGATAGCCAAAAGCCCATCATCTATGATGTCGAAGTGCTGCGTGATGGTAACAGCTTCAGCGCCCGCCGCGTTGCCGCGATCCAGAATGGGAAACCCATTTTTTATATGACTGCCTCTTTCCAGGCACCAGAAGATGGGTTTGAGCATCAAAAAGAGATGCCGGCAGCGCCTGGCCCTGAAGAGCTTAAATCAGAAACTGAGATCGCCCGTTCGGTCGCTCACCTGCTGCCGCCGCTGTTGAAAGAAAAATTTATCAACGACCGCCCGCTGGAAGTACGTCCGGTGGAATTTCATAATCCGTTAAAAGGTCACGTTGCCAACCCGACTCGCCAGGTGTGGATCCGCGCTAACGGCACGCTGCAGGACGATCTACGCGTCCATCAGTATCTGCTGGGTTATGCTTCAGACCTGAACTTCCTGCCCGTTGCTTTACAACCGTATGGCATTGGTTTTCTGGAAAAAGGGATTCAGATCGCTACGATCGACCATTCTATGTGGTTCCATCGTCCTTTTAATATCAATGAGTGGCTGCTGTATAACGTCGAGAGTACTTCGGCCTCCGGCGCACGGGGCTTTGTTCGCGGGGAGTTTTATACGCAGGACGGCGTGCTGGTTGCTTCTACCGTGCAGGAAGGGGTAATGCGTAATCGTAATTGAGAATTACCGGATGGTGACGCAAAAGCGTTGCCATCCGGCAGATTGAAACATCAAGCGTTGTAAGCGTTCTCGCCGTGGCTGTTCACATCCAGACCTTCGCGTTCCTGCTCTTCTGGTACACGCAGCCCCACCGTCATATCCGCCAGCTTATAGCCAATGAAGGCCACCACGCCGGACCAGACGATGGTGATCGCCACGCTTTCCAGTTGTACCAGCAACTGATGCCCCATGGTAACGCCTTCGGCAAAGCCTACGCCGCCCAGAGAGCTGGCCGCGAAAACGCCGGTCAGGATGCAGCCGACAATGCCGCACACACCGTGAACACCGAAGACATCACACGGGTCATCAACGCGCAGAAAGCGCTTCAGCATGGTTACGCCCCACAGGCCAGCCAGCCCCGCAGCGACACCGATAATCAGCGCGCCGCCGACACCGATATAGCCACAGGCAGGTGTCACGCCTACCAGACCGGCAATGGCGCCAGAACACGCGCCCAGCAGGGACGGTTTGCCACGCAGCGCCCATTCACCGAAGATCCAGCCGAGAATGGCGGCCGCGGTTGCAACAACGGTATTGACGAAGGCCAGCGCAGCAATTTCATTCGCCATACCCGCGGAGCCAGCGTTAAAGCCAAACCAACCGATATAGAGAATAGCCGTGCCGGTAAAGACCATTGGCAGGTTATGTGGCTTAAACGCTTCTTTGCCAAAACCGACGCGTTTACCAATCAGATAAGCCCCAACCAGGCCGGCAATCGCAGCGTTGATGTGCACCACCGTTCCGCCCGCAAAATCCAGCGCACCGTGAGTAGCCAGCAAACCGCCGCCCCAGACCATGTGTGCAATAGGGATGTAGGACAGCGTCAGCCACACCACCACAAAAATCAGCACCGCAGAGAACCGAATGCGCTCAGCCAGTGCACCGACAATAAGCCCAACGGTAATGCAAGCGAAAGACCCCTGAAAAGCAACGTGAATGTACTGGTAGAAGCTCCCCGTGACCGCCGTCAGTGCAATATTCTTCAGCATGACCCAGTTGAAGTTACCGAAGAAATTATTTCCTTCGCCAAAGGCCAGTGAGTAGCCATAAACCACCCATAAAATACAAACCAGAGCAAATGTCACCGTCACCTGGGTCAGCATCGACAACACGTTCTTACCGCGAATCAAACCGCCATAGAACAGCGCAATGCCTGGGATGGTCATAAACAGCACCAGCGCGGTACAGATCATCATAAAAGCGTTATCCGCTTTATCCGCAACCGCCGGTGCCGCCATCGCCAGACCCGGCAGCAGCGCCAGTGAAGCAATACCTGTTTTCATCGTCGCTATCTTCATTTTTTGGTTTCCTATCACTGTGTGCCAGACGTTACAGTGCAGCTTCGTCGGCTTCGCCGGTACGAATACGAATCACACGTTGCAGCTCGGCGACGAAAATTTTGCCGTCGCCAATTTTTCCGGTGTAGGCGGCCTTACTGATGACATCAATTACGCCATCCAGTTGGTCATCAGCAATTGCCACATCAATCTTCACTTTGGGTAAGAAGTTGACGCTGTATTCAGCTCCCCGGTACAACTCGGCATGACCTTTTTGTCGGCCAAAGCCCTTCACTTCGGTGACGGTCAGCCCCTGAATACCAATAGACGACAATGCTTCACGGACGTCTTCCAGTTTGAACGGTTTGATTACCACGGTAACCAGCTTCATAGATCCCCTCCAGTCAGAATTCAGTAGTGGCTGCAGATACACCAAATGAATATTGCAAGGGATGTGCCAGGAATGAAAAACGCGGGATGATTCAGCCGCACGGGGTACGGCCAGGAGAGAAAAAGAAAAAATGCACTATAACGGTGCATAGTGCGTTACATTTTTGCACCAGATTGTTGATTGCCGGATGGCGGCGAAAACGCTTTCTCAGGCCTACAAAACCACACTGGCTGTAGGCCTGATAAACGCAGCGCCATCAAGCGATAATCGAATCCTCATGTGCGCTGGCCGCCAGCTCTTCACCCGCCAGTTGCAGTTGATACATTTGCCAGTAGCGGCCCTGTGCGGCAAGCAGTTGCTGGTGCGTGCCGCGTTCAACGGCCTGTCCCCGGTGCAGTACCAGAATAGTGTCAGCATCGACAATAGTGGATAACCGATGCGCAATCACCACCAGCGTGGTGTGCTCACGCACCGCTGCCAACGCCTGCTGAATAGCCTGTTCAGTACCGGAGTCAATGCTGGCCGTCGCTTCGTCCAAAATCAGCACCTGCGGCGTTTCGACCAGCACGCGCGCCAGCGCCAGCAGCTGTTTCTGCCCGACTGATAGATTATTGCCCTGCTCGCCCAGCCGGGTATGAATACCCTCGCTCAGACCCCGCGCCAGCTCGGCCAGCTGTACGGTTTCCAGCGCCTGCCACACCCGTTCTTCTGAGATATCACGACCCAGCGTGACGTTTGCCAGGAAGGTATCCGCCATCACCACCGGATCCTGCTGCACCATCGCGATGCCCTGACGTAACGCACTGTGGCTCAGAGAAGACAGCGGACGTCCGTCAAGGCGGATTTCGCCCTGCGTCAACGGGTAGTAACCCATCAGCAGACTGGCCAGCGTACTTTTGCCGCTACCGGTATGCCCGACCAACGCTACAAAGCTGCGCGAAGGCACGGACAGACTGATGTTTTGCAGCACCAGATTGTCGTCACGATAGGCAAATGAAACGTTATCCACCTCAATGTCCCCGCTCTTCAGCGGTCGATCATCTTCACCATAGCGCTGACGAGGCCCGTCCATCAGTTCGAACACTCGCTCGCCGGCGACAACCGCCTGCTGCAGCATTGATTGCTGGGTCGTCAGCTCGATCAGCGGCTCGTTCAAACGGCCGAGGTAGCTGATAAACGCGTACAGCACGCCAACCTCAATGGAGCTGCCAGAGGTAAAGCTAAACAGCATCAGCAAACCGCAGAGGATCAGCGCCGAGAAAAGGCTCAGCAGCGGGCGCAGCAAAAAGCCATCCAGTCGCAGGGTTTGCATACGCGCCATATAGTGCGAGCGGCTGGCCTCCCCCATTCTCTCGCCAAATCGCGCCTGCTGGCGGAACTGCTGGATAACGCTCATGCCGTTGATGACTTCGTTAAAGCCATCGTTAATATCCGCCAGATAAGCGCGCACCCGGCGCACAATGGGGGTGCTGTAGCGCTGATAAATGACCATCACCACCAGCACTGCCGGGAATATGGCCATCGCCACCAGCGCCATCCGCCACTCGAGGCTGAACATCGCCACCAGCATGGCACCGATTAAGGCCGCGCTGCGCAGGACCGTTGCGACCACCGTCACGTACAGGTCGCGAATAACTTCGGTGTCATTGGTCACACGTGAGATAAGCTGCCCGACGGGCTGAGTATCGAAAGCACTGAGCGGCTGGCGTAGCGCGGCATCCATCACATCGGTACGTAACTGCTGCACCACGCCAACCGCCGCCTGGTTAAACAACAACGACTGCGCGTAATGCAGGCCCGCCGCCAACAGTTGCAGACCGACATATGCCGCCACCAGCCCAGCCACCATCGCCAGCGGCAGATTGTTTTTCGCCACCATGTTGTCGATAAAATAGCTGATGAGCAGCGGACCACTCACCTCCGCCGCTGCCGCCACCCATAGCATGACCACCGCAATTGCCAGCTGTTTTCGCCACGGAGAGCCGTACGCCAGTAGCCTTTTCAGGGTCGGCCATAGCTGCCCAAAACTACGCATTAGCCGCCTCCTCGTTTACTTCTGGCGCATCAGACAGCGCCGCTTCCAGTTGCTGATAACGGTACATATCACGATACCAGCCGGGTTGCTGCACCAGCGCATCGTGTTCGCCACGCTGAGCAATATGTCCGTGCTGCATCACGATAATTTCATTGGCTTCTGTCAGCGCAGATAAACGGTGAGCGCTGATTATCACGGTTCTGCCTTCTCCCCACTGGCGCAGGTTATGCAGGATTTGATGTTCAGTACGACCATCCACCGCCGATAACGCATCGTCAAGAATCAGGATTTCAGCATTCAGCAGCAGCGCACGAGCGATAGAAATACGCTGTTTTTGTCCACCGGACAGCATCACCCCGCGTTCACCCACTTCGGTGTCATAGCCTTGCGGAAGACGTAAAATATCCTCATGCACGCTGGCCAGACGTGCAACATGTTCGATCTCTTCCTGTGTGGCCTGTGGGCGTCCAAGCGCTATGTTGTTGGCGACCGTATCCGAGAACAAGAAAGGTGTCTGGCTGACCACTGCCAGACGGCTACGCCAGCTATCAAGTTGCAAGCGAGTTAACGGGATATCATGAAAGCGTACATCGCCCTCAGTGATATCAAAATGACGCTGGATCAGCGACAACACCGTACTTTTACCCGCGCCGGTCGGGCCACAAATACCCAGCATCTGCCCTGGCTTAAGCTGGAAATTCACATTCTCCAGCACCGGATGAGCCGTTTGCGGGTAGCGAAATTCGCGAATTGCCACCGCCAGCTCGCCGCGTCCTTCCGGCACGGGTTCTGTGCCGTCATCCACTACCGGCGCTTCAGCCAGCATGGCGCGAATACGGCTATACGCGGCGCTGCCTCGCTCAACAATGTTAAACATCCATGCCAGCGCCAGCATCGGCCAAATCATCAGCCCGAGATACATCATAAAACTGGTTAACTGACCAAGGGTCAGAGAGCCATGAACCACCATCCAGCTTCCCCCGGCGATAGCCAGCAGGTTAGCCATACCAATGGCGATATAAATCGTGGGGTCAAAACGGGCGTCAATGCGGGCGACCCGTAAGTTTTTCTTGCCGGTATCTTTAGCATCTGCGGCAAATAGCGCCGACTGTCGGTCTTCCAGACCAAAAGCCTTAATCATACGGATACTGGTCAGGCTTTCCTGAGTACGATCGTTAAGGCTGGAGAACGCTGCTTGCGCAACCTTAAAACGGTTATGGAGTCGATCACCGTAACGTTTGATCATTATCGCCATCACCGGCATTGGGAGTAGCGCGATAAGCGTGAGCTCCCAACTGATTTGAGTAGACATCACGATCAACACCGCGCACCCCATGACCAGCGAGTCCACCAGCGTCAATACACCTTCGCCAGCCGCAAACACCACCCGATCAACATCGTTAGTTGCACGCGCCATCAGATCGCCGGTGCGATGACGCAGATAAAATTCAGGATGCTGGCGGCTCAACTGGCGGTAATAGTCTTCGCGTAGTTCAACTGCCAGTTGGTAGGATGCGCCGAACAAAAGTACGCGCCAGACATAGCGCAACAAATAGACAACCACCGCAATCAGGGCAATCGTGCCAACCCACATCAGCAGTCTCTCGGTGGTGAACCGCTGTGTCGTCACGCCGTCCACGATGATACCGACCACTTTTGGCGGGATAAGCTGAAGAATAGCGATGATGATAAGCAAGGCCACCGCCCCGAGGTAGCGACGCCACTCCCGGCGGAAGTACCAGCTTAATTGAGCAAATAATCGCACGCGTTATGTCCTGACAAGATTTCCGGCAATGATCACCGGGAGAGTTATTCAATAGGTAGAGCAGTCGTGTATTTAATCTGTTCCATCGCAAAACTGGAGGTAACATCAGACAGGCCCGGTACGCTATTCACCAGACGCTTATAGAAATCATCATAGCGTTTCATATCAGCAACCTGCACCCGCATCAGGTAGTCGTACTCCCCAGCCATTCGCCAGAAACCCAGCACCTCCGGCATCCCGGTCACTTCGGTGACAAAGCGGCAGTACCACTCGCTGCTATGATGCTGGGTTTTAATCAGCACAAACGCGGTTAAACCCAGCCCCAGTTTTTCCGGATCCAGCAGAGCAACCTTGCCCAGCAGAATGCCGTCATCCTCAAGCCGCTTGAGCCGTTTCCAGCAGGGGGTGGTCGTCAGATTAACGGCATCGGCTAACGCCTGCAAAGAAAGGGTGCAGTCTTGTTGCAGTAGGCCAAGCAGCTTACGGTCAATTTTGTCTAACATATCCACTCCACAGAGAAGAATTTTCTCCTTACATTCTATTTTAAAGGCTAAATGGCAACAATTTTTTCCGTGCTTTTCGCTATTCTGGGCACAAAATGACAAATGGATATTAATGATGAATAGCTCCTGGGTTAAAAACGCCATCAATGAAATTAATGCGGATTACCAGCGTTCTGCCGATACGCATCTTATTCGCCTGTCGCTTCCGGCGTTTCCGGGTATTCAGCTCTATTTGAAAGATGAGAGCACGCATCCAACCGGTAGCCTGAAACATCGCCTGGCACGTTCACTGTTTCTCTACGGACTGTGTAATGGCTGGATCAAAGAAGGCACCACCATCATTGAATCATCGTCCGGTTCAACGGCGGTATCTGAGGCTTATTTCGCTCGACTGTTAGGGCTGCCGTTTATTGCTGTCATGCCTTCCTGTACGGCAAAACGCAAAATTGAACAAATTGAATTTTATGGCGGCCGCTGCCACTTCGTGGAAAGCGCCTGCGAAATTTATGCGGCTTCTGAGCAGCTGGCACGTGAACTGAACGGGCATTATATGGACCAGTTCACCTATGCTGAACGCGCCACCGACTGGCGTGGTAACAACAATATTGCCGACAGTATCTTCCGCCAGATGCAGTGTGAACCCAACCCCGTGCCTCGCCATATCGTGATGAGCGCCGGAACCGGCGGCACCTCCGCAACCATTGGTCGCTATATTCGCTGTCAGGGCTACGACACTCGTCTGATGGTAGTGGATCCGGAGAATTCGGTTTTTCTGCCCTTCTGGCAGGATCGCGATGCGACATTGCGCAGCCCGGTCGGCAGCAAAATTGAAGGCATCGGCCGTCCGCGTGTCGAACCGTCCTTCATTCCTGACGTAGTTGATGAAATGCTGCGTGTGCCGGATGCCGCAAGCGTTGCCACCGCGCACTGGCTGGAAACGCAGTTGGGTCGTAAAGTGGGCGCCTCAACCGGAACCAACATGTGGGGGACGTTACAACTTGCCGCCCGTATGCGCGACGCCGGAGAAACGGGGTCGCTGGTGACGCTGCTGTGCGACAGCGGCGAACGCTATCTGGAAACCTACTACAACCCGCAATGGGTTGACGCGCACATAGGCGATTTAACGCCGTGGAAAGCGGAACTTGCCCAGTTGCTGAATACACACTGAGCAGACAAAAAAAAAGCCAGACGCGAAGTCTGGCTTGCTGGAAGGGATCTCTCATTCGGGGGAATAAGGTAGATGCGGATTGTCCAGCCAATGCGTCAAAAAGTGAGATACAGCCTGATTGCGGCAATGCCCAATCACCGATAAATGCGGCAGTTCAGCCATCAGTTGCGGCATTGCGTTACCCATAATCAGGCCGCGCCCAACGCTACCTAACATTTCGCGATCGTTCATGGCATCGCCAAATGCCATGCAGTCAGCCATGGAATAACCCAAGTGCTCGCTTAGTACCGCCAGCGCAGAGCCTTTGTTACAGCCCAGCGGCAGCACTTCGAGGCAATCAACCGCAGAAAAACAGAGATTCGCCTGTTCTCCCAGCGCTTCATTCAGTTGAATGCGCAACTGGATCAGAGACTCATGATCGCCGCAGAAACAGATCTTCGTTACCTGATGAGCCGGAATACGTTTCACATCGACGATCTGGTAGCGAAATCCGCTATACACATGCGCCTGTAGCAGCGAGGGGATCTCTTGTCCGGTGAACCAACCGTTGTCATTAAAGACATGCATGCTGGCCTGCGTTTCCCACCGCTGGTGCAATACGATATCGGCGACCGAGGGATCCAGATCCTGACGATGCAATACATCGCCTTCCAGCGAGTGAATTCGCGTCCCGTTACCGGTGATTAAAAAGGCGTCCAGCGAGATAGAACCCAAAATATGGCGCATCTCCAGCACATGGCGGCCGGTGGCAAATGTCAGGGTGATATCGCGTTCACGCAGACGTGCCAGCGTCGAAAGCGTTTCGTCACCTAAATGGTGATTCGGCATCAAAAGGGTGCCATCCATATCAAATGCAGCCAGACGAGCCATTTCTTTCTCCACACTGTGACGCGGTTAACTTGTGATTCAGTATCACCTGAGATATACGGAAGTAATAGTGAATAGATAAAATGAATTGTTCCGGGTTTATATGAGATTGTTGAATCGCCTGAACCAGTACCAACGCCTGTGGCTGCCTTCGAACGGAGAACCGCAGTCGGTGACCGTCGGGGAACTGGCTGAACGCTGTTTTTGCAGCGAGCGCCACGTGCGAACCCTGCTAAAGCAAGCGCAGGATGCAGGCTGGCTGGAGTGGCACGCTCGGTCCGGACGCGGGAAACGCGGAGCATTACGTTTTTTGGTCACCCCAGACTCGCTGCGCAACACGATGATGGAGCAGGCACTGCAAAAGGGTGAACAGCTCAGCGTACTGGAACTGGCTCAACTGGCCCCCGGGGAATTAAGAACCCTGCTGCAGCCGTTTATGGGCGGGCAATGGCAAAATGATACGCCAACCCTGCGTATCCCCTATTATCGCCAGCTCGAACCTTTGCATCCTGGATTTCTCCCCGGTCGTGCGGAGCAGCACCTTGCCGGACAGGTATTCTCTGGCCTGACACGTTTTGACAGTCACACTCAACGTCCCTGTGGAGACTTAGCCCACCACTGGAATATCTCCGCTGACGGCCTGCGCTGGGATTTCTATATTCGTTCCACCCTGCATTGGCATAACGGCGATACGGTAAGCAGCACGCAGCTACATCAACAGTTGCTGAAGCTGTTAGAGTTACCTGCGCTGAATAAGCTGTTTATCAGCGTAAAGCGCATTGAGGTGACGCATCCCCAGTGTCTGACCTTTATTCTGCATCGTCCCGACTTCTGGCTGGCGCACCGTCTGGCGAGCTACAGCAGTCACCTGGCGCATCCTGAGCACCCGTTTGTGGGTACTGGCCCGTTCCGGTTGACGCTGTTTACTCCTGAGCTGGTGCGTATCGAGAGTCACGACCACTACCATCTGAGTCATCCGCTATTGAAAGCCATTGAATACTGGATAACCCCACAGCTTTTCTCCCAGGATTTGGGCACCAGCTGTCGCCATCCGGTGCAAATTGCGATTGGTAAACCTGAAGAGTTACCAATGCTAAGCCAGGTAAGCAGCGGGATCAGCCTTGGTTTTTGCTATCTCACACTCAGAAAAAGCGCGCGGCTGAATACGCAACAGGCCCGTCGACTGGTCAATATTATCCACCGCTCTTCGCTGCTACAGACGCTTGAGGTGGATGAAAACCTCATTACTCCCAGCAATGCCCTGCTGCCAGGATGGACGATCCCACAATGGGATGAACTGAACGAAGTAGCGCTACCAGAAAAACTGACGTTGGCTTACCACCTGCCGGTAGAACTGCACGCCATGGCTGAACAGCTTCGCCAGGCCCTGGCAAAACTGGGCTGTGAATTAACGCTTATTTTTCATAATGCTAAAAACTGGGATGGCGACCATCCTTTAGCCCAGGCCGATCTGATGATGGGCGACAGGCTGATTGGCGAAGCCCCCGAGTATACCCTCGAACAGTGGTTACGTTGCGATCAGCTATGGTCACACGTTCTGAATGCACCCGCATATACTCATCTGCAGACCACGCTGGATGCCTTGCAAATTCAGGCCGATGAGGACGATCGTCATGCAGCTTTACAGCAGGTTTTCGCCACGCTGATGCATGACGCAACCCTGACGCCGCTGTTCAATTATCACTATCGCATCAGCGCGCCGCCGGGCGTGAACGGCGTACGCTTGAATCCGCGTGGCTGGTTTGAGTTCACCGAGGCCTGGTTACCGCCCCCTTCATCGTGAAGAAGCTGGTCGGCGACACGCCCAGGCGCTACCATAAGGGCTTCGTTATTTTGTCAGGAAAAGCCATGAAACGTGCCGTTGTTGTATTCAGTGGAGGTCAGGACTCCACGACTTGTCTGGCGCAAGCGCTGCATCAGTATGATGAAGTGCACTGCGTGACCTTTGATTATGGTCAGCGCCATCGCGCTGAGATTGATGTCGCACGTGACCTGGCCTTAAAACTTGGCGCACGCGCGCACAAAGTGCTTGATGTCACGCTGCTCAGTGAACTGGCTGTCAGCAGCCTGACCCGCGATAATATTCCGGTACCCGATTACGAACCGGATGCGAACGGCATTCCCAATACCTTTGTGCCAGGACGCAATATTCTGTTCTTAACGCTGGCAGCAATTTACGCGTACCAGGTGCAGGCAGAGGCCGTCATTACCGGCGTTTGCGAGACCGATTTCTCTGGTTATCCGGACTGTCGTGACGAGTTCGTCAAAGCGCTGAACCATGCCGTAAGCCTGGGGATGGCGAAAGATATTCGCTTTGAAACCCCACTGATGTGGATCGATAAAGCCGAAACCTGGGCGCTGGCTGATTACTGGGGCAAGCTGGACCTGGTACGCGAAGAAACACTAACCTGCTATAACGGCATCAAAGGTGACGGTTGCGGTCACTGTGCGGCGTGTAATCTGCGTGCCAACGGCCTGAACCATTATCTGGCGGATAAACCGGCAGTGATGGCGGCAATGAAGCAGAAAACCGGCCTGAAATAATAGAGCGAATAGTGCCGGATGGCGGCGTAAACGCCTTATCCGGCCTACCGACAGCGTTCATCGTACGCAATGTCGCCCGTAGGCCTGATAAGCGAAGCGCCATCAGGCAACGTTGAGCTACTGCACCATCTGCTCCAGTTTTTCGCGTAACTCCCCTTCCAGCGGCAGCGCTTTTTGCGTTTTCAAATCAATACAGACGAAGGTAATCAACGCGTCAGCCACCACCTGCCCTTCCGGCTCCAGGGTAATTGTCTGGTTTAACACCCCGCTTTTGCCATTTAGCTGTTGCACCTGACTGGTGATGGTCAGCAGGTCGCTTAGCACCGCTGGACGGCGGTAGTTAATATTTATATTCACGACCACAAAAGCGATGTTGTGTGCGGTCATCCATTGAAAGCTGTCGCTGTTTTCCAGACCATCCCAACGGGCTTCTTCCAGAAACTCGAGATAGCGGGCGTTGTTGACGTGCTGATAGACATCAAGATGAAAACCACGGACTTTGATTTGTGTTTGCATAGCGCAGGGGCCTTACGTTGTTTTTATAGGAACAGACTTTAGGGTAAAGAGGTCATAACTGGTATGACCTCTACAGTCTGGCAAATTTTCAGCGCTGTGCAAGTTATTAAAGTGTTAAAACTGCCAGGTTACGCTCCACCAGCGAACTGCCCATACCCGGTACCTGCTTTAAGTCCTCCACCGTTTTAAACGGTCCGTACTCCTCACGATAGCTCACAATCGCCTGCGCTTTCTTCAGACCGACGCCATTCATGACTCGCGCTAAATCCTCCGCGGAAGCGCTGTTGATGCTTACCCTGGTGCCTTCATCGTCGCTTGCTTTAGCGGGCTGTGTGGCTTTGCTTTGTGCCGCCCCTGAGTTTTCCGCTTTGGTTTGAGTCGCCTGGCTTTTGGCGACAGCCTCAGCCGCCAATGCAGTTTGGGCCATACCAGCGCAGGTCAATGAAAGAGTGATAAGCAGGGCTTTGATTCCATGTTTCATACTGTTTTCTCCTTGTTTGTTAACAGTGGAATCACGATAGCGAGGTGCAGAACAGCAGACAAACGGCAAATATCAAAAATGGAAAAGGCCGCGAAAGCGGCCTTTTGTAGATACAAACTTTTGCAATTTTTTGCGAGCGGACTCGGTTATTGCTGCTGTTCCAGCGCATCACCGACTTTAATTTTTGCCGCTTTACGCAGGTTACTCATCAGCGCTTCGAAGACAATCTGCGCGTTGTTCTGAGTGATCCCCTGAACCATCGCTTTCTTCTGCGCTTCAGGCATAGAACCGGCTTTCACCTCGTCCAGCGCCAACAGTACAACGTTACCCTGCATATCGTTCGCAACACCGTAGCTCGGCTTGTCTTTCGCCGGCAGGCTCAGACCAAAGGCAGCCTGACTCAACGGATCCTGACCCGTACGGCTCAGCGTTTTCGCCTCGCCAAAGCTCAGACCCGCCGCTTTCAGCGCTTCATCGCCTTTACCGGCTTTCAGATCCGCCAGCAGTTTATCGGCATCAAGCTTCGCCTGCTGCTCTGCTTTATTGTGCTTAACGAGCGCAGTTACCTGCTCTTTCACTTCAGCCAGTGGCTTCACGGCTTCTGCTTTGTGTTCGCTAATACGCAGCACGAACGCGCGATCGCCATCCACGGTGATGATATCGGAGTTACTGCCAGGCGTTCCGTTCTCGCCAACCAGACCACCATTGAAAATGATGTCAGCGACTGGTTTGAAATTCAGTTCTTTCGGCAGGCTGTCACGGCTAAACCAGCCCGTTTCAACCGCTTTCATACCTGCTGCCTGCTCTGCACCCGCCAGAGATTCGTTATCGTTGCTGGCCGCATCGCTGACTTTCTGTTGCAGCGCATAGTAGGCATCCAGCGCTTTTTCCTGCTTCACTTTCGCCGCAATGTCGTCGCGGGCTTCGCTCAGCGGTTTAACCTGTGCAGGCTGTACGTCATCAAGACGCGCCACGAGGAAACCAACGGAAGACTTAATTACGCCAGACAGTTGGCCTTTTTCTTTCAGACCGGCATTTTTCAGCTCATCTGGGGTGGTAGAGTCTTCCAGCCAACCCATATCACCGCCGTTACGGGCAGAGATGATATCGGCAGATTTTTCTTTCGCCAGAGTCGCAAAATCACCGCCTTTGTTCAGCGCACCAAGCACCGCTTTGGCTTCATCTTCCGTTTTGGTCTGGATGATGCTATAGCGGTTACGCTGCGGCTGAGTGAACTGATCCTGATGCTGGTCATAATAAGACTGAATATCAGCATCGCTGGCGGTTTCCTGCATTGCTGCAGCGTCCAGCTTGATATAGCTCACACGGAACTGTTCCGGCGTCATAAAGTTGTTTTTATTCTGCTCGTAGTAGCTGGCAACTTCCTGCTCGGTAACAGATTGCTTCGCGGCCAGTGCGTTAACGTCAATCGTCGCTTCACGCACGATACGTTGCTGTGCAACCAGTGCAGCCAATTCGTCCGTTTCACCCTTCAGCATAAAGTCGGTCCCGGCAACGCCGTTGATCAACTGTTGCGTGGTGAGCTGGTTACGCAATGCCTGCGCGTACTGGTCTGCGGTCATGCCCATCTGATTCACAATCGCGTTGTAGCGGTTGTTATCAAATTTGCCGTCAACCTGGAAAGCCGGTGTGGCGAAAATAGCCTGCTTAATCTGATCGTCGCTAATGTTGAGCTTAAGCTCACGGGAGTACTGATCCAGCAGCGCTTCGTCCACAAGACGATTCAGCACCTGCTGACGCAGCGTTTTCATATAACCTTCGTTCGCCGCCAGCTCAGAATATTGATCGCCCAGCTGTTGCTGCATGCGGTTACGTTCGCTGTTGAACGCATTCTCGAACTGCCCGCGGCTGATCTCCTGGCCATTCACTTTAGCGGCGTAGTTATTGCCCCCGCCAATCAGGTAACCACTCACGCCGGTCAAAATGAACGACACGATAATGATACCGAAAATAATCTTGAGCACGAGACTGTTAGCAGCCGTGCGTAAGCTGTCCATCATGGTGTAACCACACTCCGCTGTAGATGACTATACGCGTTATCCTTCAGGCCGTCTGCGCGTTGACACAACAACGGCGGCAAGGATTTTGAGTATATATGCTTCACGCAGCATAGCGTTTCCTGAACGCTGCGCACAAAGGCCTATTGTGACAAGAAACAGGGGCAATTGTCAGCCCACAACGCATAGAAAGTACCGGAATCAGAAATAAAAAAGGCACATCGGTTGATGCGCCCTTGTACTTAGTCACATCCCCAAAGGGGAAATCACTTAGTTTACCGCGTCTTTCAGTGCTTTACCTGCACGGAATCCCGGTACTTTAGCCGCGGCGATGGTGATCTCTTTACCTGTTTGCGGGTTGCGACCAGTACGGGCAGCACGCTCTTTAACGGCAAAAGTACCAAAACCTACCAGTGCTACGTCATCACCTTCTTTCAGGGATTCGGTAACAGAAGCAATAATTGCATCTAACGCACGTCCAGCCGCAGCTTTAGAGATATCAGCCCCTGCAGCAATTTTGTCGATCAGTTGAGATTTATTCACTCTTCTCTTCCTCTTTATAATATATATCGCACCAGAATCCTTCAAAGTGCGACCGCGCAGCAGTTATATCAGGCCTGCCATGCCCTTACAACACCCGATAATGATGGCAAGCCCAATCCGTTATCTAAATTAGCTATACAAAAAAAGGCTGGCAAGCCCGAAATGGCCTGCCAGCCCTGTTTTTATTAATGCTCTTTGCGCGAGGTCACTATTTTGCCGTCACAACCTGCATTCCAGAGGGTTCATTTTGCAACGCAAGAGTCAGAACTTCCTCAATACGTTTCACCGGGTGAATATTAAGATCGGCAATGACGTTGTCCGGAATCTCTTCCAGGTCACGTTTGTTTTCGTCTGGAATTAAGACCGTTTTAATGCCGCCGCGGTGCGCCGCCAGCAGTTTCTCTTTCAAACCACCAATAGGCAGAACCTGACCACGCAGGGTGATCTCGCCAGTCATCGCCACATCGGCACGAACCGGGTTACCGGTCAGACATGAGACCAGCGCGGTGCACATGGCAATACCCGCACTTGGACCATCTTTTGGCGTCGCGCCTTCAGGTACGTGAACGTGGATGTCGCGTTTTTCGTAAAAGTCCGGATTAATACCCAGTTTTTCCGCACGCGCACGCACCACGGTCAGCGCTGCCTGAATGGATTCCTGCATGACTTCACCCAGAGAACCGGTGTAGGTCAGCTTACCTTTACCCGGTACGCAGGCGGTTTCGATGGTCAGCAGATCGCCGCCCACTTCCGTCCACGCCAGACCAGTCACCTGACCCACGCGGTTTTCGTTATCCGCACGGCCATAGTCAAAGCGCTGTACGCCCAGGTAGTCGTGCAGGTTATCGCCATTGATCTCGATGTGTTTCAGTGATTTATCAAGCAACAACTGCTTAACTGCTTTGCGGCACAGTTTGGAGATTTCGCGCTCCAGACTACGCACGCCCGCTTCACGGGTGTAGTAACGAATAATGCCTACAATGGCGCTATCGTCGACCGTCAGCTCACCTTTTTTCAGCGCGTTACGCTCAATCTGTTTTGGCAACAGGTGACGTTTCGCAATGTTCAGCTTCTCGTCTTCGGTATAACCAGACAGACGAATCACTTCCATACGATCCAGCAACGGTGCCGGAATGTTCATGGAGTTCGACGTCGCAACAAACATCACGTCGCTGAGATCGTAGTCCACTTCCAGGTAGTGATCGCTGAACGCCACGTTCTGCTCTGGATCCAGCACCTCAAGCAGTGCGGAAGCCGGATCGCCACGCATGTCAGAAGACATTTTGTCGATCTCATCAAGCAGGAACAGCGGGTTTTTAACGCCCACTTTGGCCATTTTCTGGATCAGTTTGCCCGGCATCGAACCAATATAGGTCCGGCGGTGACCACGAATTTCAGCCTCATCACGCACGCCGCCAAGCGCCATACGGATGTATTTACGCCCTGTCGCCTTGGCGATGGACTGACCCAGAGAGGTTTTACCTACCCCCGGCGGCCCAACCAGACACAGGATCGGCCCCTTGATTTTGTTCACACGGCTTTGGACCGCAAGATACTCAAGGATACGGTCTTTGACGCGTTCCAGACCGTAATGGTCGGTATCGAGGATTTCCTGCGCCTGACGCAGGTCTTTTTTGACCTTGCTACGCGCATTCCACGGCACCTGTACCATCCAGTCGATGTAGCCACGCACGACCGTCGCTTCTGCCGACATCGGAGACATCATTTTCAGCTTCTGCAGCTCTGCTTCCGCTTTCTCTTTTGCCTCTTTCGGCATTTTCGCCGCGTCGATCTTACGTTTCAGCGCTTCGTTTTCATCCGGCGCATCGTCCATCTCGCCGAGCTCTTTCTGAATAGCTTTCATCTGCTCGTTCAGATAGTACTCACGCTGGGACTTCTCCATCTGCTTTTTCACGCGGTTGCGAATGCGTTTCTCAACCTGCAGCAGATCGATTTCTGACTCCATCATCGCCATCAGATATTCCAGACGTTCATTCACGTCGGACATCTCCAGCACGGACTGTTTGTCAGCCAGCTTCAGCGGCATGTGCGCTGCGATGGTGTCCGCCAGACGTGCAGGATCGTCAATGCTGTTAAGCGACGTCAGCACTTCTGGTGGGATTTTTTTGTTTAGCTTGATATAGCCTTCGAACTGGCTGATAGCTGTACGTACCAGCACTTCCTGTTCACGCTCATCAATAGCAGGCGAATCAAGGTACTCCGCTTTCGCAGAGAAATGCTCGCCGTTGTCTGACAACGCAGAAATACGCGCGCGCTGTAACCCCTCGACCAGCACTTTTACGGTGCCGTCAGGCAGTTTCAGCATCTGCAAAATAGAGGCCACGGTCCCGACGGTGAAAAGATCGTTTACACCCGGCTCATCCGTTGACGCTTCTTTCTGCGCGACCAGCATGATTTTTTTATCATGGTCCATAGCCGCTTCAAGACAACGGATAGATTTTTCCCGCCCTACAAATAAGGGTATGACCATGTGCGGATAAACCACCACATCGCGCAACGGCAATACGGGGATTTCAATGCGTTCAGAACGCTCAGGATTCATAGAGCTCTCTCTTAGTTTAGTTTCCGCCAGGTAATCAGGTGGTACGACTGTGCTTCACACCACCTTTAACATGTATGTCAGTATATGGGGATGATTCCCACACATTCAACGCCATGTTTACGGAAAAATAAAAGGGGAGATAAAATCCCCCCTTTTTGGTTAAACGTCTGTATGAATTGATGAATTATTCGCCAGATGCCTGCTGTGCTTCCGGCTTACCGTAAATCAGCAACGGCTTGCTCTGTCCGCCAATCACCGACTCGTCGATCACCACTTTTTCAACGTCTTCCATAGAAGGAAGATCGTACATGGTGTCGAGTAACGCGGCTTCGACGATAGAACGCAGACCACGCGCACCGGTTTTACGAATCATCGCTTTCCTGGCGATAGCATCCAGCGCTTCCTCGCGGAATTCCAGATCAACACCTTCAAGATTGAACAACGCCTGGTACTGCTTGGTCAGGGCATTTTTCGGCTCTTTCAGGATCTGAATAAGCGCTTCTTCGCTCAGTTCGCTCAGGGTTGCCACAACCGGCAGACGACCGATGAACTCAGGGATCAGACCAAATTTAATCAGATCTTCCGGTTCTACCTGCGACAGCAGTTCACCTTCGCTGGCTTTATCAGACTGTGCTTTTACCGTTGCGCCAAAACCAATGCCGGAGCCGGTTTCAACACGGTTAGCAATCACCTTATCCAGACCGGCAAATGCACCACCGCAGATAAACAGAATCTTGGAGGTATCAACCTGCAAGAACTCCTGCTGCGGATGTTTGCGTCCACCCTGTGGCGGAACGGCGGCAACCGTACCTTCGATCAGTTTCAACAGCGCCTGCTGTACGCCTTCGCCAGAAACGTCACGAGTAATGGACGGATTGTCTGATTTACGCGAAATCTTGTCGATCTCATCGATATAGACAATACCGCGCTGCGCTTTCTGCACGTCGTAATCGCACTTCTGCAGCAGCTTCTGAATAATATTTTCAACATCTTCACCCACATAACCGGCTTCGGTCAGCGTGGTGGCGTCGGCCATAGTGAACGGAACGTCCAGCAGGCGCGCCAGCGTTTCAGCCAGCAGCGTTTTACCGGAACCCGTCGGGCCAATCAGCAGGATGTTACTTTTGCCCAACTCGACGCCATTGCTGGTGTCGCCGTTGCGCAGACGTTTGTAATGGTTGTATACCGCGACCGCCAGCACTTTCTTCGCCTGTTCCTGGCCAATAACATAATCGTCCAGGTGGTTGCGAATTTCATGTGGCGTCGGCAGCGCACTGCGTTCACGGTGCGGTGCTACTTCCTTAATCTCTTCGCGAATGATGTCGTTACATAAATCAACACATTCGTCGCAGATATACACGGATGGTCCGGCAATCAGCTTACGCACTTCATGCTGGCTTTTGCCGCAAAAAGAGCAGTACAACAATTTGCCCGAGCCATCTTTGCGTTTATCTGTCATGGGTCAAAACCTCTTCTTTGTTCTTTGTGCCGCACACGACGACGCAAATGCCATTCTCAGGCGCAAGACGCTAGTCAGCGTTGTGCCGCTCCAGGTAATTATAGCGGCACACCTGCGCGCTGGGCATTAATTACGATGGGTCAAAATCGAGTCGACCAGACCGTACTCCACCGCTTCAGAAGCGGAGAGGAAGCGATCGCGCTCGGTATCACGTTCAATCTGCTCAAGAGATTGACCCGTATGATGCGCCATAAGTTCGTTCATGCGCCCTTTTACCTTCAGGATTTCACGGGCATGAATTTCAATATCCGTTGCCTGACCCTGGTAACCGCCCAGAGGCTGGTGGATCATGACGCGAGAGTTAGGCAGGCAAAAACGTTTACCTTTCGCCCCGGCGGTCAGCAGGAACGCGCCCATTGAGGCCGCCTGGCCCATACAAATGGTGCTGACGTCTGGCTTAATAAACTGCATGGTGTCATAGATAGACATCCCGGCAGTGATCACCCCACCAGGGGAGTTAATATACAGGTAGATATCTTTTTCCGGGTTTTCTGCTTCCAGGAACAGCATCTGCGCCACGATCAGGTTAGCCATATGGTCTTCGACCTGGCCGGTCAGAAAAATGACGCGTTCCTTAAGTAGACGAGAATAGATATCAAATGAGCGCTCACCACGTGAGGTCTGTTCAATGACCATCGGCACCAGCGCCATATGGGGTGCAAAGTTATCTCGTTCGCCGCTGTATGACATTTCCGTCTCCTGGATAAAATTTGAAAAAACCTGCTGTGCTGATTGTAACCTTATGGACGGATTATCAGCTAGTCCCTCAGTAATGGGTACGACATCGCCATAATTCAAGCATAACAATCTTTTGTTGTAACGCTAACACTGAAACGCTGTTTTCGCACTCTTCCCATGCAAAATGCGTGACAAAAAAAAACCCGCCACCAAAAGGTGACGGGCTTGCGTATGAAATTCGTGCTAAAAAAGCGACGAATTACGCCTGCTGGTTCATCAGTTCGTTGAAGGAAGTGGCTTTTTCAGTCACTTTCGCTTTCGCCAGAACGGCTTCAACAGCCTGCTCTTCCAGAGCGACGTTACGCATGTTGTCCATCAGCTCTTTATTTTTGCTGTAGAACTCAACCACTTCTTTCGGATCTTCGTAAGCAGAAGCCATCTCTTCGATCAGGCCTTTAACGCGATCTTCGTCAGCTTTCAGTTCATTGGTGCGAATCACTTCGCCCAGCAGCAGACCAACAACTACGCGACGCTTAGCCTGTTCTTCGAACAGTTCACGCGGCAGTTCCAGAGCTTGTTTCTCGTTGCCGCCGAAACGCTGTGCAGCCTGACGACGCAGAACGTCGATTTCGCTGTCGATCAGCGCAGCCGGAACGTCGATGTCGTTAGCTTTTACCAGACCTTCGATCGCCTGAGACTTAACGCGGTTACGCACTGCGCCTTTCAGCTCGCGTTCCATGTTTTTGCGTACTTCAGCGCGCAGACCTGCTACGGAACCATCTTCAACGCCGAAACGTTTGATGAATTCTTCAGTCAGTTCCGGCAGTTCGCGTTCTTCAACTTTCTTCAGGTTGATAACGAACTTAGCGGCTTTACCTTTCAGGTTTTCAGCGTGGTACTCTTCCGGGAAAGTCACGTCGATAGTGAACTCTTCGCCAGCTTTGTGGCCTTTAACGCCTTCTTCAAAGCCTGGGATCATACGACCCTGGCCCATCGCCAGTACGAAGTCAGACGCTTTGCCGCCTTCGAACTCTTCGCCGTCTACAGAACCGGTGAAGTCGATGGTTACACGGTCTTCTGCATCAGCAGCGCCGTCTTTGTCTTTCCAGGTAGCCTGCTGCTTACGCAGGGTATCCAGCATCACGTCAACGTCAGCGTCGGTGACTTCAACAACCGGTTTTTCAACTTCGATTGCTTCCAGACCAGTCAGCTCAACTTCCGGGTAAACTTCGAACTCTACCGCGTAAGTAAAATCTTCACCCAGTTTGTATTCGCCCGGAACGTAGTTCGGTGCGCCAGCCGGATTGATTTTTTCTTTGATGATCGCGTCAACGAAGTTGCGGCTCATCAGGTCGCCCAGAACGTCCTGGCGAACAGACGCGCCATAACGCTGAGCAACAACATTCATCGGTACTTTTCCTTTGCGGAAACCGTCAATACGCACTTTCTTCGCTACGTTGACCAGCTCGCTTTTCACAGCGGTCTCGATGCTGTCAGCAGCGATAGTAATCGTTACACGGCGGCCAAGGCCTTGAGTGGTTTCAACTGAAACTTGCATCTTGTTACCTCAAAAAATCACAGTGCTCGGTCAACTCTTCTCCGCAAGCACAGGTTGTTGGCTTCGCGGAACTGGGATGTTCTCATAATCAATCACATTCCCTGTCGTCAGAATCATCCCGAAGACATTCCGAAAAATAAGACGCGCATTATAGCGGCATCACTTTTATGAGTCGAGAACGGTTATCGCGCGTTGCTGCGGCTTTTTTCACAATTCCCGGCTAATTTTTGTCTGAATACTGTACGACTGCCCCAGAATTCAGACAAAACAAAACGGCCCGCAGGCCGTTTTCACATAATCTGTAGCAACATACTGGAAAAGCGTCGGTTGTTGCAAATCCGTTTTACGCGATGCTTCCCGCCCCACGACACGGAGGCGATGCAAAAATCGTATCCTGCAACGCTTCCCACTCCTTAATGGTGTAGGTATGTAGGGCAAGGGCATGAACGGTTGTGGAAAGCTCTGCCGTTAACGTGCTGTAAATCATCCGATGACGATTAAGAAAACGTTCACCTGTAAAGCGATCGCTGACCAGCACAACCTTAAAGTGGCTTTCAGAACCAGCCGGGACATTGTGACGATAGCTTTCATCCACAACTTCGAGGAACACGGGTTGGAACGCTGCCCTTAATTTTTCTTCTATTTGCTCACGAATCATCATGAAATTTTCCTCCGACAACGCTGAGATGTCACCCATCCCTTTAAATACTAGCCGCTTTTACCGTTTTCATTACACCTTAGCAACAAAAAATTAGCGCTTGTCTGATTTTCTCAGCCAAATGGATGAAGTTCACTAATTCCTCACTTCGATTTATTGCAAAAAGTCCGTTTATGGTCTCCACAAAATCATAAAACGAACAACACAATGAATTTACATGCGTTACCTACTTCCCCTCATCGTTGGCGATGTTATGATGGCGGGAAATTTCTCCAACCATACAATTTAGATTCGCTGAGAGCCCTGGCATGTTTAAAAAAATCCTCGTCCCGTTTGTCGCGCTGTTCATGTTAGCTGGATGCGCAACGCCGCCGACCACTATTGAAGTCTCCCCGAAAATTACTCTGCCGCAGCAGGACCCAAGCCTGATGGGCGTGACCGTTAGCATCAACGGTGCCGACCAGCGTCAGGATCAAGCGCTGGCAAAAGTCACCCGCGACAACCAACTGGTTACGCTGACTGCGTCACGCGATCTGCGCTTCCTGCTACAAGAAGTGCTGGAAAAACAGATGACCGCACGCGGTTATATGATTGGACCAAACGGTGCTGTAAACCTGCAAATCATTGTTAGCCAGCTGTACGCTGACGTGTCTCAGGGTAGCGTGCGCTATAACATCGCCACCAAAGCAGACATCGCCATCATTGCGACCGCTGCTAACGGCAACAAGATGACCAAAAACTACCGCGCAAGCTATTCTGTTGAAGGCGCACTGCAGGCCTCTAACAAAAATATCGCTGACGCCGTTAACAGCGTGCTGACCGACACCATCGCTGATATGTCTCAGGACACCAGCGTTCACGATTTCATCAAGCAGAACGCGCGTTAATTTCTGCCCATATGGCCCGGCGTTCGTCGGGCCTATAGAAGCCCATGTCCAGTCATTACTTACGTATTTTTCAGCAACCACGTTCGGCTATCCTGCTCATGCTGGGGTTCGCCTCCGGTTTACCGCTCGCACTGACCTCGGGTACGCTCCAGGCATGGATGACGGTCGAGAATATCGATCTTAAAACCATCGGTTTCTTTTCTCTGGTCGGCCAGGCCTACGTGTTTAAGTTCCTCTGGTCCCCGCTTATGGATCGCTACACGCCGCCATTTTTAGGTCGACGTCGCGGTTGGTTGTTGGCAACTCAGGTGCTGTTACTCATTTCTATCGCCGCGATGGGTTTTCTGGAGCCTGGCACACAGCTGCGCTGGATGGCCGCGCTTGCGGTGGTGATCGCGTTTTGTTCAGCATCGCAGGATATCGTCTTTGATGCCTGGAAAACCGACGTGTTACCCGCCGAAGAACGCGGCACCGGCGCGGCTATCAGCGTGCTGGGATATCGATTAGGGATGCTGGTTTCCGGTGGGCTGGCCCTGTGGATGGCCGACCGCTGGCTGGGCTGGCAAGGGATGTACTGGCTGATGGCAGCGCTGTTGATTCCTTGTATCATTGCCACCCTATTAGCACCTGAACCGACTGACACCATTCCGGTACCTAAAACGCTGGAACAGGCGGTTGCGGCTCCGCTGCGCGACTTCTTTGGTCGTAACAACGCCTGGCTTATCCTGCTGCTCATTGTGCTGTATAAGCTCGGTGATGCCTTCGCCATGAGCCTGACCACCACCTTTTTGATCCGCGGTGTCGGATTTGATGCCGGTGAAGTCGGCGTCGTCAATAAAACGCTGGGGCTGCTGGCGACAATAGTCGGTGCGCTATACGGTGGGATCCTGATGCAGCGTCTTTCGCTGTTTCGCGCGTTACTCATTTTCGGCATTCTGCAGGGCGTATCGAACGCCGGATACTGGCTGCTTTCTATAACCGACAAGCACATGTTCAGTATGGCGACTGCCGTCTTCTTTGAAAACCTGTGCGGTGGGATGGGTACTGCGGCGTTTGTCGCCTTATTAATGACGCTGTGTAATAAATCGTTCTCCGCAACCCAGTTCGCCCTGCTCTCCGCGCTTTCAGCGGTCGGTCGCGTTTACGTTGGCCCGGTAGCAGGTTGGTTTGTCGAAGCGCACGGGTGGCCAACGTTTTATCTGTTTTCCGTGTTTGCCGCGATCCCTGGACTCCTGCTGCTGCTGGTGTGCCGCCAGACGCTGGAACATAGCTGGCAAAATGAGAGTTTTATTCCACGCACAGAGTTCCGTGGGGCGTACAATCTGGCTTTGATGACACTAGTAACGGGCTGCTGTTTGCTGGCTGTTTGGCTGTTGCTGCTCACCATGAACGCGCTGGATTACACCAGCTTCTCTTTCCTGACAGGGCTGCTTGAAGTCTCAGTCGCGGTCGCCATCTGTGGCGTCGTATTGGGTGGGTTACTGGACTATCTTGCACTACGAAAAACACGTCTGATGTAATTTTTCACATTAATTTGGCCGTTGTAATCACCCTGCGTAATTATAACGGCTAAATAAACAACAATTGATAAAAATAATATTTGTTGTTTTGTGCGCCATAGAATTTGGAAATTATTGACTCCTTTTATAAATTCTATTTTCCTTACTCGATTCAGCCAAATCAGATTTATTTTTTGTTCATCATTTGTCTTTTTATTGATAATCAATTGTTAAACAATTGTTTTATTTCCGTATTGGTTATACCAATTGCCCTCAACACCTCCCCTGCTCGCCCGCTTTCGTTATAACGTGATGTTGCAACAGGTTCTTAAAGCCGAGACGACATATATTGCAACATATGTGACATGCACGGCAGAACCCGGTAACACAGATCCAAGGATGTTTACAGTAATGTAACCTTCCCGTAAAATGCCCTCACACTTTAAACGCCACCCGGTCCCGTGGAATTGAGGTCGTTAAATGAGACTCAGGAAATACAATAAAAGTTTGGGATGGTTGTCATTAATTGCAGGCACTGCGTTACTCAGTGGCTGTAATTCTGCGCTGCTTGACCCTAAAGGACAGATTGGACTGGAACAACGTTCACTGATACTGACGGCATTTGGCCTGATGTTGATTGTCGTTATTCCTGCCATCTTGATGGCTGTTGGTTTTGCCTGGAAGTACCGTGCAAGCAATAAAGATGCGAAGTACAGCCCGAACTGGTCACACTCCAATAAAGTGGAAGCTGTGGTCTGGACGGTGCCTATCTTAATCATCATTTTCCTTGCCGTACTGACCTGGAAAACCACTCACGCTCTTGAGCCAAGCAAACCGCTGGCGCATGACGAGAAGCCCATTACCATCGAAGTGGTTTCCATGGACTGGAAATGGTTCTTCATCTATCCGGAACAGGGTATCGCTACCGTGAATGAAATCGCCTTCCCGGCGAATACTCCGGTTGAGTTCAAAGTGACATCTAACTCCGTGATGAACTCCTTCTTTATCCCGCGTCTGGGTAGCCAGATTTATGCCATGGCCGGTATGCAGACTCGACTGCATCTGATCGCCAACGAAGTCGGTACTTATGATGGTATCTCCGCAAGCTATAGCGGACCAGGCTTCTCCGGTATGAAGTTCAAGGCTATCGCAACAAAGGACCGCGCCGAATTCGACCAATGGGTTGCTAAAGCTAAACAGTCCACGAACACCATGAGCGACATGGCTGCGTTCGAGAAAGTGGCTGTGCCAAGTGAATACAACCAGGTGGAATACTTCTCCAACGTGAAACCCGATTTGTTTAAAGACGTTATTAACAAATTTATGGCTCACGGTAAGAGCATGGACATGACCCAACCCGAAGGTGAGCACAGCGCACACGAAGGTATGGAAGGCATGGACATGAGCCACGCGGAATCCGCCAACTCAAGGGGTTGAGGAAGAATACGATGTTCGGAAAATTGACGCTGGATGCAGTGCCGTTCCATGAACCCATTGTCATGGTTACGATCGCTGCCATTATCATCGGTGGTGCGGCCTTACTGGGCCTAATCACTTACTTCGGTAAGTGGACCTACCTGTGGAAAGAGTGGCTGACTTCGGTTGACCACAAACGCCTTGGCATCATGTATGTCATCGTCGCAATCGTCATGTTGATTCGTGGCTTTGCCGACGCCATCATGATGCGTAGTCAGCAAGCGCTGGCTTCTGCGGGTGAAGCGGGCTTCTTGCCACCTCACCACTACGATCAGATCTTCACGGCTCACGGCGTGATTATGATCTTCTTCGTGGCAATGCCATTTGTTATCGGTCTGATGAACCTGGTGGTTCCACTGCAGATCGGTGCACGTGACGTTGCATTCCCGTTCCTGAACAACCTGAGCTTCTGGTTCACCGTTGTCGGCGTAATCCTGGTTAACCTGTCTCTGGGCGTGGGTGAATTCGCGCAGACCGGTTGGCTGGCGTATCCACCACTTTCGGGAATAGAGTACAGTCCAAGCGTCGGGGTCGATTATTGGATATGGGCAGTCCAGTTGTCCGGTATTGGTACAACCCTGACCGGTATCAACTTCTTTGTGACCATCATTAAGATGCGTGCGCCAGGAATGACCATGTTCAAGATGCCGGTATTCAGCTGGGCGTCTCTGTGCGCGAACATCCTGATTATCGCTTCTTTCCCAATCCTGACGGTTACCGTCGCGTTGCTGACCCTGGATCGCTATCTGGGTACCCATTTCTTTACCAACGATATGGGCGGCAACATGATGATGTACATCAACCTGATTTGGGCCTGGGGCCATCCGGAAGTGTACATTCTGGTTCTGCCGGTCTTCGGGGTGTTCTCCGAAATCGCGGCAACCTTCTCACGTAAACGTCTGTTTGGTTACACCTCGCTGGTGTGGGCAACCGTGTGTATCACCGTTCTGTCGTTCGTTGTTTGGCTGCACCACTTCTTCACCATGGGTGCAGGCGCTAACGTAAACGCCTTCTTCGGTATTACCACCATGATTATCGCCATCCCGACCGGGGTGAAGATCTTCAACTGGCTGTTCACCATGTATCAGGGGCGTATCGTATTCCACTCAGCGATGCTGTGGACGATTGGCTTTATCGTGACCTTCTCAGTCGGCGGCATGACCGGCGTACTGTTGGCGGTTCCGGGTGCAGACTTCGTACTGCACAACAGTCTGTTCCTGATTGCGCACTTCCATAACGTTATCATCGGCGGCGTCGTATTTGGCTGCTTCGCTGGTATGACCTACTGGTGGCCAAAAGCGTTTGGCTTCACGCTGAACGAAACCTGGGGTAAACGCGCATTCTGGTTCTGGATCATCGGCTTCTTCGTGGCATTTATGCCGCTGTACGTGCTGGGCTTCATGGGTATGACCCGTCGTCTCAGCCAGCAGATTGACCCGCAGTTCCATCCAATGCTGGTCGTTGCCGCCTGCGGCGCCGCGCTGATTGCACTGGGTATCCTGTGCCAGCTGATTCAGATCTACGTTTCTATTCGCGACCGCGAGCAGAACCGTGACCTGACCGGTGACCCATGGGGTGGTCGTACGCTGGAGTGGGCAACCTCTTCCCCGCCTCCGTTCTATAACTTTGCCGTTGTGCCGCACGTTCACGAGCGTGATGCCTTCTGGGAAATGAAAGAAAAAGGTGAAGCGTACAAGCAGCCTGCGCACTATGAAGAAATTCATATGCCGAAGAACAGCGGTGCCGGTATCGTCATTACCGCCTTCGCAACACTGTTTGGTTTCGCCATGATCTGGCATATCTGGTGGCTGGCGATTGCAAGCTTCGCAGGCATGATCATCAGCTGGATTGTGAAAAGCTTTGATGAAGACGTGGATTACTACGTGCCGGTCCCGGAAGTCGAAAAACTGGAAAACCAGCATTTCGATGAGATTACTAAGGCAGGGCTGAAAAATGGCAACTGATACTTTAACGCACGCGACTGCCCACGCGCACGAACACGGGCACCACGATGCAGGCCAGACCAAGATCTTCGGATTCTGGATCTACCTGATGAGCGACTGCATTCTGTTCTCTATTCTGTTTGCAACCTATGCCGTTCTGGTGAACGGCACCGCAGGTGGCCCGACAGGTAAGGACATTTTTGAACTGCCGTTCGTTCTGGTTGAAACATTCCTGTTGTTATTCAGCTCCATTACTTACGGCATGGCAGCGATTGCCATGTACAAGAACAACAAGAGCCAGGTTATCTCCTGGCTGGCATTGACCTTCTTGTTCGGTGCCGGATTCATCGGGATGGAACTCTATGAATTCCATCACCTGATTGTTAACGGCATGGGCCCGGATCGCAGCGGTTTCCTGTCTGCGTTCTTCGCGCTGGTCGGCACGCACGGTCTGCACGTCACCTCCGGTCTTATCTGGATGGCAGTGCTGATGGTGCAAGTCGCTCGTCGCGGCCTGACCAGTACTAACCGTACCCGCATCATGTGCCTGAGCCTGTTCTGGCACTTCCTGGATGTGGTATGGATCTGTGTGTTCACTGTTGTTTATCTGATGGGGGCGATGTAATGAGTCATGCTAACGAGAGCGGCGGCGCATCCCATGGCAGCGTAAAAACCTACATGACAGGTTTTATCCTGTCGATCATCCTGACGGTTATTCCGTTCTGGATGGTGATGACAGGTTCTGCCTCTCCGGCCGTCATTCTGGGAACTATTCTGGCAATGGCAGTGGTACAGATTCTGGTGCACCTGGTGTGCTTCCTGCACATGAATAGCAAATCTGATGAAGGTTGGAACATGACGGCCTTTGTCTTTACTGTGCTAATCATCGCCATCCTGGTTGTGGGCTCCATCTGGATTATGTGGAACCTTAACTACAACATGATGATGCACTAAGAGCGGCGATTATGATGTTTAAGCAATACCTGCAAGTAACGAAACCAGGCATCATCTTTGGCAACCTGATCTCGGTGATTGGGGGGTTCCTGCTGGCCTCGAAAGGCAGCATTGATTATCCCCTGTTTATCTACACGCTGGTTGGGGTGTCACTGGTTGTGGCGTCGGGTTGTGTATTTAACAACTACATCGACAGGGATATCGACAGGAAGATGGAGAGGACCAAAAACCGCGTGCTGGTTAAAGGTCTGATTTCCCCTGCGGTCTCACTGGTATACGCCACCCTGCTGGGTATTGCTGGCTTTATGCTGCTGTGGTTTGGCGCGAACCCTCTGGCCTGCTGGCTGGGGGTAATGGGCTTCGTGGTCTATGTGGGCGTCTATAGCCTGTACATGAAGCGCCATTCCGTTTATGGCACGCTGATTGGCTCACTCTCCGGCGCTGCGCCGCCGGTGATTGGCTACTGCGCCGTAACCGGTGAGTTCGATAGCGGTGCGCTGATTCTGCTGGCTATTTTCAGCCTGTGGCAGATGCCGCACTCTTACGCGATTGCGATTTTCCGCTTTAAGGATTATCAGGCTGCCAACATCCCGGTACTGCCGGTGGTGAAAGGCATTTCAGTCGCAAAAAACCATATCACGCTGTATATCATCGCATTTGCTATCGCCACGCTGATGCTAACCCTGGGCGGCTATGCAGGTTATAAATACCTGATTGTTGCTGCGGCGGTGAGCGTCTGGTGGTTGGGCATGGCGCTGCGCGGTTATAAAGTGGAAGATGACAAAGTCTGGGCGCGCAAGCTGTTCGGTTTCTCCATCATCGCCATCACCGCGCTTTCCGTGATGATGTCCGTCGACTTTATGGTGCCAAACTCGCAGAACCTGCTGACTTACGTCTGGTAAAATCTGCGGATACGGAAAGGGTGCTTTGGCACCCTTTTTATTGGCAAGAAAGCTATTCAATCATATAGCCATTTCCCGGCCTTTGCTGACTCAATAATCATCCCAACTGTCAGAGGTTTTAACTCAATTTCGGGAGGCTCTTTTTTCCAGAAAGGGTATTCTTGTTCAATATAATTCCTCCCATCAAAATTCGAATATTCAATATCAAAATGTTCAAATAAATCAGCTAAAAAATCATATGCATCTTCCGGAACAAACTGAAAATCATCCTCCAGAGTCCATTCTTTAGTAACCTGCCTAAGACCAGGTCTAAACCAGCGTTCCCTGATTGGGTAATTCTTCATGATGTACTCAATAACTTCAGCTTCATAATTTCTCATCAGAAAGATGTCCACTGTATGCGATCTTTGGGTCGCGCGATGAGGTTGTATTTATCGCGGGTATGTTTTGTCACCGCGAACAAAAGCACGATTAACTGAGCATGCCCGATAAAAGGAACCCAACGACCTAAGTAAGTTGCTATTTGGTTTGTTGGAACCATCTTTAATTTGGAAAACTTCCCCATAGGAGCGTGTAGTCTTAAACCAAACGGGAACCGAGCCCCTTTCAGAAGTTTTCTACATAGAATTGATGCAATACTAGTGCCTGGGGTGTTTGTGGCTGCTGATAGTTTTCCTTTGACTGGAATAAATGGTTGGCCGATCAAAACCAGCGTAACAGCTTCCGTGGTGATACCTAATGAATCGGCCAACTGCTCGATGAATATCAAATCAAACAGTTCACCCGACGTTACGTTAGCGTGACCATGATACCAATAGGTTCCATTCGCTTCTTCAGTTGTGTCCATTCAATCACCCATTATGCCGTCTGCCGATCATTCCATGCGTCGGTATAGATAATGTTCCCGTCGCAATGCTTCCATGTGATTTTTTCGTAGCGTAATTCTATGGTTTCAAGGTGATTATTGTTCTTGTCTTCTGGCCCAGCCATCGTCGGAGAGACCGAGACAATCCGCACGCCCTCGAGCAGCATGTTGAAATACTCCACTTCCTGACCCGCATCATTGATTTTGTACCAACGAATCTCTGCAGACTTAAGATTCTGACCAGAAGCAACAGCTTTGTATAAATAGGGACTCGAGTAGTCAAACTCTTTGACGATCATCATCGGTGAATGTTGACGTGTGCCTGTTGGTTTACCCGTTGCATTATCGGTGGGAATAGAGAGATTGTGATGAAAACCTTTAAATTCAATACTGTATTCTCTTCCCTTTACGTCACACCCGCCCTTAATCAGCGCGCCACCATCGTCATAAATCCACATATTGCCTGGAATCGCCATTTTCCTTTTCCCTCTTTCCATTAGAAATAACCACAAAAAGACTACACTTGTAATTATCGCAAGTAAATTAGTTGCGACTGTAACTATTTAAGTTTCCGTGCTACACAATTCCACATATCGTAGAGGTTTACCCCATTCCTTCCCCGCTTTACACTAGGCGCGAAATTAATACAGAGGTGGGAATGAACGATTACAAAATGACGCCCGGTGAGTTGCGCGCCACCTGGGGTTTAGGGACCGTATTCTCGTTGCGCATGCTTGGCATGTTTATGGTTCTGCCAGTTCTGACCACATACGGCATGGCGCTACAGGGCGCCAGCGAAGCGCTGATAGGCCTTGCCATCGGCATTTATGGCCTGGCGCAAGCCGTCTTCCAGATCCCCTTTGGTCTGCTCTCTGACCGCATCGGCCGTAAGCCGCTTATCGTCGGTGGGCTAGCGGTATTCGTTCTCGGCAGCGTGATTGCCGCCCTTTCCGATTCAATCTGGGGAATTATTCTAGGCCGGGCTTTGCAAGGTTCCGGGGCGATTGCCGCCGCCGTGATGGCGCTGCTTTCCGACTTAACCCGCGAGCAAAACCGCACCAAAGCGATGGCGTTTATCGGCGTCAGCTTTGGTATCACCTTTGCCATTGCGATGGTGCTGGGGCCAATCGTTACCCATGCGCTGGGGTTACACGCGCTGTTCTGGATGATCGCCGCCCTTGCTACCACGGGTATCGTGCTGACCATTTGGGTCGTTCCCAATAGCACCAGCCACGTACTAAACCGTGAATCGGGCATGGTAAAGGATAGCTTCAGCAAAGTGCTGGCGGAGCCCAAACTGCTGAAGCTCAATTTCGGCATCATGTGTCTGCACATTTTGCTGATGTCCACTTTCGTCGCGTTACCAGGACAACTGGCGAAAGCCGGTTTCCCCGCCGCAGAACACTGGAAAATTTATCTGGTGACGATGCTGCTGTCCTTTGTTTCCGTGGTGCCGTTCATCATTTACGCCGAAGTAAAGCGCAAGATGAAACGCGTATTCCTCGCCTGCGTGTTACTGATCCTTATTGCAGAGATTGTATTGTGGAGCGCTAACGTGCGTTTCTGGGGTCTGATTGCGGGCGTGCAAATATTCTTCCTCGCCTTTAACCTGATGGAAGCCCTCCTCCCCTCACTTATCAGCAAAGAGTCTCCGGCTGGCTATAAAGGCACGGCGATGGGCGTTTACTCCACCAGCCAGTTTCTTGGCGTGGCGATTGGCGGTTCGCTCGGCGGTTGGGTGGTCGAAATGTTTGATGGCCAGGCGGTATTCCTGGCTGGCGCGTTGCTGGCAGCAGTTTGGTTGATTGTGGCAAGCACAATGAAAGAGCCACCGTATGTCAGCAGCCTGCGCGTGGAAATCCCACCTGAAATTGCTGCGGATGACACGTTAAAGCAGCGTCTGCTGGCAAAAGAAGGGATAAGCGAAGTGTTAATTGTGGCGAAAGAGCATTCGGCCTACGTGAAAATCGACAGCAAAGTGACCAATCGATTCGAGGTTGAGCAAGCGATAAGCCAGGCGTGAAGAGTGCCGGATGGCGACTAACGTCTTATCCGGCCTACAAATAGCGTGTGCGACCTGTAGGCCGGATCAGGCATTACGACTTAATCGCGGAAGTTTTTAAACTGGAACGGCTGGCCGAGATCGCCACCGCGAACCAGCGCCATGACGGATTGCAGGTCGTCACGCGCCTTGCCGGTTACACGGATTTCTTCGCCCTGAATCTGCGCCTGTACCTTCAGTTTGCTGTCTTTGATCAGCTTAACGATTTTCTTTTGCACTGCGCTTTCAATGCCTTGTTTAAGCTTAGCTTCAACAAACCAGGTTTTACCGCTGTGCACGAAGGTTTCCGGTACGTCCAGCGAGGTGCCTTCAATACCGCGTTTGAGCAGCTTGGCACGCAGAATATCCAGCAACTGATTGACCTGAAAATCAGACTCGCTCAGCACCTTAATCGTCTTATTTGACTCATTCAGCTCAAAAGTGGCTTCAACGCCACGAAAATCAAAGCGTGACTCGACTTCACGGCTGGCGTTATCCACCGCGTTACGGGCTTCCTGAAGATCAACTTCAGAGACAATATCGAAAGATGGCATCTTTTCCTCTCCCTTCATTTTTGATGCGAAGCATAATACCTGCAAAGTTACTCAACAGACAGCGCTATACTAGGCTGTATCCTTTCATTGTACGTGGTAGTGACATCTGCGAACAATAATGGGGTGCGGTCGATATGGATTAACACCTGGTGCTGTTGCAGGTGAGGAGGAAGAATGAAAATTACCGTACTGGGATGTGGAGCGTTAGGGCAGCTATGGCTTACAGCGCTGTGCAAACATGGACATGAGGTGCAAGGGTGGCTGCGCGTACCGCAACCCTACTGCAGTGTAAACCTGATCGACACGGATGGCTCAGTTTTTAATGAATCCCTGACGGCAAATGACCCCGACTTTTTGGCAAAAAGCGACCTGCTGCTGGTCACCCTGAAGGCCTGGCAGGTTTCTGATGCGGTAAAAGGCCTGTCTGCAATTCTGCCTGAAACCACGCCCATTCTGCTTATTCACAACGGCATGGGGACGATTGAAGAGTTACATAACATTAAACAACCCTTGCTGATGGGCACCACCACTCACGCGGCACGCCGTGACGGGAACGTCATCATTCATGTCGCTCAGGGAACAACGCGTATTGGGCCGGCGCGTGAGCAAGACGGCGATTTCAGCTATCTGGCTGAAACCCTGCAAGAGGTGCTGCCGGACGTCGCCTGGCATAACACCATTCGCGCCGAGCTGTGGCGCAAGCTGGCCGTCAACTGCGTCATTAACCCGCTGACCGCATTATGGGATTGCCCAAACGGTGAGTTACGCCATCATCCGGAAAAAATAGCGCTCATCTGCGAGGAAGTGGCAGCGGTGATCGAACGCGAAGGCCACCACACATCAGCGGATGATTTACGCTATTATGTCGAGCAAGTGATTGACAGTACGGCGGAAAATATCTCATCTATGCTGCAGGACATTCGCGCCATGCGTCATACTGAGATCGACTACATTACCGGGTATTTGTTAAAACGCGCACGCGCACACGGCATCGCCGTTCCGGAAAATGCCCGCCTGTTTGAAATGGTTAAAAGAAAGGAAAGTGAGTATGAGCGCTCAAGCACTGGTATGTCTCGCCCCTGGTAGTGAAGAAACCGAAGCGGTTACTACTATCGATCTACTGGTTCGCGGCGGAATTAAGGTCACAACCGCCAGCGTCGCCAGCGATGGCAACCTGACGATCGTGTGCTCGCGCGGTGTGAAACTGCTGGCGGATGCGCCATTAGTCGAAGTTGCCGACGGCGATTTCGACATTATCGTACTGCCAGGCGGTATTAAAGGCGCCGAGTGTTTTCGCGACAGCCCTCTGCTGGTCGAAACCGTGAAGCAGTTTCATCGCTCCGGGCGCATTGTCGCGGCAATCTGCGCCGCTGCCGCGACCGTCCTCGTCCCGCACGACATTTTTCCCATCGGCAACATGACCGGTTTCCCGGCGCTGAAAGACCAAATCCCCGCTGATCAATGGCAGGACAAGCGCGTCGTGTGGGATCCGCGCGTTAACCTGTTAACCAGCCAGGGACCGGGAACCTCAATCGATTTCGGTTTGAAAATCATTGATCTTCTGGTCAGTCGTGAAAAGGCTTACGAAGTTGCATCACAACTGGTGATGGCTGCGGGAATTTATAATTATTACGAGTAAACGAGATTGCCGGATGGTTACTGACATCCGGCAAAGGATTTAGAACCAGGGTGCCCCACTCATGACATTACTGTAAAACAGCATTCTTCCCGCCAACTCTCCCGTCGCTATTAATGCTACCCACGCCCAGCTCTGTGTACCGTAGTTCAGGCGCGATATCCCCCATATAGCAACGCAGATACTGGCAAATAACTGCCACCAAAGCAGAGGACTTGACGCATCAGCGCCAGGGATATGATAGCGGAACCACAAACCACTCATGGCCAACACGATTCCAATTACAATCCCCGCATTGCATACCTTTAAAGAGGATTTATACCAATAACCAAACGCCACCGCCACACTCATAAAACCCAGCAATACCGACGTAGCCAAAAAACCAACCGGTGTCGCAATAGTGTGCCAAAGCGGGTGCAGAGCCATCTGGTAATAAACCTGAGACGTCACAAAAATAGAGGCCAGGCCAACAAGCGCCGTCACGCCTCCCAATAGATTAATACCAGGATGTCCAGGCTTGAGCCAGCATAGCGCTAACCAGCAAAAAATCGCTGCATTTAATACAATAAACGCCACCACTTCCCTGCTAAGCCAGGATGTTCCGAACCCTGCCAGTGAACGGTATGCGCCAGTAGGTGTTCCCAGGTGCACGAGAGATGCCAAAGAGCCAAGCACCGTGATTACCCAGAATAACAATGCCAACATGCGATACTGTTTTGCATTAAATTTCAGCGTGCTGATATTCTGACATAGCGTCAGCGCCAGCACACCGCCAATCCCCCATTGCGCGAAGACGGTAAAAAAGACCAATGGCAGTTCATAGTGTTCCATTTTTCTCTCCTCAGTCCCGTGGCGCAATAATGACAATATTGGGTTTGCTGATGTTGTGGTCAGGCAGGTTGTAACGCTTCTCCAGCACCGTCCATTGGGTGGTATGCTCTTTGCGTAATTCTTCTATATCGCCAAAGCGTAATACCCCGGCAGGACAAGACTCCACACAGCGAGGTTGCAACCCTTCATCCAGGCGTTCCGCACACAGATTACATTTACTGGTTTTCCCTTCTTGCGCATCGTAAACCGGTGCGTTCCAGGGGCAAGCCATAATGCACATTCGGCAACCAATACAACGATCGTGATCCTGAACAACAATACCGTCGGCGCGCTTGGTATACGTTCCGGCTGGGCACACTTTCATACACTGCGGATCGTCGCAATGATTGCATGACATACTGATAAAGGATTGAGTATTAGGTTCATCCGTACAGCGCTCGCGAACCCGACGCCATAGCACGCCAAGCGGCGTCATATTTTCCGATTTGCAGGCCATGCTACAGGTCTTGCAGCCATAGCAGTTCTGCATATCGATAAGAAATCCATACTGTTTCGTCATGATTATGCCTCCCTTCTCACGTCAACCAGCGTACTGTTACAACAGTGGCCATTCCCCAGAACTTCCACCTGATCGTTGGTGACATGACTGCTGCTTCCCCCCTGCTGTTCCCACCAGCCATTATCCAGGCTCACAACGCCCCGTTTTATATGCGTTGTCACATCAGCAATTGCCCGGTGCTCTCCACGATGGTTGAAGACGACAACCCATTCTCCGGCCTGAATTTGGCGATTCTTGGCATCTTCCGGGTGAATCATAACGTTCGGACGATTGCGCTGAACCTCAAGGATCCATTCATTCATGCCATGGCTGGAATGTACGCTACGCGCCAGTTTGCGCTGTACCGCCATTAACGGATACTGGCTTGCCAGTTCAGGCGAACCTTTCACCGACTCTTTCACCTGTTTCCAGGTCACGACTGGTAGGAAGTCTTTTTTGGCCCACTCCTCAATATAAAAATGCGCTTTTCCGGTTGAAGTACGGAACTGCCCATCTTTGAAGGGGATCCAGTCTCCGTCGACGGGACACACCGGCCCTTTTTTCAGCATCTCACGAGTGATTTCTGAACCTTTCAGACACGCATCTATATAATGCTCAATGGGCTGATTGAAGACTTCGCCATAGCCAAAACGCTCGGCCAGACGCGCAAAAATCCAGTAATCGGGTTTAGCCTCTCCAGGGGGTTCCACCGCTTTTTCCATCAGTTGTACATAGTGGCTACGTACACCCGCCATTAAACTGACATCTTCAAAAATGGTCGTCACAGGAAGCACCAGATCGGCGTACAACGCAGATGAACTCATCAGATTATCGGCAACCACCACGAACGGCACTTTTTTAAAGGCTTCTCTGACCTGGTTCGTATTCGGCAATTGCGTCATCGCGCCCAGCGTCATGTTCCACCAAAACTTAATAGGATGTGGTTTTTCGTTAACGATCCAGTCGCCAATTTTGGAAATAGGGATCGGCGGGATTTTGGCTGCATTTGGCGCGGGGGGGATGATGGGCGAGAATTTCGCCATTTGCCTGACCCCGCCCGCATCGCAGACTCCGGAGCCACGTTTGCCGATATTGCCGGTTATTAACGCCAGATAAAACTGGCTGGCCGCAACATAAGTACCAAACTCTGTTCTCTGCGCGCCGGACATATTCTGGATAATCATTGCCGGTTGCGTTGAAGAATAGTCCCGCGCCAAACGTAAAATGGTGTGCGCTGGAACATCGGTTTCCTCCTCTACTTTTTGCACCGTCCAGGGTTTTGCCTGCGCCCAAACGTTATCTAATACGGTAGTAAAATGACTCCCGTCAGGAAGTTCATTGCTCAACAATGCGGGAACAACGCCAGGCGCATCATGTCGCTTCATGCTTTGCGTCACAGTGTCAAACACCAGATAACTGTCAGCATCCTGCGCGTCGGCTCGCATTAATTTCTGTTGCGCATCCACCAAATAAACCGCGCCGGTATGCGCCCGCAGAAAATCCGCGTCATAGCGTTTTTCCTGCATAATGATATTGATCATCCCCAGCGCCAGCGCGATATCCGTCCCCGGCACAATAGGCACCCACTCATCCGCTTTCGCAGCCGTTTCATTAAATCGGGGATCGATGACCACCAGCCGCGCTCCGTTACGTTGCGCATGCGAATAATCCTTAAAGTAAGCATGCATCGTAACGGCTGGATTATTCCCCCAGCACAGGATATAGCGACTGTCAGGTATCGTGTCGCGGGTATCCGCATACCGTAACCCCACCATCGGCATCATGGCTGCGGTGACGGCGGCGCAGCATAACGATCCTGTATGCTTTGTCGACCCGCCAAGATAATCAAAAAATGCCTTGCCCATATCATTCTTGATAGAGTCCATGTTCCCTGACGCGGCGGTTAGCAACAGGCCTTTATTACCATCGCTTGCGATCGTTTCCCTGATTTTTTGTTCAATCAGATCCAGCGCGGTATCCCAGGAAATTGGCTTAAACTTCCCTTCGCCTTTTTCTCCTGTACGCAGTAACGGCTGCGTCAAACGTAACGGGTGGTAGACCCATTTCGTGCGGCTAATTCCCCGTAAACAACACTTCACGTTAAAGCCTTTCGTCGCTTCAATTTTCATTAAGCGATCTTTCCAGACATAAGCCGTCAGGTTGCAGTGCAAACACTCCATAGCGCAGGTCGAACGAAATGTCTGATAATCCGACTGCTTAAGACGAAACCGAGGCAACGGCGTACCGTTGGCCTGACGCAATCCCAGAAACGTTGGTCCTAATGAGGCTAACCCCACCACACCTAACCCCTTTAGCAGGGTTCTTCTTTTTAAACGTATATTGCTCAAAGCATCCATGAATTTCCCTCCAAAAAGTTCACCATTAGTGAATCAATGTTCACCAATAATTAACTTGAGATAAATCACGATCTAATTACTTAGAGGTAGAGATCTTTTAAAATGCGAAGGCAGTGCGGCTTTCTGGCGCGATGGTATAATCGCGAAAGATCTAAATAAGAGAGCGTATATGACTGAAACATCGCAAGGGGTAAATTCGGTTGATATAGCCGTTAGCATTTTGACATTTGTCGCCAGTCAAAATGGACAGGCAAGGGCAATCGATATCGCCACGGGATGCGGTCTGTCAAAAAGCCGTTTACATAAATACCTGGTTTCGCTATGTCGAACGGGCATGTTGCGCCAAAACGAAAAAGGGCTTTACAGCGTAGGGGCAACAGCGCTGCAACTGGCAGAAAGCCACACTGGCGAACGCAATGCGATTAACGAGCTTAATTCCGTGCTGGTGACGTTTCGCGATAACTTTAACCACTCCACCGGTGTCGTCGTGGTTTCTGATAATGGATTAATGCTCAAACACTACAATCGTAGCTTTCGTAACGTCGATATCGATTATCTGCCCAACACGCTGGTTCCACTTCATGCCAGTGCAGCAGGGCAAGTCTTTATGAGTTTTTCCGGTTATAAAGCGCAGAATCAAGCGCAGAATGAATTGATTGAGCAGATAAAATCGCAAGGGTATGCAGTGCGTTACAACCCAACCAAGGGGATCCCCGGCGCGCAATCTATCGCCTGTCCGTTGCGAAATAGCAAAGGAGAACTGATTGCGATTGCGGTAACGATGGGCTTTTTCACAAAAGAAGCGATCCCGCAGATTGCCAGCCAATTGCTAAGCAGTGTCGCATCGCTTCACCCACAAGGCTAACGCAGCCCCGGCACAGAAAGCCGGGGCAAGTTGCAATTACGGGCGATACACCTTCACGTTTTCAAAGCCCTGCTCGCGCAGATAAAGCGCCTGCAGACGGCTCATCACCCCGCGTTCACACCACAGCAGCCAGGTTTTACTCTGGTCCAAATCGCCGAATTTAGTGCTCAGCTTGTAGAACGGCAGAGAAACGACGTCCACGCCGTCAACCTTCAGCGGTTTATCATCCTGTTCATCCACAGAACGGATATCCAGGATCACATCGTTCGGGCCGAAACCGCTCACGGTTTCCACTTCTACCACGGTTTGCTGCGTCTGCTGGGCGATATCGCGAATATCAATATTGTTCGCTTCTTCAACCACTTTATCGAGGATAGAGAAATCGAAGTTTTCTTCTTCGGCCTCAATCTTCGCTTTAACCGCTTTCACCGTCGGGCTTTTTGAAATTACACCGCAGTATTCCGGCATGGTACGAGCAAAATCCTCGGTGCCAATTTCACGCGCCAGATTGATGATGTGCTCTTTATCATGGGAGATAAGTGGGCGCAGGATCAGGGTGTCTGATACGTTATCGATCAAACGCAGGTTGGTCAGCGTCTGGCTGGACACCTGGCCCAGTGCTTCACCGGTGACCAGCGCCTGTACGCCGTAGCGCTCAGCGACTTTCGACGCCGCGCGAACCATCATACGCTTGAGAACCACGCCCATCTGGCCGTCATCAACTTTCTCCAGGATCTCACCGACCACCGGTTCAAAGTTGATAGCAACAAAACGCACGCGATGCGAACTACCGAAGCGGTTCCACAGATAATGCGCCACCTGACGAACACCGATTTCATGCGCTGCGCCGCCGAGGTTAAAGAAGCAGTAGTGCACGCGGCAGCCACGACGCATCAGCATGTAGCTGGACACGCCGGAGTCGAAACCACCGGAGATCAGCGACAGTACGTCTTCCTGCGTACCAATAGGGAAACCGCCAATACCTTCATAGCGGCCTTTAACCAGCAACAGACGGTCGTTTTCGATTTCAAGATTAACCGTCACGTCCGGCTTCGTCAGCTTCACGCGCGCGGATTCAATATGCTGGTTCAGTCCACCGCCAACATAACGTTCCACCTCAATGGAGCTAAACTCATGCTTACCACGACGTTTAACGCGTACGCAGAAGGTTTTACCTTCCAGTTGGTCGCGATACTGCACCAGTGCTTTCTCGAAAATATCGTGCATATCGGTAAACGGCACGTCTTCTACTTCGAGAATGTGGTGGATCCCCGGAATACGGGTCAGCGCGTCGCGAATGTCCAGGCGCTGGCTTTCATCTTTCGCGCGAACCTCAACGTGATCCCAGTGGCGGACAACGGCAAGGTCTTCATCATAGTGCTTTAAAACGTTACGAATGTTCCCTGTCAGAATTTTTATAAAGCGCAAACGCACAGATTGGCTTTTGATGGTGATTTCTGGGAACAATTTAATGATAAACTTCATGGCGGCAATGGTTCTTTGGCAAGTCTGAATGACTTGTAATGGGAAAAAATACAGCAGCCCATACCCTGCGGCTGCATCCAGGCGCGCAAGTATACCACCATCATGGTCATCCTGTGCACATCGCCTTACCATTGCGCGTTATTTGCTTATCAGTGCGAGTCCGTTACCATAGTCTTGTGCTGCCAATACAGAGAGTCAGACATTCATTATGCCGAAGAAAAATGAAGCGCCAGCCAGTTTTGAAACAGCGCTGAGCGAGCTGGAACAGATTGTTACCCGCCTGGAAGGCGGCGACCTGCCGCTGGAAGAAGCGCTGAACGAATTCGAACGCGGCGTACAGTTGGCGCGTCAGGGACAGGTTAAATTGCAACAGGCTGAACAGCGCGTGCAAATCCTGCTGTCAGATACTGAAGACGCCGCCCTTACGCCTTTTACACCGGATAATGAGTAAATGGATTTTACGCAGCAGCTACAGGCTTGCGTTGAGCAGGCCAACCAGGCACTGAGCCGTTTTATCGCGCCACTGCCCTTTCAGAACACTCCCGTGGTCGAAACCATGCAATATGGCGCATTATTAGGCGGTAAACGTCTGCGCCCGTTCCTGGTGTACGCGACCGGCCAGATGTTTGGCGTCAGCCTGAGTACGCTTGATGCTCCCGCTGCAGCCGTCGAGTGCATCCATGCCTATTCACTGATGCACGACGATTTACCCGCGATGGACGACGATGATCTGCGTCGCGGTCTGCCGACCTGCCACGTCAAGTTTGGCGAAGCGAATGCGATTCTGGCCGGTGATGCGCTGCAAACGCTGGCATTCTCTATTATCAGCGACGCCCCGATGCCGGAAGTGTCTGACCGTGACCGCATCGCGATGATCTCTGAACTGGCTCAGGCCAGCGGTATCGCCGGTATGTGCGGCGGCCAGGCGCTGGATCTGGCAGCCGAAGGCCATCAGGTTGAGCTGGATGCGCTGGAGCGTATTCACCGCCACAAAACCGGGGCATTGATTCGCGCCGCCGTACGTCTGGGTGCATTGAGCGCAGGCGATAAAGGGCGAGAATGCCTGGCAATACTCGACAAATACGCAGAAAGCATCGGTCTGGCCTTCCAGGTTCAGGATGACATACTGGATGTGGTAGGCGATACTGCAACATTGGGTAAACGTCAGGGTGCTGACCAGCAGCTTGGCAAAAGTACCTATCCTGCACTTCTGGGTCTTGAGCAAGCCCGGAATAAAGCCCGGGATTTAATCGAAGATGCCCGCCAGTCGCTGAATCTGCTGGCCGCACAGTCACTCGATACCTCGGCACTGGAAGCGCTAGCGGACTACATAATCCAGCGTGATAAATAAACCAACATATCCCATGAGCTTGCGATGAGTTTTGATATAGCCAAATACCCGACCCTGGCGCTGGTCGACTCCACCCAGGAGTTACGCCTGCTGCCGAAAGAGAGCCTGCCAAAGCTTTGCGACGAACTGCGCCGCTATTTGCTCGACAGCGTGAGCCGTTCCAGCGGGCACTTCGCCTCTGGTCTGGGCACGGTGGAACTCACCGTCGCGCTGCACTATGTCTACAACACCCCGTTTGACCAGTTAATCTGGGATGTGGGACATCAGGCTTATCCGCACAAAATCCTGACCGGCCGCCGCGATAAAATCGGCACGATTCGCCAGAAAGGCGGTTTGCATCCGTTCCCGTGGCGCGGTGAGAGCGAATATGACGTACTGAGCGTTGGCCACTCATCAACCTCCATCAGCGCTGGCATCGGTATTGCGGTTGCCGCTGAGAAAGAAGGCAAAGAACGTCGTACCGTCTGCGTGATTGGCGATGGCGCCATCACCGCTGGCATGGCGTTTGAAGCGATGAACCACGCGGGTGATATTAAACCCGACATGTTGGTTATTCTGAACGACAACGAAATGTCGATCTCAGAAAATGTCGGTGCGCTGAACAACCACCTGGCGCAATTGCTCTCCGGCAAACTTTACTCCTCGCTGCGCGAAGGCGGGAAGAAAGTGTTCTCCGGCGTACCGCCGATTAAAGAGCTGCTCAAACGTACCGAAGAACACATCAAAGGCATGGTTGTTCCGGGTACGCTGTTTGAAGAGCTGGGCTTTAACTATATCGGTCCGGTGGATGGTCACGACGTGCTGGGGCTTATCACCACACTGAAGAACATGCGCGATCTGAAAGGCCCGCAGTTCCTGCACATCATGACCAAAAAAGGTCGTGGTTACGAGCCGGCAGAAAAAGATCCAATCACCTTCCACGCAGTACCAAAATTCGATCCGTCCAGCGGATGCCTGCCGAAAAGCAGCGGCGGCCTGCCGAGCTATTCAAAAATCTTCGGTGACTGGCTGTGTGAGACTGCGGCGAAAGACAATAAGCTGATGGCGATCACCCCGGCGATGCGCGAAGGCTCCGGCATGGTGGAGTTTTCCCGTAAATTCCCGGACCGCTACTTCGATGTGGCGATTGCCGAGCAGCACGCGGTGACGTTTGCTGCCGGTCTGGCGATTGGCGGCTATAAGCCGGTCGTGGCGATTTACTCTACTTTTCTGCAACGCGCGTACGATCAGGTGCTGCATGATGTCGCCATTCAGAAACTGCCGGTCCTGTTCGCTGTCGACCGGGCGGGTATTGTGGGCGCAGATGGACAAACTCATCAAGGGGCGTTTGATCTCTCCTTCCTGCGCTGCATCCCGGAAATGGTCATCATGACCCCGAGTGATGAAAACGAATGCCGCCAGATGCTGTTCACCGGCTATCACTACAACGACGGTCCAACGGTCGTGCGCTACCCGCGCGGTAACGCGGTGGGCGTTGAGTTGGCGCCGCTGGAACAGCTGCCTATCGGTAAAGGTATCGTCAAGCGTCACGGTGAGAAACTGGCAATTCTCAACTTCGGTACCCTGATGCCGGAAGCCGCTCAGGTCGCAGAGTCGATGAACGCCACGCTGGTCGATATGCGCTTTGTGAAACCGCTGGATGAAACGCTGATCCTGGAAATGGCTGCCCAACACGACGTGCTGGTCACCATTGAAGAGAACGCCATTATGGGCGGTGCTGGCAGCGGCGTAAACGAAGTACTGATGGCCCATCGCAAGCCCGTTCCGGTACTGAACATTGGCCTGCCTGATTTCTTCATCCCGCAGGGAACTCAGGACGAGGCTCGCGCCGATCTGGGTCTGAATGCCACCGGAATTGAGGCCAAAATCAAGGCCTGGCTGGCATAATCCCCCCCTCGCTCCTGCTATGCTTAAGGAATAACACGCTAAGCAGGAGCGAATTTATGCAATACAACACCTTAGGAAAAACAGACCTTCGGGTCTCCCGCCTTTGCCTGGGCTGCATGACGTTTGGCGAACCCAATCGCGGCAATCATGCCTGGACGCTACCGGAAGAAAGTAGCCGTCCGATAATCAAACATGCCCTTGAGGGCGGTATTAACTTTTTTGATACCGCCAACAGCTACTCCGCTGGCAGCAGCGAAGAGATTGTCGGTCGCGCGCTGCGTGATTTCGCCCGCCGCGAAGATGTCGTGGTCGCCACCAAGGTTTTTCATCAGGTTGACGACCTGCCGGAAGGATTATCCCGCGCACAAATCCTGCGCTCAATCGACGACAGCCTCAGACGTCTGGGTATGGACTATGTCGACATCCTGCAAATTCATCGCTGGGATTACAACACGCCAATCGAAGAAACGCTGGAAGCGCTGAACGACGTCGTTAAAGCCGGTAAAGCGCGCTATATCGGCGCCTCATCCATGCACGCTTCGCAGTTTGCTCAGGCACTGGCCCTGCAGAAACAACACGGCTGGGCACAGTTCGTTAGCATGCAGGATCACTACAATCTGATATACCGCGAAGAAGAACGCGAAATGCTGCCACTGTGCTATCAGGAAGGTGTGGCGGTGATCCCATGGAGTCCGCTGGCGCGTGGTCGCCTGACGCGCCCGTGGGGAGAAACGACGGCACGTCTGGTTTCTGATGAAGTCGGTAAAAATTTGTACAACGAGAGCGATGAAAACGATGCGCAAATTGCCGCACGGCTGGCCGGTATCAGTGAAGAATTAGGCGTCACGCGTGCACAGGTTGCGCTGGCCTGGCTACTGAGTAAACCCGGTGTGGCCGCGCCGATTATCGGTACGTCGCGTGAGGAACAGCTGGATGAGTTGCTTAATGCGGTGGATTTAACGCTGAAACCAGAGCAGGTAGCCGAGCTGGAAACGCCGTACAAACAGCATCCGGTGGTGGGATTTAAATAAGCATTGGCGATTGCTAATTGTAGGCCGGATAAGCATAGCGCATCCGGCACTGATTGCCCGATGGCGCGACGCTTATCGGGCCTACAACAGCCCCCAAAAGGGTTAAATAATCCCTACCGGCCAGTGATGGCCGATAAAATAGAGGATCCCGGCAGAAAGTATCCCGGCGACAATATCATCGATCATGATCCCCGTCCCGCCATGCACGTTGCGATCAAACCAGCGGATCGGCCACGGCTTCCACATATCCAGGATACGGAAAATCACAAAACCCGCGGCAACCCACTGCCAGTCGTTGGTTGGTAGCGCCATCAGGGTTATCCACATCCCGACAAACTCGTCCCAGACAATGCTGCCGTGATCGTGCACGCCCATATCTTTCGCCGTTTGATGGCACAGATAAACGCCAATACAGATAGACAACATGACCACCAGCGAATACAACTGCCACGGCAGAAACGTCATTAAATACCAAAATGGGATCGCCGCCAGCGATCCCATGGTGCCAGGAACAATTGGGCTCAGCCCGCTGCCAAAACCGGTGGCTAACAGGTGCCACGGGTTGCGCATACTCAGGCGGCTTTTGGCGACATCTTTTTTAAGGCGCGGCAAAATGGTCATATCCTTTCCAGTCGAACGTGACGGGTTTTCCGTCGCGCGTAAAGTGAATGCCTTCCACATCCGCGCTCATCTGCCCGATACAGGTAAACGCTGCGCCGAGATTCCCCAGCGCCACGTCCAGCGCGCCACGGTTAATTTCCGGTACGGTAAAGCATAACTCATAATCTTCCCCCCCCGAGAGCGCCCAGCGCAGCGCCTGTTCCGATTCCACGTGTTGGGCAAATGCCGGAGAGTAAGGCAGCGCATCAACGTTAACCCGCGCGCCGCAGCCGCTGGCATTAACGATATGCCCCAGATCGGAGATCAGGCCGTCGGAAATATCGATAGCCGCACTGGCCAGATCGCGCAGGGCTTGTCCCTGCAGGATGCGCGGCGTTGGCCGCAGATGACGTTTAAGCAGATAGTCTGCGTCTTTTGCATCTCCAACCTGCAACCGATTCTGTAAAATCGCCAGCCCCGCCGCGCTGTCTCCCGGCGTACCGGTAACATAAATCCAGTCTCCCGGTTTCGCTCCGGAGCGTTTTAAGGCCCGTCCTACAGGGACGTAGCCATGGATACCCAACGTCATCGACAGTGGCCCACGCGTGGTGTCGCCGCCAATCAGTTGCATATCATAGTAATTCAGCAGTTCAAACAGGCCATCGCTGAAGGCTTCAAGCCAGGCTTCATCGACGTCAGGTAACGTGAGCGCTAACGTCAGCCATGCTGGGTCCGCCCCCATCGCCGCCAGATCGCTCAAATTCACCGCCAGCGCTTTCCAGGCGAGATCGGTCGGATCAATGTCAGGGAGGAAGTGGTTACCAGCTACCAGCGTATCGGTACTGATCGCCAGCGTCTGTTTTTCAGGGATGTTCAGAAGTGCGCAATCGTCACCAATACCGGTTTCGACATCAAGACGAGAGGTTCTTACGCGGTCAAAATAACGGGCAATCAGGGAAAATTCGCCGCATGCCATACGTTATGCCTCAGCAGAAAAAAAAGAAAAAGCCGGGGATAGCGGAAACATGTTCCACCATCCGACCGGCCTCGGAATTACTTTTTGTTGGGGCGAATCACAGGTGCTGCTTTATCCAGTACGCCGTTGACGAATTTGTGGCTGTCTTCAGCGCCGAAGGTTTTCGCCAGTTCAATCGCTTCGTTGATGGCCACTTTGTATGGCACATCGCTACGTTTAGACAGTTCAAACAGCGCAATACGCAGCACGGCTTTTTCTACCTGACCCAGCTCTTCCAACAGGCGAGACAGGTAAGGCTTCATTAAGCCATCCAGGTACGCGCTGTTAGTCGCCACCCCGGACAGCAGTTCACGGAAATACAGAACGTCGACATCTTTTACGTCCTGTTCCGCCAGGAACTGGTATTCAACATCAGCGATGTCGTTCTGGGACAACTGCCAGGAGTAGAGCGCCTGGACGGCACACTCACGGGCGCGGCGACGAGCAGCAGGTTTCACGGATTTCCCCTTACAAAAATCAGGCCTTGATGGCTTTCAATACATTAATCATTTCAAGCGCAGTCAGTGCAGCTTCTGCGCCTTTGTTGCCGGCTTTAGTGCCAGCACGTTCGATGGCTTGTTCAATACTTTCGGTGGTCAGAACACCGAAGGCTACCGGAATGCCGCTGTCCTGAGCGACATGCGCCAGGCCATTGCTTGCACCGCCAGCCACATATTCGAAGTGCGCGGTACCGCCACGGATCACCGTACCGAGCGCAATCACCGCGTCGTATTTACCGGTTTTCGCCAGAGCGTCAGCCGCCAGCGGCAGCTCATAGGCACCTGGAACCCAAACAACGGTAATGTTTTCATCTTTAACCTGACCAATACGTTTCAGGGCGTCGATCGCACCTTCCAGCAGGCTGTCATTGATAAAGTTGTTGAAACGCGCAATGGTGATGGCGACGTGAGCGTCCGGGGTAGCAACGTTAGCTTCAATAATGTTCATATTCTTCCTTCGGGTTCGATTTATAGCCCCGTAAGGGGGGCGGATTTTATCATAATATTCTGTGCGCTGCTTCCTCTAAATCAGAAAGCCTCACGCAGTCGTTAAATGCAGGCAAACGTCCGGGCCCACCTGGCGTATCTCATTGAATTTGAAATGGGGGGCGTCAACCAGTTTCTCAAGGCCTGGAAGCACACATAATCCTCGCGCATCGCTGCCTAACAGTTTAGGCGCAACATACACGATTAGCTCATCGACCAAACCGGCCTGTAATAATGCTCCCGCGAGCGTTGGGCCTGCTTCAACCCAAATACTGTTAATTTGCTGTTTGCCCAGTTGCATCATCAGCACCACCAGATCCAGATGCCCGTTATGTTCCGGCACCTTCAGGCTACGAACCGTCTCCGGCCAGCTACGAGGGTCGTCTTCAGTCCGGACAATCCAGGTTTCTCCAGGCTGTTGCACAATACGGTGCTCCGGCGTGACCTGATTCTGGCTATCCAGAACAATGCGGATTGGCTGGCGCAGCTCTTCCTGCGGGTAACTCGCCTGAGTTGATTCCCCAAGCTCCGACCAACGCACGGTAAGCTGAGGGTCGTCTGCCAGCACCGTAGCACTGCTGGTTAAAATGGCATGGCTTTGCGCGCGCAAGCGTTGCACATCGCGGCGCGCCTGTGGTGAGGTAATCCACTGGCTTTCACCGCTGGCCATCGCTGTACGGCCATCAAGCGACGCGCCAAGCTTAAGCTGCAGATACGGGAATCCCGTACGCATGCGCTTGAGAAAGCCTTTATTCAATTGCTCAACTTCGCTCATCATCAGCCCGTGGCTGACGTCGATGCCCGCCTGCTGCAAACGGTAGAGCCCACGTCCTGCGACCTGCGGATTAGGATCCTGCATCGCCGCAACCACACGCGATACACCCGCCGCAATCAACGCATCGCAGCACGGCGGCGTGCGACCATGATGACTACAGGGTTCAAGCGTCACATAGGCCGTTGCCCCTTGCGCTTTTTCTCCAGCCATCCGCAGAGCATGAACTTCGGCATGCGGTTCGCCCGCACGGTGATGATATCCTTCACCGACGATCTCCCCATCTTTCACAATCACGCAGCCCACGTTGGGGTTGGGGTGAGTGGTAAAACGTCCGCGCGCAGCAAGCTTCAGCGCGCGCGCCATGTATAATTCATCCTGCATGGCTTAGTCCTGTAGGCGAGCAATCTCCTCGCCAAATTCTTTGATATCTTCGAAACTCCGGTAAACCGAAGCAAAGCGGATGTAGGCGACTTTATCGAGTTTTTTCAACTGCTCCATCACCAGGTTGCCAATCATCTTGCTCGGCACCTCACGCTCGCCAGTCGCACGCAGTTGTGATTTGATATGGTTCAACGCCATTTCGACGTCATCAGAGCTGACCGGACGTTTCTCAAGCGCTCTGAGCATGCCGCTGCGCAGCTTATCTTCATTAAAGGGTTCACGCACATCGTTGCTTTTCACAACGCGCGGCATAACTAGTTCAGCCACTTCAAAAGTGGTGAAACGTTCGTTACAGACCAGACACTGCCGACGGCGGCGTACTGAGGAGCCCTCGCCGACAAGACGAGAGTCAATTACCTTAGTGTCTACGGCGAAACAGAATGGGCAATGCATACGGCGTCCTGTACCTCAGTGGTTGACCGGAATCTATTTTACCCTGAACTGGCGTGACAACAAAGGCGCAACGCTTTTGAGACAAAGGATCGATGCCTTCGCGCTCAGTGCGCACTACCATTATGCTATCGCGACAATAAAGGAAGTAATCACAATGACAAGACGTTACCTAAGAATTCTCCTGGTGGGAAGTCTCTTTAGCCTAAGCGCCTGCGCACAGCAAAGCGAAGTACGCCAGATGCATCAAAGTGTTAGCACGTTGAATAAAGAGATGACGCAGCTAAATCAGGAAACGGTAAAAATTACTCAACAAAATATGTTGAACGCAAAATCAACCAGCGGCGTCTATCTGCTGCCAGGTTCCAAAACCCCTGCCCGACTGGACAGCCAGATAGGCACGTTACGTATGTCGCTGATAAATATTGCGCCGAACGCCGACGGTACGCGCCTGACGCTGCGGATTCAGGGTGAATCCAACACGCCTTTACCCGCCTTTAGCGCCACCGTCGAATACGGGCAAATTCAGGGCACCACGGACAACTATCAGGAAGTGAACGTTCACAACCAATTGGTCAACGCCCCGGCAAGTATTCTTGCCCCCAGTGATGTAGACATTCCATTGCAGTTAAACGGACTGTCTCCAGATCAGTTAGGTTTTGTTCGCATCCACGACATCCAACCTGTTAGTCAATAAACTTTTTGCGGAACGTTTTTGTGCGTTCCGCAACATCACTCCCGCCAATTTTGTTACTCCTCTGACATAAGCGATATTTCCGGTAAAACTTGGCAACATTCACCGGAGCCAGTACAATTCGCCGCCTAAAGTACGCAAACGTGAACGCAATCGATTACGCAAATGATAGAACTGTGAAACAAAACATATTTTTGTGAACAATGATTTTTATAATAGGCACCGAAGAAACACGAAATATTTCTACACAAAATCATGCAAGACGTATCAAGGCGGCAACTGCGTGAATCCCTGGAGCTTACATCAGTAAGTGACAGGGGTGAGCAAAGGCAGCCAACAAAGAGGCGGCTTGAAGGATGAAGTGTATAGAAACGCAAATTGCGCATTTTTCTATCCCGAAAGGGATTTCAAACAGTGGCATACATATGAAAAAAACATTACTTGCAGCCGGTGCAGTGCTGGCGCTCTCCTCGTCTTTTACTGCCAACGCGGCAGAAAATGACAAACCGCAATATCTGTCCGACTGGTGGCACCAGAGCGTCAACGTGGTGGGTAGCTACCACACCCGTTTCTCCCCGAAACTGAACAACGACGTGTATCTGGAATATGAAGCGTTTGCCAAAAAAGACTGGTTTGACTTCTATGGCTACATCGATATTCCTAAAACCTTCGACTGGGGTAACGGCAACGATAAAGGTATCTGGTCTGACGGTTCCCCGCTGTTTATGGAAATCGAACCGCGTTTCTCCATCGACAAGCTGACCGGCGCTGACCTGAGCTTCGGTCCGTTCAAAGAATGGTATTTCGCCAACAACTACATCTACGATATGGGTGATAACAAAGCCAGCCGCCAGAGCACCTGGTATATGGGTCTGGGTACCGATATCGATACCGGTCTGCCGATGGGTCTGTCCCTGAACGTCTATGCTAAATACCAGTGGCAGAACTATGGCGCATCCAACGAAAACGAGTGGGATGGCTACCGTTTCAAAGTGAAATACTTTGTGCCGATCACCCAGGTTTGGGGCGGCCAGCTGACCTACATCGGCTTCACCAACTTCGACTGGGGCTCAGATTTGGGTGATGACCCGAACCGCACCAGCAACTCTATCGCTTCCAGCCACGTTCTGGCGCTGAACTACGATCACTGGCACTACTCCGTAGTGGCGCGTTACTTCCACAACGGCGGCCAGTGGAAAGGTGGCGACACTCTGAACTGGGGCGAAGGCGATTTCAGCGCGAAATCTACCGGTTGGGGTGGTTACCTGGTTGTTGGTTACAACTTCTAATCCAGCCAATCTATCGCAGACAAGCCAGCTTAACCGCTGGCTTTTTTATGGCCGGTCTTCACAGCGTACTTTACGTAAAAAGTCACTTAGCGATCGATCCGCTGATTCGCGAAAATACCTGTTAAGCGGCGTGATCTTCAGACAACGATCAACGCGAAAACAGCGATAATCGTCACGTTTTTCACACCAGGCAACGAGCAGCCAGTGCTCGCCCCAGAAAAATAATCCCAGCGGCTGAACGTCGCGCCAGGAGAGATTCCCGGACTCATCGCGATAATGCAGCGCCAGCGCCTGCTGCGCCGAAACCGCGCGATGAATGAGATCGAACGCACTGCGTGAATGCGGCTGATTACCAAAATCAGGTGCGAAAATCCGCGTTTGCTCGGCTCTGCGCCGACTCTCTGGCGGCAATATCACCAACACTTTCTCCTGTGCTGATTCCAGCGCCTGTGAGAGTGAATCCCCGCCCCATGTTTTCAGCAACCGAATCGCTACCATCAACGCTTCTGATTCGTGCTGGGTTAGCATCAACGGCGGCAGATCAAACCCCGCCATTAAGCGGTATCCACTGCCCACTTCGCCTTCAATGGGCACGCCGGATAAAGAGAGATCGCGGATATCGCGATAAATCGTCCGTTCAGAAACTTCAAGACGTTCTGCCAGCAGCGCCGCCGTTGTCACTCGCCTGCCACGCAGGATTTGTACAATCTGAAACAAGCGGTCGGCGCGTCTGGTCATATTAATCGTCAGTCCTGAAAAAATTACGCGGGTTGATGTAAACCAACGCGATTGCCTTCGCTGTCAGTAAACAGCGCAATCGTGCCAATGTCTTGCCCCAGTTCAAGCGGGCCAAACACGCACTGGCCACCAGCGGTGGCGACGCGTTCAAGCGTTGCAGCCAAATCGTCCGTATGCAGGTAAATAATAGCGCCCTGCGCTGAAGGCGTAATACCGTCAAATTTAGCCAGTGCACCGCCAGGAGCGGGATCCTGATGCGGAAATACGGCCAGCTCCGCGCAGTCCATGTTCTCCCGACGCAAAGAAACCTGCATCACTGGTTCATAAAAAGCGATGGCGCGATCCATTTGTGCTACAGGGATTTCAAACCAATTAATTACGTTGCTCATACTTCCTCCTGCCTGTGTGGGTAATCTCAGAAGGACTATAAGACAGGGCTACTGACAGCATACTGTCAGTAGTGTGGCGACAGGAAAAGATAATTGCCTGTCGCTAATTCACAGGCAAAAAAAACCCCGACCTTACGATCGGGATTCCAGTATCTTCACTCTTAATGGTTAAGGAAGAATCGACGGTTGATCCGCCCCTTCTTTCTCGACCTTCTGCTGCAGCATGTGCTCACGCTTCATACCCAGCTTCAGCGCCAGCGCCGATGCCACGTAGATAGAAGATGCGGTACCGATGGAAACACCGATCAGCATCGTCAGCGAGAAGCCTTCCAGTACCGGACCACCGAACAGGAACAGCATCAGAATAACCATCAACGTTGTACCGGACGTAATCAACGTACGGTGCAGCGTTTGAGTCAGTGACACGTTAAAGATTTCGTAAGGCGTACCGCGACGAATTTTGCGGAAGTTTTCACGAATACGGTCAGATACAACGATACTATCGTTCAGCGAGTAACCGATTACCGACATCAGTGATGCGACGATAGTCAGGTCAATCTCGATATGGAACAACGACAGGATCCCAAGTGTGATAATCACGTCGTGCGCCAGAGCGATAACCACCCCCGCCGCCAGTCGCCACTCAAAGCGGAAACCGACGTACACCAGGATGGAGATCAGCGCCGCCATCAGCGCCATCGCACCGGTTTGCGCCAGATCAGCACCCACGCTCGGACCCACGAATTCAATTCGCTTCACCGCGGCGTTTTGGTTGGTGGATTCGTTAATCACACTCAACACTTTGCTGCCCAGCACCTGACCGCCGTCTGCACCTTCAGTTGGCGGCATACGTACCATAATGTCGTGGCTGCTGCCGAAGTTCTGCAGAAGCGGATCAACAAAGCCCGCTTTCTCCAGCGCATCGCGCATCACGTCCATATCGGCCGGTTTTTCCAGCGTGATTTCAATAACCGTACCACCGGTGAAATCGAGACCCCAGTTAAACCCGCGTACGCCCATCACCACGATGGCCGCAATCAGCAGGAAACCTGAAATGCCGAAAGCCCAGTAGTCCCAGCGCATAAAGTCCCAGACTTTACGGCCGTGGTTTAATTGTTCAACAGTATATTCCTGTGCCACTTCGCACTCCTCAGATTGACAGCTTTTTGACGCGCTTGCCGCCATACAACAGGTTTACGATGGCACGTGTACCGACAATCGCGGTAAACATCGACGTCGCCACACCAATACCGGTAGTAATCGCGAACCCTTTAATTGCCCCGGTGCCAACTGCGTACAGGATGATGACCTTGATCAGCGTCGTAATGTTCGCATCAAAGATGGAGCTAAATGCGCCCGCATAACCTTCGTTGATGGCCTGCTGCACCGAACGCCCGTTACTCAACTCTTCTTTGATACGTTCGTTGATCAGTACGTTCGCATCGACCGCGACGGCAAGGGTTAAGACGATCCCCGCAATCCCCGGCATACTCAGCGTAGCGCCCGGCAGCAGCGACATAATACCGACAATCAGCACCAGGTTAGCAATCAGCGCACTGGTCGCGATCAGACCGAACTTCTTATAGAAGAAGATCATGAACAGGATAGACACCACCAGACCGGCCAGACACGCTTCCAGACCCTGTTTAATGTTCTGCATACCCAGAGTTGGGCCGATGGTACGTTCTTCAACAATCTGAATCGGCGCAATCAACGCACCGGCACGTAACAGCAGAGAAAGCTGACGCGCTTCGTTCGGGTTGTTGATACCGGTGATACGGAAGCTATTACCCAGGCGAGACTGGATGTTGGCGATGTTAATCACCTCTTCCTGTTTCACCAGCACGGCGCGACCGTTAGCATCTTTCTTACCGCTGTCTTTGTACTCCACAAACAGGGTCGCCATCGGCTTACCGATGTTGTCCTTGGTGAAGTTGGACATAATGTTACCACCCGCGCTATCCAGCGAGATGTTAACCTGCGGCTGATTGTATTCGTCCTGGCTGGAAGTGGAGTCGGTGATATGGTCACCGGTCAGGATCACGCGCTTGTACAGCACAACAGGCTGACCTTCACGAGACTGTTTCACTTCCGAATCACCCGGAACACGACCCGATGCCGCAGCGGACTGGTCAACGTTGGTGTTTACCAGACGGAACTCCAGCGTCGCGGTTGCGCCCAGAATTTCTTTCGCACGCGCGGTATCCTGAATACCCGGCAGTTCGACCACGATGCGGTCAGCACCCTGACGTTGTACCACCGGCTCAGCAACACCCAGTTGGTTAACACGGTTACGCAGAATGTTGATGTTCTGCTGTACCGCGTATTCACGGGCTTCGCTCAGACGCGCATCGGTCATTACAGCACGCAGTGCATTGCTGCCCTGGCTGGAAATAACCAAATCCTGGTGACGCTTGCTCAGGTAAGAGATAGCTTCATCACGGGCGCTGCTATCACGGAAGGTGATGCTCAGACCGTAGTTATCTTCTTTGCGAACGGTAGTATAAGGAATGCCTTTTTCACGCAGATCGCTGCGCAGGCTATCGATATTTTGTTCCTGCAACTTACTCAACGCGGTGTCCATATCCACTTCCATCAGGAAGTGAACGCCACCACGCAGGTCAAGACCGAGTTTCATCGGTTCTGCGTGAATGGCTGCCAGCCAGCGCGGGGTTGCCGGAGCAAGGTTAAGCGCCACGACGTATTGATCACCCAGCACGCCCATTAACACTTCACGTGCGCGCAGTTGGGTATCAGTGGAGTCGAAGCGCGCGAGAATAGCACCCTCTTCCAGAGCCACAGACTTAGGTGTGATTTTATCTTCTTGTAACGTTTTCTGGACCTGGATCAGCGTTTGCTCACTGGCGGCGGCACCGCGCACGCCAGTGATTTGAACAGCCGGATCCTCACCATACAGGTTGGGAAGCGCATAGAGCAGACCGACGACAATAACGACGATCAGCATGACATACTTCCACAAAGGATAACGGTTTAACACGGCAGTTCCCTTTGGGAAAACAATAAATTACAGCGCCTTCATGGTGCCTTTCGGCAGAACGGCAGCTACGAAATCACGTTTAATAACCACTTCAGTGGTGTCGTTCAGCGCGATAGCGATGTAGCCGGATTCTGCTACTTTGGTCACGCGACCCACCAGACCACCGTTGGTCAGCACTTCATCGCCTTTCGCAATGGAGTTCATCAGGTTTTTGTGTTCTTTGGTACGCTTTTGCTGCGGGCGCAGGATCATGAAGTAGAAAATCAGACCAAACACCACCAGCATCAGAATCAGAGACATCGGGCTGCCCTGCGCCGGAGCACCTGTTGCCGCTACCGCATCAGAAATAAAAAAGCTCATTCAAATTCCCTCATTATTAAAATTAATCAACGTTCACAGGTGGAACTGGTCTACCCTGACGTTGGTAAAAATCGGTCACGAAGCTCTCTAATTTACCCTCTTCAATAGCCTTGCGTAAACCCGCCATCAAACGCTGGTAGTAGCGAAGGTTATGAATCGTGTTGAGTCGCGCGCCCAATATTTCGTTGCAACGGTCAAGATGATGCAAGTAAGCGCGCGAATAATTGCGACAGGTGTAGCAATCACACTCAGCATCGAGCGGACTGGTGTCGCTTTTATGTTTCGCGTTACGAATTTTTACCACGCCGTCAGTCACAAACAAATGACCATTACGGGCATTTCGCGTTGGCATCACGCAGTCAAACATATCGATACCGCGACGCACGCCTTCAACCAGATCTTCTGGTTTACCGACGCCCATCAGGTAACGCGGTTTATCAGCCGGAATCTGCGGGCAAACATGCTCCAGAATGCGGTGCATATCTTCCTTCGGCTCACCAACAGCCAAACCGCCGACAGCGTAGCCATCAAAGCCGATATCTACCAGACCTTTGACGGAGATATCACGTAAATCTTCGTAAACACTGCCCTGAATGATGCCAAAAAGCGCATTTTTGTTGCCGAGGCTATCAAAACGGTCGCGACTACGCTTCGCCCAACGCAGAGACATCTCCATCGAGCGTTTAGCATAGTCCCAGTCGGCAGGATACGGTGTACATTCGTCGAAGATCATCACGATATCGGAACCGAGATCGTATTGAATCTCCATCGACTTCTCGGGATCGAGGAAAATTGGATCGCCGTTGATCGGGTTACGGAAATGCACGCCTTGTTCGGTTATCTTACGGATGTCGCCCAGACTGAATACCTGGAAGCCACCAGAATCGGTGAGGATTGGGCCTTTCCACTGCATGAAATCGTGCAGATCGCCGTGCAGCTTCATGATTTCCTGACCCGGGCGCAGCCACAGGTGGAAAGTGTTGCCCAGGATGATCTGTGCGCCGGTCGCTTCAACTTCTTCCGGCGTCATACCTTTTACTGTGCCGTAAGTACCGACCGGCATAAAAGCAGGCGTTTCCACTACGCCACGATCAAAAACCAGGCGGCCGCGGCGAGCGCGACCGTCTGTGGTATCCAGTTCAAATTTCATCTTCACTCCTGCGTCAGAAAAACAGTCCGACGTTTTAAACACTCATGCCGGAAACTTATTCCCCGACACGCTCAGAAATAGCCTGCGGATTGTACGTGATAAACATGGCATCCCCGTAACTAAAAAAGCGATATTCCGCTTTTACCGCTTCATGATAGGCACGCATGGTGTTTTTATAACCAGCAAATGCGGAAACCAGCATGATCAGCGTCGATTCCGGCAGATGGAAGTTGGTCACCAACGCGTCTATCACTTTGTATTGATAGCCTGGATAGATGAAGATCTGCGTATCGCCGAAGAACGGTTCAATAAGGTCGTTTTTGGCTGCCTGCGCCGCACTTTCCAGCGAACGTACGGAGGTGGTGCCCACCGCAATCACGCGGTTACCGCGCGCTTTCGCCGCCAGCACCGCGTCTACCACATCCTGCGGCACTTCCGCATATTCGGAGTGCATGATGTGATCTTCAATAGTGTCTACGCGCACCGGCTGGAAAGTACCCGCGCCGACGTGTAGCGTAACGAACGCCATCTCAATGCCTTTATCACGCAGTTTTGCCAACAGTGGTTCGTCAAAGTGCAGACCGGCGGTCGGCGCGGCGACCGCGCCCGGTTTTTCGCTGTACACGGTCTGGTACAGCTCGCGGTCGGCGTCTTCATCCGGACGGTCGATATATGGCGGCAACGGCATATGGCCAATCGCGTTCAGAATATCCAGCACGCTGCGTTCGTCGTTAAACTCAACTTCAAACAGCGCGTCATGGCGCGCCACCATCGTTGCTTTAATGCTTTCGTCATCGCCCAGCAGCAGCTCGGCACCCGGCTTCGGCGCTTTTGAAGCACGAATATGCGCCAGAATACGTTTGTCATCCAGCATACGCTCGACCAGCACTTCAATCTTGCCGCCACTGGCTTTACGGCCAAACAGACGAGCCGGGATCACGCGGGTATTATTAAAGACCAGCAGATCTCCAGGGTTGAGCTTATCGAGCAAATCAGTGAAAGTACCGTGCGTCAGCGCGCCCGTCGGCCCATCCAGTGACAGCAAGCGGCAACTGCTGCGCTCAGCTTGCGGATAGTGGGCAATCAGGGATTCGGGTAATTCAAAGGTGAAATCGGTAACGCGCATGACACTGACTCAGACTAAAATAAGAGGCGGGTAGTCTAGTGCCGGGGCGTTCTCCCTGCAACCTTTACCCCTCAAGTTAAGAGACATAATCTATACACAAAATCATTCAAGATGCATCGAGGCGGCAACTGAATGAGTCCCCGGAGCTTACTCAAGTAAGTGACTGGGGTGAGTGAAGGCAGCTAACAAAGAGGCAGTTTGAAGGATGAAGTGGATATGAATTTTCTTGCACATTTGCATCTGGCCCACCTTGCCGATAGCTCGCTTTCCGGCAATCTGCTGGCCGATTTTGTCCGGGGTAATCCCCAAACGCACTATTCGCCCGACGTGGTGGAAGGCATCTTCATGCACCGTCGCATCGACGTAATGACCGATAACCTGCCACAGGTGCGTGAAGCCAAGGAGTGGTTTCGTAGCGAAACGCGTCGCGTCGCACCGATTACACTGGACGTCATGTGGGATCATTTTCTGTCGCGCCACTGGTCGGAAATCTCTCCCGATTTCCCGCTGACGGATTTTGTGCGCTACGCGCACACCCAGGTTGCCACTATTCTGCCAGAATCACCGCCGCGCTTTATTAATCTGAACAACTATATATGGTCAGAGAAATGGCTTGAGCGCTACCGGGACATGGATTTTATCCAGAACGTCCTGAACGGCATGGCCAGCCGCCGTCCACGTCTCGGTGCCCTGCGCGACTCATGGTATGACCTCAATACGCATTACGATGCGTTAGAAGAACGATTCTGGCAGTTTTATCCGCAAATGATGGACCAGGCGCGGCGTAAAACCCTTTGATTGTAGCCCGCATGACGCGCCGGATAAGCAGTAGCCGTCATCCGGCAAAAGATTGATAGACAAAACCTGTCTCATTGATTGCCAGCGCCTCTTTGTCTTATTCCCGAACACTCTCTATACTGGCCCGCGTTGCGTTCCAAAAACCCCTTAACTTTGCAGGAGAATTATATGGTACTGGTAACTCGTCAGGCTCCGGATTTCACAGCAGCTGCGGTACTGGGTAGCGGTGAGATTGTTGATAACTTCAACTTCAAACAGCATACCAACGGTAAAACCACCGTTCTGTTCTTCTGGCCGATGGACTTCACCTTCGTTTGCCCGTCTGAACTGATCGCATTCGACAAGCGTTACGAAGAATTCCAGAAACGTGGCGTTGAAGTGGTTGGCGTTTCTTTTGACTCTGAATTTGTCCACAACGCATGGCGTAACACCCCTGTCGACAAAGGCGGCATCGGTGCAGTGAAATACGCAATGGTTGCTGACATCAAACGCGAAATCCAGAAAGCCTACGGCATCGAGCACCCGGAAGCGGGCGTTGCTCTGCGTGGTTCTTTCCTGATCGACGCTAACGGCGTTGTTCGTCACCAGGTGGTTAACGACCTGCCGCTGGGTCGTAACATCGACGAAATGCTGCGTATGGTTGACGCGCTGCAGTTCCACGAAGAACACGGCGACGTTTGCCCGGCACAGTGGGAAAAAGGTAAAGAAGGTATGAACGCCTCTCCGGACGGCGTAGCAAAATACCTGACTGAAAACGTTTCCAGCCTGTAATTGGCATGAATCGAAAAAAGGCCCGCTAGTGCGGGCCTTTTTTATTGGCACTGACCCGTCCGTTAAAACGCGAAGCAGGAACAACCGAGCGCACCCCAGAAGGCCCGGTCATCTGACACAGGAATACCCGATTTACGCGCTATATCATGCTGATGACCGTGTACGCCGCAGCTGCCACAGCACTGATGCATCTGCACCATTGCCCCAACCTTCGCGGCAACCGGCGGCGCTGAGCGATAGTGCCCCGGCACCTTCACTACCGGCGACCAGTCAGGTACAACCGGGATGGCCGGCGGTGCCAGCGGGGTGAAATGTCCGGCGGCATAAACAACCTTGCCGTCGACAATCGTCATCACCGACTCAATGCCTTTGATCTCTTCTTCCGGCACGCTGAAATAGTCTTTTGACAGCACCACCAGATCTGCCAGTTGATCCTTTTCAATACGCCCTTTCTTACCCTGCTCGCTGGAGAACCAGGCACTGCCTGCTGTCCACAGTTCCAGCGCCACATCGCGCGCCAGACGGTTGTTATCATCATACATCGCCATACCGCCAACGGTGCGTCCTGATACCAGCCAGTACAACGCTGTCCACGGGTTGTAACTTGCCACGCGCGTAGCATCGGTACCCAGGCCAACCGGCACATCAGCCGCCAGCATTTTCGCCACCGGCGGCGTATGTTTAACCGCCTCTTTGCCATAGCGATCGATAAAATACTCGCCCTGGAATGCCATACGGTGCTGAACTGCAATGCCACCGCCCAGCGCTTTTACCCGCTCGATGTTGCGTTCAGTAATCGTTTCGGCGTGATCGAAGAACCAGTGCAGGCCATTGAACGGGATGTCACGGTTCACCTTCTCAAACACGTCGAGCATGCGGCTGATGGATTCATCGTAGGTGGCATGCAGGCGGAACGGCCAACGATGTTCCACCAGGTGGCGCACCACGCGCTCCAGTTCCTCTTCCATCCCTTCCGGTAAATCCGGGCGTGGCTGCAGGAAATCTTCGAAGTCAGCCGCCGAGAAGACCAACATTTCCCCTGCCCCGTTAGCACGATAGAAATCGGTTCCCTGCCCGGGTTTGAGCATATCCGTCCAGCGCTCAAAGTCTTCCACTTCCTGCTTCGGACGCTGGGTAAACAGGTTGTAGGCAATACGCACCGTCATCTGCTGGTTCGCGTGCAGTTGCTCGATGATCTCGTAATCTTCCGGGTAGTTCTGGAAGCCGCCGCCGGCATCGATGGCGCTGGTCAGCCCCAGTCGGTTCAGTTCACGCATAAACTGGCGGGTCGAGTTAACCTGCATCTCTAACGGCAGTTTTGGCCCTTTCGCCAGCGTCGAATAGAGGATCATGGCGTTCGGTTTGGCTATCAACATTCCGGTTGGATTGCCGTTGCTGTCACGCACAATCTCACCGCCCGCCGGATCCGGCGTCGCTTTGGTGTAGCCGACGGCTTTCAACGCAGCGCGGTTCAGCAAAGCCCGGTCGTAGAGATGCAGAACAAAAACCGGGGTATCCGGAGCAGCTTCATTCAGTTCTTCCAGGGTTGGCATGCGCCGTTCGGCAAACTGAAACTCGCTCCAGCCGCCGACCACCCGCACCCATTGCGGAGACGGCGTCCGATCGGCTTGCTCTTTGAGCATGCGCAGCGCATCTGCGAGCGATGGGACACCTTCCCAGCGCAGCTCCAGGTTGTAGTTCAACCCACCGCGAATGAGGTGCAGGTGCGAATCATTTAAACCCGGGATCACGGTGTGTCCCTGCAGATCGACAATCTGCGTACCGTCGGTCGCAAAGCTCATTACCCGATCGTGACTACCCGTCGCGAGGATCTTCCCGTTAGCGATCGCCACCGCCTCTACCTGCGGGCTTTGCTTTTCGAGAGTATGAATTTTTCCGTGAGTCAGAATCAGTGTGGCAGTTTGAGACATAACAATCTCCTGAGAAACCGGTCAGGCTTTTTTCAGCCATCCGGCAAACAGACGGGTTACGATGGGCATCCACAACCAGACCACCAGCGCAACCACACAGGCATCATTAATCAGATGCAGGAGTAACGAGCCTTTCATTGAAGGCAGCAGAATACCGGTCAGCCACGGCACCAGGTTGGTACTGGGGAAAATCACCAGCAGCGTTATCAAAAACTGCTTCCAACGTTTGGGCTGACGTACATGGGGGGCTGGTGGCGTAAACCAGAAGGCCGCTTCGGTGCGCACTTCTGTTTTATCGCCTTCGGCCAGCAGCGGCGCAATTTCCTCAACCAGCTCCCGGCGCGTATCAGATTGAGTCCAGTTATACAGATGCTCAAGGGTGTCGAAGCGAATGATGATGTTCCACAGGTTTTGTCCATCTGTGGGTCGAATGACATTCGCCCCAAGATGTCCGGGAAACTCGGCGGCCAGCGGCATGATTTTCCCCAACCACTGCTCATAACGCTGCGCCTGGTCAGGCCGCAGGGTGTGAGTAATTACCAACGTCACATGTTTGTTCTGCGCCATGAAAGGTTCCTTGCTAAAGGGAAATTGACCTGCTTAAGCCATGAAAGCAATACACAATTATTCGTGAAACATCGAGGCGGCAAGATTGTGTAGCCCCAGTCACTTACATAAGTCAGTGACCGGGGTACGCAAACTAAGCCAACAAAGAGGCAACATGAAAGATGGCGTGTATTCAGGCTTTACGTTCCGGCGCGCCATGCACCATGGTATAGGCATAATCCACGCCCATACCGTAGGCACCGCTGTGCTCACGTACCAGATCCATAACGGCGTCGTAGGTTTCTTTGCGGGACCAGTCGCGCTGGTACTCAAGAAGAACCTGTTGCCAGGTTACAGGTACGGCACCTGCCTGTACCATGCGGTCGATAGAACGCTCATGGGCATCCACGGACGTGCCGCCTGAAGTGTCTGTTACCACATACACTTCGTAGCCCGCTTCCAGCGCCATCAGCGCCGGGAAGGTCAGGCACACTTCGGTCCACAACGCGGAAATAATCAGTTTTTTACGCCCGGTCGCTTCTACCGCCTTAACAAAGGCTGCATCTTCCCAGGAGTTCATCGAGGTGCGTTCAATCGGTTTCACATCAGGATGAACAGCTAACAATTCCGGCCAGATATATCCGCTAAAACTTTTCGTTTCTACTGAAGTATAAATTACTGGAACATTGAATATTTTCCCGGTTTTGGCTAATGCCACGGTATTATTTTTCAATGTCTGGCGATCAATATTCGCCACACCAAATGACATTTGCGGCTGATGGTCAATAAAAATTAGCGTAGAGTTTTGAGGGTCAATCAGTTCCCGAATAGACATAGCACACCTTCTTAATCAATAAGTTAAAAGGTAACGGTCTGTATCTGCCGTCAGCAGCAGGATCCTGAATCAGAAAGCTTGTTGAGTATAGCGGGAAATTTCTAACGAGTTATTAAAGAAAACTTACCGTCCTGTGAAACTATTCGTTCTGTGTTGCGATATATCCTAAACAACATCAAAAAAATGCGCATGACTCATCTAATTTATTCACTGGCATTGTTTTTCTCCATTCGGTAAAACAGAGAGGTTTAATTTTCAGGATATTTTCTGCTTATGCGCCTCAATCTGGATGTTCTGCTGATCCTCGACGCACTCGACAAACAGGGGTCATTTGCTGCGGCGGCCGAATCGCTGTTTAAAACCCCTGCGGCACTCAGCTATATGATTCAGAAGCTGGAAAGCGATCTGAACATCGAATTGCTTGACCGTTCCGGACACCGGGCAAAATTCACCGACACCGGACGGATGATGCTGGAAAAAGGGCGTCTACTGCTGAGTGCGGCAAAAGATCTCGAAAAGCAGGCAATACAGCTAAGTTCCGGCTGGGAAAAGGAGCTGGCAATAGCGCTCGATGATTCTTTTCCCTTTGCCGCGCTGCTACCTATTATTGATGAATTTCATGCACTTAATAAACAGACCCGTCTCAACTTCACCCACCATACGCTGGCGGGTTCATGGGAGGAGCTGACCCATAATGGAGCAGATATCATTCTGGGGGCGATTAATGAACCACCAACGTCAGCGGCCTGGTCCTACAAAATGCTCGGCACGCTGGACAATGTCTTTGTCGTCGCCCCAGGACACCCGCTGGCGAGCGCGCCTGATGACCTGACGAATGAGCAATTGTGTCTGCACCGGGCGATTGTTATCAGCGACAGCGCTCGCTTTTGCCACCCATTACAGACCAACCTGATGGATGAACAGGCGCAAATTCGCGTCGATGATTTCCACAGTAAGGTGATGCTGCTGCGGGCGGGAATGGGCTGCGGATTTCTCCCCCGCCACATTGCCAGCCCATGGATTGCCAGCGGTGAACTGGTGGAAAAGAAGGTTATCTCATTTCGTCAAAAAGATGTCGCCTATATGGCATGGCGCAATAGTAGCGAAGGACTGGCGCAGCGCTGGTGGCGAGACGCGCTGCTGGCCAGTGGGGAAATTGCGCGCTTGTATCAATGACTCATCCAGACTGAAGCCGATATTGCGGGCAGCGTCAGGATATCATCGACGAGTTGGCCTTTGCCCTCTTTGTGCTGCCATTGACTGACATTGAGCAACGGTGAGGCTGGCAGCACGACTTCACAAGCGTGGCCGCGGTTTATCGCCACCAACACGCGCTGGCGGTTTAGCACGCGTGCAAACACCACCACGTTATCCTCGGCGTAAATCACCTGGCACCCACCGTGGCGTAGCGCCTGGATCTGGTGACGTAATTTGGCCAGACGCTGATACAACGCCAGCAGGTCAGCGTCCTGTTTTTCAGGCTGCCACGGGAACGGTTTGCGACAAAAAGGATCGTTATTTCCATCCAGCCCCACTTCGTCGCCGTAGTAAATACAGGGCACGCCAGGCCAGGTAAACAGCCACACCACCGCCAGCGGTAACCGTGCAACGTCTTTACCAAGCAGAGATTTAAAACGGGCGGTATCGTGGCTGTCGAGCTGATTAAACATCCGCAACTGCTGCTGATGCGACAACCCCGCGCGGTAGTTATCCATCCACGCCATACAGGTCTGAGCGTCAATAGATTGTGGGTCGTATGAAATATCGGTATTGGCGAGGAATCCCCAGAGGGGGAAAGTAAAACCGCGATAGTTCATGGCGGCATCTTCCGCATCGGCCTGCAACCACTGATGCGCATCGCCAAAATGTTCACCCACCACATACGCCTCTGGCTGGGTTTCTTTCGCCGCCTGCGTAATTCCGGCGACATGCTGCAAGTTATTACGTGCGCCACCGGCCTCTCCCAGCATATGCACGACATCCAGACGCCAGCCGTCCATACTCCACGGTGCTTTTAGCCAGTGGCGAACAATGCTGTCTTCGCCACGATAAATTTCATTTACCAGGCTTTCAGAGGAAAAGTCCAGTTTGGGTAGGCTTGAGTACCCCAACCAGTCCAGCGCAACCCCATCATCAGAGAAATGGTACCAGTCGCGCCAGGGGGAGTGTGGGTTATGGCACGCCCCGTCCGTCCCGCGATGATGTCGGTCAAACCAGGCATGCGAATCGCCGCTATGGTTAAAGACACCGTCCAGAATCAGCCGTATGCCCTGCTGTTGCGTGTTGTGACGCAGGCGCAGCAGCGCCCTGTCGCCGCCAAACTGCGGATCAACATGGCGGTAATCTTCAGTATCATATTTATGTACGCTCGGCGCGATAAACACCGGATTCAGATACAGCGCCGTTACCCCTAACGTCTTCAGATACGGCAGTTTCTCGCTGATGCCGTCCAAATCTCCGCCATAAAACGTCGAACCACCGGCCTGAGCCGTAAGCGGTTCATCCCATTCGCGCCGCACGATGTCGTGTCCGGCCGCGTGGTGGTAATAGACGTTATCCTGAGTCGCTTCACGCGACTGGCTGCGGGCAAAGCGATCCGGGAAAATCTGATAAAAAATCTGATCGGCAACCCACTGCGGACCGTTATCCGGTACATCAACAGCAAACTGCTCCAGACGTGCAGGCGGAAAGCGGTTGAATCCCTGCGGGGTGAACCACAACTGGCGATCGCGCCAGAGTAATTTAAAGCTATAGCGTCGGCGGGGCTGCCCGCTGGTAAGATCGATCGCCGCTCGCCACGCGTTCACGCCCGGCTGCGGTTGGCTACGCAGTTTGTGCATGCTCAGAGAAATTTCTTCGTTATCGTTTTCCGCGCGTAGCGTCACCCGCTGAGGAGGATTTTCCCCTGCCAGCCATAACGTAATCGTCAGTTGATCTTTGTTTTGCTTCACAAATGGGGCAACCGGAAGGTGCCAGGCGTTCAACATCACGTATCCCCTTTGATGATAATGACGACACCTTGCCATAGCGAAGTACAGGATCACTCATCATCTTAACGTTTATTGGGGGAGGAGTGCGGGGGAGGAGAAAATTACCGGGTAACGTCAGACTACCCGGTAAACAATGAATACTTATTGGCCATCAGGCAAATTGAAAGTAGGCTTTTCCAAATTTAGATGGGAGAGCGCTTCAGGCATACCACTGAACATAACTTGCGCTACATTATTAAAGTTATAGGTATTTTTATCGGCATTGGCAAAATGCTGTTGCATTGAACCGAGCAATGACACCATTTCGTTGAAAGCATCCCTGGCTGTCTCCTTGTCTTGACCACTTTTCATTTCAGTGTATGCCTGATTGATGGCATATTTGAATATATTAAAGAAAGCAACTACATCGTCACCACCATTAAACAGCTCTCCATTACCTTCAGCCATTTTATTTATGGTTTCTTGAAAATATGTTTTAGTGTTATTGGCTTCGAGATGCGCCCCCCTAAAAACCCCAAATGCTTCAAGACGTGTTGAGCCATTACTTTGAGATACATCGAGAGCAAGAATATTCCTAACACCTTTATTAATTAAGTCCCTATTTTCATAAGCTAAAGCTTTTCTCTGTTCCAGATTTAGCAAGGCATCCTTGCTGTGGTGAATACTAAAAAATTGCAGGATTTTATTCTTAAGTGATTTTTTTTCTGGAACACTATTTTTCTTTACAACGTCGTTTTTTACCTTAGCGACATTCTCCGCTTGAATAGTTGCATTTTTCGCTACATGGTTCTTTGGATTACTCATTACCTTTGTTTCTGGCTGTAGAAGAACTTCACGTTTTAACTCCGACCTCCGCAAGTCTTCTGCTCCAGGGGGTGCAGGCCGTGGGGTATTCTGCACCGACGCCTGCTTATGCACATCTGTACGGAGCGGCACCTGCGGAGGGGTCTGCACCGACACCTGCTTGTGCACATCTGTACGGAGCGGCACCTGCGGGCGGGTCTGCACCGACGCCTGCTTATGCACATCTGTACGGAGCGGCACCTGCGGAGGGGTCTGCACCGACACCTGCTTGTGCACATCTGTACGGAGCGGCACCTGCGGGCGGGTCTGCACCGACGCCTGCTTATGCACATCTGTACGGGGCGGCACTTGCGGGCGAGTCTGCACCGACGCCTGCGCGCGTACCGCTCCTGGTGAAGGTTTCGGCACACAAATCGCTATACTGGCCTTCTTTATAGCGGCCTGTGGTAATGGCCGTGGTCCTTGTGATATTAAACCACTAATATTTGTGGGTGTTTGTCCACTATTTGCCACTCCAACTAATTTGTTAGTTTTAGAGTTAAAGACAGAAACCTCACATATACTATTACCCCTAACTCCAGGGTTATTATGAGTTCTACTCTTTGTAGAGCAGTCTGCTGGAATATCATTTATACCCATAAAGATCCTCATTTAATCTCATTAATAATAAATAATAGTTATACTTTACAAGAAGGCATATAAAAACCATAAATCAGCAGAAAAATAACATAAAAACCCTCATCAAACTTTCAAAAAACGCTCATAATAGTTTGATGGCAAACAAAGAAAATGATTATTATCTTTCATTATTAAACACTAAACATTTACCATGTTTATACAAATAAAAAACGAAGTTGATTATTCAACTTCGTTTTTTAAATAAAGAGCAATTGCCAAATTCAACTACGAACCAACATTACCACCCAGTAAAAAAATTACTGCACTTCAGCCAGTTGGCGCTCGCGACGGCGTTTGAATACCCAGCCTGCAAGCAGCAGGAGAATCCACGCAAAACCGACGTACAGCGAAATGCGGGTATCCGGATGATAGCCAATCAGAGCGATGATAAAGACCAGGAAAATCAGGCCAACAACGGTCGTCGTTACCCCACCCGGTACTTTAAACTTCAGCGCTTTGACCTCTTCCGGCGGCAGACGACGACGGAAGGCGATCTGCGACAGCAGGATCATAATCCACACCCAAACCGTGGCGAACGTTGCTAGCGAAGCGATCACCAGGAAGACGTTTTCCGGCATAATGTAGTTAAGATACACCGCAAACAACAGCGCGATGGTCATCACCATCACTGTTACCCACGGCACGCCACGACGCGACGTTTTGGCGAACATTTTCGGAGCACTGCCCTGCTCTGCCATACCGTGCAGCATACGCCCCACACCGAAGACGTCAGAGTTGATGGCCGACAGCGACGCAGTCAGGACGACAAAGTTGAGGATCCCGGCTGCAAAGGTAATGCCCATATGCTGGAATGTCATAACGAACGGGCTACCGTCGGTACCGACCTGGTTCCACGGGTAGATAGACATAATGACGAACAACGTCCCCACATAAAACACCAGGATACGCATTGGTACGGAATTGATAGCGCGCGGAATAGATTTTTCCGGGTCTTTGGCTTCGCCTGCGGTAATCCCGATAATCTCAATCCCGCCGTAAGCGAACATCACCATTTGCAGCGACATCACCATGCCGAGCCAGCCGTTGCTGAAGAAGCCGCCGTTGCTCCACAGATTATGGATGCCGGTCGGTTGCCCGCCGTTGCCAATCCCCCAAATGATGATACCGAAACCGGCAACAATCATGATGATGATGGTGGCAACTTTGAAGAATGAGAACCAGAACTCCAGCTCACCAAACACCTTCACGCTCATCAAGTTGATGGCGCAGATAATCAGCACTACGCTGAGTACCCAAATCCAGTGCGGTACGGCCGGGAACCAGACGCCCATGTAAATACCAAAGGCAGTCACGTCGGCAATGGCGACAATCAGGATTTCAAAACAGTAGGTCCAGCCGGTAATGTAACCAGCCAACGGTCCGAGGTTTTCCTGCGCATAGCGCGAGAAAGAGCTGGCAGCCGGGTTATGAACAGACATTTCGCCCAGCGCACGCATAATAATATACGCCGCCACGCCGCCGATAATATAGGCCAGCAACACGCTCGGCCCCGCCATTTTGATGGCATCGGCTGAACCATAGAACAGCCCGGTACCAATTGCTGAACCTAATGCCATAAAGCGAATGTGCCGGGTGCTCAGCCCACGCTTTAGCTTGTTATTACTTTCCATCGATTCCTAACCTGTTAACACAATAAAAAAACCACGGGGCCATATTAATAGCCCCGTGGTTAAAACTTATTGTCAGTGATATTAGTGTGCGCTGGAGGTCACTTGTCGACCCGCTGCGCGATCCCAGATAACGGCCAGGACCACCATCACGACTGTTGGCATCAACCACGCCAGCCCCTGCTCCGCCAGCGGTAAACGCTGGGTCCAGGCTGGTAAGACATCGCCAATTGCAGAAGCTTTAATGCCATCAAGGATACCAAAAATCAGGCTGATAAACATCGCAGGTGCAATGACGCGGGAAGAATTATGCCACCATGAGCGGGTAAAGCTTAATACAACCAGTGCGATACATGGCGGATAGATAGCCGTCAGCACCGGAATAGAGATCTGAATCAGATGGCTCAGGCCCAGGTTAGAAACCACCATCGAGAAGCCGCCAAGGATAAACACTAGCGTACGATAAGACAGCGGAACATACTGCGCGAAGAATTCAGCGCACGCACAGGTCAGGCCAACCGCAGTCACCAGGCAAGCGATGAAAATCAACGCCGCCAGCAGGAAGCTGCCTGCACCACCGAAGGTGTGCTGAACATACGCATGCAGAATTGCCGCACCGTTAGCAGATTGATCGACCAACGTCGCACTGTCTGAACCCAGACGGAACAACGCGAGGTACAGCAGCGTTAAACCCACGCCCGCCATCAGGCCAGCCCAGACGGTGTAACGGGTCAACAAACGCGCTTCGGTAACGCCACGCGAGCGGGCGGCGTTAACAATAACAATACCAAATACCATCGCGCCCAGCGTATCCATCGTCAGATAGCCGTTCACAAAGCCATTCGAGAATGCCGCGTTTTGATAGGCTTCCATCGCATTGCTGATCGGGCCCGCTGGCCAGACAATCGCCGCCACGGAAAGCACAACCAGTGCCAGAATTTTCAATGGAGCAAGGAAGTTGCCCACGGTATCCAGCAGTTTGCCGGGATACAGTGACACCAGAATCACAATCGCGAAGTACACCACGCTGTAGATGAACAGCGGCAGCGCAGAATCACCGGTCAGCGGTGCAATCCCAACTTCGAACGAAACCGTTGCGGTACGCGGCGTGGCGAATAATGGCCCCACGGCCAGATAGCAGACGGTAGCCAGCAGCAGACCGGCAACTTTACCGATAGGCGTGCTCAGGCTGTCCACACCGCCGCCCACTTTCGCCAATGCGACCACGGTAAGTACCGGAAGGCCTACGGCGGTAATCAGGAAGCCAAAGGCCGCGGTCCAGACGTGCTCGCCTGCCTGCAAACCAACCATTGGGGGGAAAATAATGTTACCTGCACCAACGAACAGTGCAAATGTCATAAATCCCAGTGCGATAATATCGCGCGATTTTAACTGATGGGTCATAAAGTCTTACTGCCTGTGGATGTGGTGTTGAAAACGTTTAATTTTCTGCCTTTCCCTGCGGGATGATACAGCGGCATTTTTAAGCAATTCCAGCGGGAAATTCTCCCGGCCTGGCGCGGCGAAGAATAGTTTTTCGATTTACCGCGTAAATGCAGTCGGTATGACAGCATTTGATGCGCAATTTAAACGCTTATAACGTTTTAAAGCAAGGTGGGATCTAAAAACCAGAACAATATAGTGATATGAAAAATTGAACCAGCACAAAACACCATTCCCTGGAAAAAGACATGGGTAATCATGCGAACAAAAAACAATCAACCGTCGTAAAATTCAGGAGCTATTTATTGACTACAACAAAAAAAGCCAGCTCGCGCTGGCTTTTGGAAAGATAAACTTACGAATACGTTTTAACCGCTATTTTTGGCAATTAAACGTTCCGGGATCACGAAACTAAATCGCGTTCCCTGGCCTGGTTCGCTGTCGATATTCAAACGGCTGTCGTGATGATGCAGGGCATGCTTAACGATGGCCAGCCCGAGTCCGCTACCGCCCGTTTGCCGCGATCGCGCTTTATCTACGCGATAAAAACGCTCGGTCAGGCGTGGAATATGCTCGGCGGCAATACCTGGACCGTTGTCTTCCACACAAAATTCCGCCCCCGAGGCCACATGCTGCCAGCGTACGGTAATGTGCGTTCCCGCAGGGGTGTGGTTCACCGCGTTATAGACGAGATTCGAGATAGCGCTACGCAACTGCTCCTCGTTACCCCGCACGTTCAGGCTGTTATCAACATCAAAAGTAAACGTATGTTTATGCTGGCTCAGCGTTTGCGCTTCGTGCTCAACCACGCGCAGCATCATGGGCACATCGACCTTCTCATTCAGTTGCAGCGTCGGCGCAGCCTCAATTTTTGACAGCGTTAGCAGTTGCTTCACTAACCCTTCCATACGGTACGTTTGTTCACGCATGGTATGCAGCGCTTTTTCGCGCGTTGTCCCTTCCAACGGATGCTCCTGCATCATTTCCAGATAGCCTTGCAGCACCGTCAGCGGCGTGCGCAGCTCATGACTGGCGTTGGCGAAAAAGTTACGTCGGGAACCTTCCAGTTGATGCATCTGCGTAACATCACGCGCCACCATCAGCAGTTGCTTATCGGTGTAGGGCATCACGCGAATTTCCAGATGCCGTCCGGTGTTGAGTACCAGATTAATTGGCCGACTAAAGTCGCGTGTTTTCAGATACAGCGTAAATTCCGGGTAGCGCAGCAGATTAAGGATATTTTGCCCGCTATCGTCCGGCCAGCGTAACCCTAAAACCTGCTGTGCCAGTCCGTTACACCAGAAAATCCCGCCTTCTTCGGTGGTTAGCACCACTGCGTCGGGCAGTGATTCGGCGCCGCTGCGAAAGCGTTTAATGAGGTTACCCAATTCGCGACGGCGCTTTTTGTTACGCAATTGCATTTGATGCAGGCCGTACAGCAGCGGCTCCCAACTGCCGCGCCCCGGCGGGGGCGTCATACTTCTGTCGACCCATAGCCACCAGGACAAACGTAATAGATTCCAGAAATGCCAGATAAGCAGGCCCGTTACCGACGCCAGTAAAAACCAGGGTAGATAACCAAAAAAAGCGCTAAGGATAAAAGCCGGTATGCAGCAGAGGATCAGCTCCAGCACCAGCCTTTTCCATGACAATCGTTCAAGCAAACGTCTTACTCCATTTACAGCCTAATCCCTCAGGCCCTTATTACTTGCAGTCAGAAGCGGGTCGAAAAGCGATATCCCGTCCCGCGTACCGTCTGCACCATACGATCGTGTCCGCTATGCTCCAGCGCTTTACGCAACCGGCGAATATGCACATCGACCGTCCGGTCCTCTACATATACGTTGGTCCCCCACACATGATTGAGTAATTGCTCGCGGCTGTAGACACGCTCAGGATGGGTCATAAAGAAATGGAGCAATTTGAATTCGGTGGGTCCCATATCCAGTGGATCCTCGCCGGTCATCACACGGTGCGAGGTAGGGTCAAGACTCAGCCCTTGCATCTCGATAACTTCTTCCACCGCCATGGGGGAAATACGTCGTAAAACGGCTTTAATACGCGCCACCAGCTCCTTCGGAGAGAACGGCTTAGTAATATAGTCATCCGCGCCGGTTTCCAGACCCCGCACACGGTCTTCTTCTTCACCGCGCGCCGTCAGCATCATCACGGGGATATCCCGCGTCATCGCTTCCCGTTTGAGGTGTTTAATAAACTGTAGACCCGAGCCGCCGGGAAGCATCCAGTCAAGCAGGACGAGATCCGGCCAGGGTTCATTAAGTTGGTTCACAGCACTGTCATAGTCTTCGGCTTCTACGGGTTGAAAACCGTTTTGCTCGAGCACGAAGCAGACCATTTCACGAATTGGAGCTTCATCTTCTACGACCAGAATACGTCTCGCCATGATTTGCCCTGTTTATAATTAAATCGTTTGCCATCAATACCGTGGCATTATGCGTCACTTTTATGACAGATTTATGAAAAGATAGTCCAGGTTTAACGCAGCCAGGCGAATTATGACAGCCCGGAAACAAGATATTACCGTCCTTGCAAGGTTATAATCTCCGCCATCGTTTTTTTGTCATGGAACTCTTATGCGCATCCTTCACACGTCTGACTGGCATCTGGGCCAAAATTTCTACAGCAAGAGCCGCGCCGCTGAACACCAGGCCTTTCTCGACTGGCTGCTGGAAACGGCACAATCCCATCAGGTGGATGCCATTATTGTGGCAGGTGATATTTTTGATACCGGTTCACCGCCAAGCTACGCCCGCGAGTTGTATAACCGTTTTGTCGTTAATCTGCAGCAAACCGGCTGTCATCTGGTCGTGCTGGCAGGAAACCATGACTCCGTTGCCACACTCAATGAATCCCGCGATATTCTGGCGTTCCTCAACACCACGGTCGTTGCCAGCGCCGGCCATGCGCCGCAGGTACTGCCGCAACGCGACGGCACGCCGGGGGCTATCCTGTGTCCGGTTCCTTTCTTACGTCCGCGCGACATCATTACCAGCCAGGCTGGGTTGACCGGGCAAGAAAAACAGCAGCATCTGCTGGGGGCGATCACCGACTATTACCAACAGCAATATCAGGACGCCTGCGCGCTGCGTGCCGACCAGAATCTGCCAATTATTGCGACAGGGCATCTGACCACCGTCGGCGCCAGTAAAAGTGACGCCGTACGCGATATTTATATTGGGACGCTGGATGCTTTTCCGGCACAAAATTTCCCACCGGCGGATTACATCGCGCTGGGACATATTCACCGGGCACAGGTCATCGGCGGTACGGAACATATTCGCTATTGCGGCTCCCCGATTGCACTGAGTTTTGACGAGTGCGGCAAAAGCAAATGCGTCCACCTGGTGAGCTTTGAAAACGGTAAGCTGAGCGCCGTTGAAAACCTCATCGTACCAGTAACCCAACAACTTGCCGTATTGAAAGGCGATTTAGCGACAATTAGCGCACAGCTGGAACAATGGCGTGGCACGCAACAGGAACCGCCGGTGTGGTTAGATATAGAAATCGCGACCGATGACTATCTGCATGATATGCAGCGCAAAATCCAGACTCTGACCGAAGACTTACCGGTAGAAGTCTTATTGGTGCGTCGTAGTCGTGAACAACGCGAGCGCATCATGGCCAATGAACGACGTGAAACGTTGAGTGAATTAAGCGTGACGGAGGTGTTTGACCGCCGTCTGGCACTGGAAGAACTCGACGATCCACAGCGTGAGCGCCTGAATCAGCTGTTTAGCACAACCTTACACACGCTCGCCGGGGAGACCGAAGCATGAAAATTCTCAGCCTGCGTCTGAAAAACCTCAACTCTCTGAAAGGGGAATGGAAAGTTGATTTCACGGCAGAGCCTTTTGCCAGCAACGGGCTGTTCGCCATCACCGGTCCAACCGGTGCCGGGAAGACCACCCTGCTGGACGCCATTTGCCTCGCGCTGTACCACGAAACACCACGACTCAATACCGTATCGCAGTCGCAAAACGACCTGATGACTCGCGATACGGCGGAATGTCTGGCCGAAGTTGAATTCGAAGTCAGAGGCGAAGCCTATCGCGCATTCTGGAGCCAGAACCGCGCGCGCAATCAACCAGAAGGTAACCTGCAGGTTCCGCGTGTCGAACTGGCTCGTTGCGCCGATGGCAAAATTCTCGCCGATAAAGTTAAAGACAAGCTGGAAATGACCGCCGAGCTTACCGGGCTGGATTACGGCCGTTTTACCCGCTCGATGCTGCTGTCTCAGGGCCAGTTTGCCGCATTTCTCAATGCCAAACCGAAAGAGCGCGCCGAACTGCTGGAAGAGCTGACCGGCACAGAGATTTACGGCCAAATCTCCGCCATGGTGTTTGAAAAGCACAAAACAGCGCGTACGGAGCTGGAAAAACTGCAGGCCCAGGCCAGCGGCGTGGCGCTGTTAGCACCAGAGCAGGTACAGTCTCTGACAGAAAGTTTGCAGGTACTTACTGACGAAGAAAAACAGCATCTTACCCGTCAGCAAATCCAGCAACAGCATCTTAATTGGCTCATCCGACAAAATGAGCTACAGGCAGAAGTAAGCCGCCACCAGCAAGCATTACAGACCGCAAAAGAGGCGCAAGATAAAGCACAACCGCAGCTGGCGACACTCAGCCTGGCACATCCCGCCAGAGCATTGCGTCCGTACTGGGAGCGAATTCAGGAACAATCCGCCACGCTCCGCCGAACACGACAGAATATTCAGGAAGTGAATACTCGCTTACAAAGCAGCTTAGCGCTGCGCGGGCGCATCCGTCAGCAGGCACAAAAACAGTCGGCGACCCTGCTCACCGAACAGCAGGCTCTAACCGACTGGCTGAACGAACATGACCGTTTCCGCTTATGGAGCAGCGAACTGGCAGGATGGAAAGCGCTATTGGCACAGCAATCTGACGCTAACGAGCAGCTACGTCAGTGGCAAAAACTACGCGACAGCGACGTGCGCAAGCTGGATGCACTGCCGCTTCCCTCGTTGGCCCTTAGCGCGCAAGAGGTCACGGTAGCGCTGGCGCAGCACTCACAGTTGCGTCCATTACGCCAGCAACTGAGCAATCTGCATGGACAAATTGCGCCGAAACAAAAACAACTGGTACAGCTACGCACCACAATTCAGCAGCGCCAGCAGGAGCAAGCACAACGCAACGCGGCCCTGGCAGAAAAACGTCAGCGCTATAAAGATAAAAATCAGCATCTGACCGATGTGAAAACGCTCTGCGAACAGGAAGCACGGATTAAAGATCTGGAAAGCCAGCGTGCTTTACTGCAGTCCGGACAGCCTTGTCCGCTTTGTGGCTCCACGACACATCCGGCCATTGAGCACTATCAGACCCTCGAACTCAGCGTCAATCAGGCGCGGCGTGAGGCATTAGAAAAAGAGGTCAAAACGCTGGCCGATGAGGGGTCAACGCTACGCGGGCAGCTCGACGCGATAACCCAACAGCTACAGCGCGATGAACGCGAGGTACAGACGCTTTCTCAGGAGGAGCAAGCACTTACTAAAGAGTGGCAGACGCTGACTACCAGTCTGAACATAACGTTGCAACCGCAGGATGATATCGCCCCCTGGCTTGCAGCCCAGGAAGAACACGAACAACAGCTTCACCAGTTGAGCCTGCGTCATGCCCTGCAGGCACAAATTACTGCACATTCCGAACAGATAACCCAGCTTCAACTGCATATTGAACAGCGGCAGACTACGCTTCTCGCTGAATTAGCCCGCTACGGTCTGTCGCTTCCTGCCGATGACGATATCACCGCCTGGCTTAACGCACGTGTGGGCGAAGCGCAGATGTGGCAGCGTCGCCAAAATGAACTGACCGAGCTCCAGGCGAAAATGGCACAGCTTGCGCCATTGCTGGAAACGCTGCCTGAAACCGAGGCGCTTTCTGAAAACATTGAGGATTTGTCGCTGGAAAACTGGCGGCAGGTGCACGACGATTGCCTCTCTTTACAGGGACAGTGGCAAACCTTGCAACAGCAGGAGGCGCAGGACGTTCAGCGCGCCGCGGAAATCCAGGCGCAGTTTGATGCCGCATTGCAGGCCAGCATCTTTGCCGATCGCGACGCCTTTATTGCCGCCCTGCTGGACGAAGAGACCTTTAATCGCCTGGAGCAGTTGAAGCAATCACTGGAAGGCCAGCGACAGCAGGCGCAAACGCTGGTTAATCAGGCCCAGCAGGCACTGGCAACGCATCAGCAGCAACCGCCTGCCGGCGCGGATCTCACACTCACCGTGGACTATCTTCGCGATGCACTGGCGCAGCTCACGCAACAACTGCGGGATAACACCACACGCCAGGGCGAAATTCGCCAGCAGCTCAGGCAGGATGCCGAAAACCGCCAGCAGCAGCAGACCCTGATGCAAGAGATTGAAAAGGCCTCACTGCTGGTCGAAGACTGGGGTTACCTGAATGCGCTGATCGGCTCGAAAGAAGGTGATAAATTCCGCAAATTTGCCCAGGGACTGACGCTGGATAACCTGGTCTGGTTGGCCAACAACCAGTTAACCCGTCTGCATGGTCGCTATCTGTTGCAACGCAAGGCCAGTGAGGCGCTGGAACTTGAAGTGGTGGATACCTGGCAAGCCGATGCCGTGCGTGATACCCGCACGCTCTCCGGCGGCGAGAGCTTCCTCGTGAGCCTGGCGCTGGCGCTGGCGCTGTCCGACCTGGTCAGTCACAAAACACGTATTGACTCCCTGTTCCTCGACGAAGGTTTCGGCACGCTGGACAGTGAAACGCTGGATACCGCCCTCGACGCGCTGGATGCCCTGAACGCCACTGGCAAGACCATTGGCGTGATCAGCCACGTTGAAGCGATGAAAGAACGTATTCCCGTGCAAATCAAGGTTAAAAAAATCAATGGATTAGGTTACAGCAAACTCGACAAGATGTTTGCGGTAGAGTAATCACCCTGTGGGTGTGGTTTCACAGGCCGGATAAGCGTAAGCACCATCCGGCATAATACATAGCACGATCGTGAATACACAAAGACGGATATGAAATGGCAATCTCTTTTTCTTATCCGCAAGCTATCCCTTTATTGGCGGCGAGCATTCAGCGCTGTGGCGCACATCCTGCGTCTTTATTGTTGGCAGGTAGTATGAAAAAAGTCATTTTCTCTTTAGCCCTCGGGACGTTTGGGCTGGGCATGGCCGAGTTTGGCATTATGGGCGTATTAACCGAACTGGCGCGTAACGTGGGCATTTCCATCCCCGATGCTGGCCATATGATTTCGTTTTACGCCTTTGGCGTTGTCATCGGCGCACCCATTATTGCCGTGTTTTCCAATCGTTTTTCGCTTAAGCATATTCTGCTGTTTCTGGTCACACTCTGTGTCGTCGGTAATGCCATCTTCACCCTCTCTTCCAGCTATTTTATGCTGGCGGTAGGCCGACTGGTCTCCGGGTTTCCACACGGAGCATTTTTTGGCGTCGGCGCGATTATCCTGTCAAAGCTGGCGCGCCCTGGTAAAGTTACCGCCGCCGTGGCGGGTATGATTTCCGGCATGACCGTCGCCAATCTGATTGGCATTCCCATTGGCACCTGGCTGAGTCAGACGTTTAGCTGGCGCTACACGTTTCTGCTGATTGCCGTGTTTAACATCGCCGTTATTCTGTCGGTTATGTTTTGGGTACCCAACCTCCGCGACGAAGCAAAAGGCAGGCTACGCGAGCAATTTCACTTTCTGAAAAGTCCCGCACCGTGGCTCATTTTCTCCGCCACCATGTTTGGGAACGCCGGTGTTTTTGCCTGGTTCAGCTACGTAAAACCCTACATGATGTACATCTCTGGTTTCTCCGAAACGCTGATGACTTTCATCATGATGCTGGTTGGGCTGGGGATGGTGTTGGGCAACCTGCTGAGCGGTCGACTGTCTGGTCGCTACACGCCGCTACGCATTGCGGTAGTAACTGATTTTGTGATTGTACTGGCCCTGCTGCTGCTGTTTGCATTCGGCGGCATCAAAACCGCCTCGCTGACGTTCGCCTTTATTTGCTGCGCGGGTCTGTTTGCGCTATCAGCACCGCTACAAATTTTACTGCTACAAAACGCGAAGGGCGGTGAACTGCTGGGGGCGGCCGGTGGGCAAATGGCCTTTAATCTGGGTAGCGCAATTGGCGCTTACTTCGGCGGCTTAATGTTGACGTTGGGTTTTGCCTACAACTACGTCACGATCCCTGCGGCTCTACTGTCTTTTACCGCGATGTCATCACTGCTGATCTATGGTCGCCTGAAGCGCGGCGTGCAACAACAGGTTGCACCCGCGACATAAACGTTTATGCCTGCGGCCACAGCCAGGCCGCGCCGCGCACGCCACTGGAGTCACCGTGTAACGCCTTGCGCAGAGGCGTTTCACACTCACCGCCAAAAACAAACTGCTTCATCAACGTCGGGACGTGTTGATACAGCCTGTCGACATTGCTCATTCCCCCGCCCAGTACAATGACATCCGGATCGAGAATATTTACCACATGCGCTAATGATTTCGCCAGGCGTAATTCATATCGGCTCAGCGCCTGTTCCGCCAGCGCATCCTGTTCGTTTACCAGACGGATAATTTCACTGCCTTTTAGCGGATTTCCGCTCAGGCGATGATAATCAGTGGCAAAACCGGTCCCGGAAATGAAGGTTTCAATGCAGCCTTGTTTACCGCAATAACAGGGTACTTCCTGCCGATAGCGCAGCTCATCTTCGTCCATCCACGGCAGCGGATTATGCCCCCACTCGCCCGCCGTGCCATTCCCACCGGTATGCACCCGGCCATTTAGCGCCACGCCGGAACCACAGCCGGTACCAATTATCACCGCAAACACGGTTTGCGCCCCCGCCGCCGCGCCATCCACCGCTTCAGACACCGCCAGGCAGTTGGCATCGTTTGCCAGGCGGACTTCGCGGTTCAGTCGGGTACTCAGGTCTTTGTCAAAGGGTTGTCCATTGAGCCAGGTCGAGTTGGCATTTTTCACCACCCCAGTGTAGGGCGATATTGAACCGGGAATGCCCATCCCCACGGTTCCCATCTGTCCGGTGGTTTTTTCCGCCATCTCCACCAGCGCGGCGATGGTTTCTATCGTTTGCCGATAATCATCACGCGGCGTAGGCAGGCGATGGCGAAAAAGCTGTTCGCCTGCATCGCCAAGCGCGATAACTTCCGTTTTTGTACCGCCTAAATCGATACCTATACGCACTGTTTGCTCCTCTTCCCGATTAACAATGCAAGCATAGCGACAATTCGCTATCATGCCCGCTGGATTTAACGACAAGGCCGTGGAAATTATCATGCTGTGGTTCAAAAATTTAATGGTTTACCGTCTTAGCCGCGATGTTTCTTTGCGTGCCGAAGAGATGGAAAAACAGCTGGCATCAATGACGTTCACCCCTTGCGGTAGCCAGGATATGGCAAAAATGGGCTGGGTTCCGCCGATGGGATCGCACAGCGATGCATTAACGCATACCGCCAATGGCCAAATTATTATCTGCGCCCGCAAAGAAGAAAAAATTCTGCCGTCGCCGGTTATCAAACAGGCGCTGGAAGCAAAAATAATCAAACTGGAAGCTGAGCAGGGTCGCAAGCTCAAAAAAACCGAAAAAGACTCGCTGAAAGATGAAGTGTTGCACTCATTGCTGCCGCGCGCCTTTAGCCGCTTCAGCCAGACAATGATGTGGATCGACACCGTCAACGATCTGATCATTGTCGACTGTGCAAGCGCGAAGAAAGCGGAAGATACGCTGGCGCTGCTGCGTAAAAGCCTCGGTTCACTGCCGGTTGTCCCGTTGACGATGGAAAACCCTATTGAGCTAACGCTGACCGAATGGGTTCGCTCCGGCACAACGGCACAGGGATTCCAGTTACTGGACGAAGCCGAACTGAAAGCGATGCTGGAAGACGGCGGCGTGATCCGCGCGAAGAAACAGGATCTGGTTTGCGATGAAATTGCCGTACACATCGAAGCAGGCAAACTGGTCACCAAACTGGCCCTCGACTGGCAGCAGCGCATTCAGTTCGTTATGTGTGACGACGGCTCCATTAAGCGTCTGAAGTTTAGCGACGAGCTGCGCGATCAGAACGAAGATATCGACCGCGAAGATTATGCTCAGCGTTTTGATGCCGATTTCATCCTGATGACGGGTGAACTGGCGGCGCTGATTAAAAGCCTGGTGGAAGGATTAGGCGGCGAAGCGCAGCGCTAAGCCGTGTTTACCGAATGGCGGCTCAGTGTCGCCATTCGCTATTTTTACGCTTACAGATAGCGGCAAAGATAGGATGTTGGCTCTGCCACCTGCAGATGAAACTCACTGTTGCCCGGTACGTTAAACACGTCCCCTGCGGCATACACTTTCCACTCGGTTTCCCCCGGCAGCAGCACGTTCAGTGCGCCGCTGACGACCGTCATCTCTTCAGGCGCCGCAGTACCAAAGGTATATTCACCTTCAGCCATAACGCCAACGCTGGCGCGGCCAGTACTGCTGCTGGTAAAACCGATCGATTTTACTTTGCCGGAAAAGTATTCATTACTTTGAAGCATACAACTGGCCCTATCTCGTGATTAAGTTGATAACCAATATAGGGGCCTGGCGTTGTACCTGTCACGCAAAATTAAGCGAGCAACTCGGATGCCAGTCGGGCAATCAGTACGTTAGACAGAAGAACCGGGACATCCAGAGACTTTTGCAGTAAATCACGATGGCGTTGGTTAAAACCCAAACAATCCAGCATGATCACATCCGCGCCCTGCTCAAGCAGATCTTTTCCGGCATCAATCAGCTGTTGTTCAGAACCGTGAATCGGGTTTGCCACGGCATAGACGGGGGACGTCTGTAGCACCTGCCATTTTTGTTCCTGGGCCTGGAGCAACTCGGCGACCGGCACAATCACCCCAACCTGGTGCCCTTCCACAATTGAGGCCACCAGGGGAGGAATAATTCGTAAAGGCTCCAGCAGGATACTATTGCGGGCCGTCAGGCGGGTAATTGAGGCCGTGCTCATCAGCAAAATAACGTCAAAACCCTGGTTATCCAGCACTTCAACAATACTTTGCAAATCGCGCTCGACTTTCTGGCGCGAGACATGAGCCAGTTGATGGTCGCTCAGCAGCGTCAATAACGACTCGTCGCCGGGCGAGACCGCATACTCGGCCATCACATCTTCTCGCCGCATCTGTCCCAGCAGGCTGTGGTGAGTAATGTGTTGTTCATCTATATATTCCGTCAGGAGCGGTAACACCTCACACATCGGCACAACACCAATCGTGAGGATAGCCAACGACGTACTCATTTGTTGCTCCACCGTCTTCTTACTTTGCCGTGAATTCCCGGACAAATGCCGGGTACTGACCTGCGCTACAAATGCTCAAAAGCGTAGCAGCAGATCGGCGATGCATAGTGTAAAGATTCCTAATCATTCCAGTACTAGATTGTTATCGCTTAATTTTCACTTTCCGCGGTATAGCAGGAGGTTCGAAAATTGTGATACAGGCACGCTCCGGCAGAGGACAGATAATATGTCTGCACGCCCGGGATGGAGTGGAAAGGTCGGTCTATATCGGGAAGCCCTTAACAATAAGCTCCGCCCTGTAGCCGTGACCGGGCTTGCGACAGTATCACAAGAATATCAGCCACAACCTGCGAAGGTTCATTCGTCGCATCAACAATATAATGCGCCGCTTCACGATACAGCGCATCGCGCTGCTCAAGCACTTCCTGCACTTCTTCGGTTAATGGCTTGCCAGTTAACGTCGGGCGCAATCCTTCCTCAGGCGCCTCTTCCAGGCGGTTTACCAGTACCGATACTGGTGCGTTTAAATAGATGACCATGCCGTGACTACGCATGTAGTGACGATTATATTCAGTAAGAATAATACCGCCGCCGGTCGCTACGACTGTTGAGGGGGCCGTAACGGCCTGCAGGGCGGTCGTTTCCTGGGCGCGAAAACCTTCCCATCCTTCTCTTTCAACAATTTCAGCCACCGTCATCTGCAGATGTGATTGCAACCAGCGATCGGTATCAACAAACTGAAAGTCGATGGCTTTCGCCAGCGCCATACCGGTTGTCGTCTTACCACACCCCCGGGGGCCAACAAGATAAAGCGGTTGTGTCATCACAGAAGTTCCCCAGAGAACCGCAGGTAAGCGGGATCTGATGCTGTTAAAGTTATAATCATACCATCAAACTAGTACATCGCCAAAGTGTAAAGAATATATTCCAATAAGGCGATAAAATTGATTAAACCCTACTATAACAAGAATTCACAACGAAGAAAGTGTAAAAAATAAATTACAATTATTATTTTCTACGTTGAACTTCCAGCCACCACTTGTCCAGTTCCGCCGCAAAATGTTGCCTGTCACGCGGCGAAAGGCTGTCAGGTCCCCCGGTCTGGATCCCGCTGGCACGCAGCGTATCCATAAAATCACGCATCGTCAGACGTTCACGGATCGTTGCCTCGGTATAGCGCTCACCGCGCGGGTTGAGCGCCGCAGCGCCTTTTTCAATGACTTCAGAGGCCAGCGGGATATCCGCCGTGACAACCAGGTCTCCAGCGCTGCACTGGCGCACAATTTCGTTATCGGCGACATCAAACCCGGCCGGAACACGTAAGGTGCGGATAAAACGCGAAGGCGGAACGCGCAAACTCTGATTGGCGACCAAAATGAGCGGCATCTGCATCCGCTCGGAGGCCCGATATAAAATTTCTTTAATCACATTCGGACACGCATCCGCATCCACCCAAATCGTCATAACACCTCCAGACACATGTGCAATTGCACATTGTCTCGTGCTTTTACTTTCAGGCAAAGCGCTGTTTCTTCTTCTGAACGCCTTCATTCCGCGCTAAGCTTAGCTTTCCCAGATTTACCCTAAATAATTCAAGTTACTTGAAGGATTATGGGTATAAACAATGAATATCACGCATAGGGAGTGACAAGATGGACAAGAAAATTGGTTTTATCGGCTGCGGAAATATGGGTAAAGCGATTCTTGGCGGCCTGATCGCCAGCGGCCAGGTACTCCCCGGACAAATCTGGGTCTATACCCCCTCTCCCGATAAAGTCGCAGCACTGCACGATCAGTACGGCATAAATGCGGCGCAATCTGCGCAAGAAGTCGCGCAGATTGCAGATATTGTCTTTGGTGCCGTGAAGCCAGGCATCATGATTAAAGTGCTGAGTGAAATCACCTCCAGCCTGAACAAAGATTCCCTGGTGGTATCCATTGCGGCGGGCGTCACCCTCGATCAACTCGCCCGCGCACTGGGTCATGACCGTAAAATTATCCGCGCAATGCCTAACACGCCGTCACTGGTCAATGCAGGAATGACGTCCGTCACCCCAAATGCGCTGGTAACACCGGAAGATACTGCTGACGTGTTGAATATTTTCCGCTGCTTTGGCGAAGCCGAAGTCATCGCAGAATCGATGATTCACCCGGTCGTTGGCGTCAGTGGTTCAGCCCCGGCCTATGTGTTTATGTTTATCGAAGCCATGGCGGATGCCGCCGTTCAGGGCGGCATGCCACGCGCGCAAGCATATAAATTCGCGGCACAGGCGGTCATGGGCTCGGCGAAGATGGTACTGGAAACGGGTAAACATCCTGGAGAACTAAAAGATATGGTGTGCTCGCCTGGCGGAACCACCATTGAGGCAGTGCGCGTCCTCGAAGAACGCGGCTTCCGTTCATCAGTCATCGAAGCGATGGTTAAGTGCATGGAACAATCAGAGAAACTCAGCAAATCCTGAGTGCAAGTCGGACGTCAGGCCGCCGCTTCAGTACGGTTACGTCCGGCATTCTTTGCTTTGTAAAGCGCCATATCCGCTGACTTCAACCACTCCCGGTAGTGCTCTGTTTCAGAAGTCAGCGGAGCAACACCGACGCTAATCCGCAGGGCTACTTGCGGAGCACAGGACAAGCGTAACTGGCTAAGTCGTTCATGGACGCGCGACATCGCTGCGATGGCGCTGGCTGCAGGTGTTCCGCACATAATTACCGCAAACTCATCACCACCAAAACGCCCAATCACATCACTGCCGCGCAGCGTCATTTGCAACTGACGCGTCAGCGCAACAATCGCCTGATCCCCAACATCATGACCCCAGGTATCATTGATGCTCTTAAAATGGTCGATATCGATAATAAGCAGCGTGGCATCACGTTGCTGACGACGGCAATTATCAAATTCATTGCGCAGCAGTAGCTCCCAATGGCGCCGATTATAAACGCCGGTCATTCCATCCCGCGTACTCATTACCTGCAGACGGCGTTTATGCTCCGCCAATTTGATCACCGTCTGGTAGCTAACCCAGGCAAACAGCAGCGGGTAAATCACCAGTACCGGCAGCGACAACAGCACGCTCAGTTGCGTACTGCTAAACACGACCGGAATATCCGTTAACTGTAGCGTCACCAGACATGAAACCACCATCAACACGACGCCAGCGATGAATAATCGCACCCCACCTGCGCCCATCAGGTTAATGCAGATAATCATCAGTAGCGCCGTGGATGGCAGCAGGTTTGCCCCCATGATCCCCACCCACATGCCAGCGAGGATCGCATCGGTTTTAATATTCGTAAATTCACTGTACAGCGGATCTTCCGCTTTGCTCGCCAACTGCCACGCCAGGTGCGGCCAGACAAACGCCCATCCCACCAGTAACAGCCACCAACCTCCGGTTATGGGTTGCGAGACTAATACCGACGCAATGGGGAAAAACATTCCCCCCAGCCCGACTGCGCGAGGCAGTCTTATCCGTCGGGCAAATCGCAGACCGGAACGTTGGTGGTCGTTTTGATGAAGCGATATAAATGCTTCATTCGGTACGGCCTTCTTTTGATAAAAGTTTTCATCATTCATCGTATTTGGGAATATTCTGAAACAAATTTCCCAAATTATAGAAAGGGGTCTGGCGGCGGAAGTATGATATTTCGGGTGAGCGATTTTATCCGCTCACCCGTATGTATTACGCAGCTTTTTTCAGGCAAGCGCTCATAAATTTTTTACGATCGTCGCCTTTCAGCGACTGCTCTGTTGCCTGAACGTTGCATTCACGCATTTTCTGCTGCTGCGGCGTCAGACTCTTTTCATCAGGCGCAGACTTACTGTTTTTCAGGCAATCACTCATATATGTCTTCCGGGCATCCCCTTTTAAGGTCTGCGCCGTCGCCTGCTGGTTGCAGGTGGTCATACGCTGTTGTTGCGGGGTTAACGTCTTCTCGGCAGCGCCGACGGTAGTTAAGAAAACCAGGCCAAATAATAGGGTAACGAGCAATGTTATTTTCATAGCACCATCCTGTTGTGAGTATTCACTCTACACGTCACCTTTCAAGCAACTTCGATGTTGGCTGCCTGAAGGATGACGTGTAGTAAGTCTGGTTGCTGACGCAGAAATAGCCACCTCATTATTAAAATTAAGTGGCCAAATAGCAGGTTACTTCAGACCTAACGCCGCTTTCATGGTGTAAAACAGGTCAGTCTGATCGGTCAGGCCTACCACATTCGCCGCATGCGGACCATAGGCAGCAATGCGCAGCTGGCTGCCGGTATGCTCCTGAGATTCCTCTTCCGAGTTGCCATAGCTGATAACCATCACCGCACCATCTTTGGTATTCAGCGCCTGAGTCAGGCCAGGGGCTTTGGTGTCTGGCGCAACAATCTGGCTGGCATGCGCGTGGTCAGCGGTCACGACAACCAGCGTGTTGCCGTCTTTCTTCGCGAAGGCCAGCGCGCGCTGTACAGCTTCGTCCAGATCGACCGTTTCACCAATCTGACCGCACGGGTTTGCGGCGTGATCCTGCTTATCGATGGACGCGCCTTCTACCTGCAGGAAAAAGCCTTTTTCATTCTTACTTAACAGCTCAATCGCTTTATCCGTCATCTGGGCAAGCGTTGGCACCGTGTCGTTACGTTTTGGATTTGGCGTACAGGTCACGACTGGCTTATCAAGGTTACCGTGGTAAGACGCTTTTGGCCCTTCCCAGCGTACCGGCATGTTGCCGTCAGAGAACAAACCTAACAGCGGTTTATCCTGATTCGCTTCGGTAATGGCTGCCAGCGTCGCGGTATCACTGACCATCTGATAACCACGGGCCTGAGCCTGTTCGCGCAGCGTTTTCCCCTGCCACTCGCCCGCAGCAGCGGTCTCAGCAAAGGTTTTTGCCCCGCCGCCCAGCGTAACGTCAGCGCGGGCATTCAATAATTGTTCGGTGATTGACCCTTTACCGCCTTTTTCCAGCGCATTCGTCGGGCATTTCTCAGCGGTGACGCTCGGTCCGTAACATTTACGCGACGTCACATGCGCAACCAGCGCGGCGGGGGTGGCATCCTGCAATTCAGCAGTGGATACGTTGCCTGTCGCCAGACCGGCAGCTTTAGCCATTTCCAGAATAGTGGCGTGATCTTTTTCGTGAATATCAACGCCCAGCGCACCGTTATATGTTTTAACACCGGTCGTCCATGCCGTCGCAGAGGCTGCGGAATCGGTCACATAGTCAGGTTTACCCGTTTTTTTATCCAACGCGTAGTGCGTGTATTGTCCGGTCAGGGGTAACGCATCAATACCTTTAAAAAAACCACCGGCGCCTTCTGCATAATTTCGCGCAGCGGTAATTTCCGAGTCCCCCATACCATCACCGATCAATAAAATAATATTTTTGGCCGGTTTATCGTTCAAAGAATCTCGTAGTGCTGCCGTTTGATCAGTCGTTAATCGACGCGCGCCACCCGGTGTGGTGATATCTCCCTGTGCGGCACGATTATCCATAGCCGCTACGGTAGATGTTTCTGCATGAATAACCGGGGTAAACAGCAAGGGTAACAGGGCAATAGCGAGTGCGCTTTGTTTCACTTTATTTTCTCCATGTACAAATACGGTAAAATTAAAACAAAGCGACTATAAGTATTTGATGTGACACTTTTATGATAATTCGTGGATAAGTATCTGCAGATATCTCAACACGTTTTAGGTACGTTCTCGCCAGCACTGTGCATGGTCGTCAGAAATGCAGGCATTTGACTTACCCCTGCCAGCGCGTCTTCTATTTGACGAATCAGTGTTTGCTGCTCATTTGTTGCCATGTTGCGCAGCATTTCCATGATGACCCGCTCTAACGTTGCGACTTGCGCGGCCAGGTCTTGCGACTCTTCTTCTTTTTGGGCGAGCTTAAGTAACAACTCAGTGATGAGATTTTTCATTTTCGTATTCCCTTAACCAAATAAAGGCCACGTTATCACTAAGACTCACAACTTCCTAGAGGATGAAAGTTGTATTTATTGCAGAAATAAAACATTTTGCGAAAACAATCACAACACAAAATAAGGGGGAATAACGCTTTCTGCAGAATAATTCAATATAAAAGGGTAAGGAGATTAATAGTCACCCATATATATAATCTTCAATTATGGATTAACAACGCTGGCAACCCGCGCTGTTAATCCGCCATTCAGCGAGCGAGACGCCGGCGTCGCAACGCGATAGCCAGTTGCCAGATATTAATAAGCACAATGCTCGCGGTAGCGATAAAGACCCAGCGGAAACCCGCCATGGCCGATACGGTTGCCCCCATCAAGGGTCCAGCGACGTTGCCAAGATACATAAACGACTGGTTATACCCAAAGATGCGCCCGGTAATCTGCTCGCTGGAGTATTTCACTAATAGCGTTTGCACCGCAGGCAGCATTGCACCATCGGCAAAGCCAAGCAGAAAACGTAGAACTCCCAACTGCAACGGCGTGGTAACCCACGACATAGCGAAAAACAGCACCACGGCGAAGATGAGCGTTGCCATTAGAATCCGTTCAGTACCAATTCTGTCGCCCAACTTTCCAAGACGTGGCGCTGAAATCAAAGCGGATATGCCGGGAACCGAGGCAATCAGGCCGCTGAGAAAGGCAATATTTGAGCTATCTGGCACCATCGATTTGATAAACAGCGCCAGAATGGGGCCAATTGAGCCGTTACACAGTTGAATCACCATGGTGGTAAAAAACAGGCTAATGACCAGCGCGGGATACGGTAACGAAGCAAAAACAGCTTTCCCGCTTAAACGCTCGCTTTTTTTAATCACTGGTCGGACACCCTCTTTAATTAAGAACAGTGTGACCAAAAAACTCACCACCAACAGCGCGGCGGTAATACAAAATACCGCACGTAAACCAACATGGTCGGCAATAAAACCGCCCATCAGCGGCCCGCCAATCACTCCACTAATTTGCGCCGTTGAGAGCGTGCTCAACGCCCAACCACTGCGTTCGCGCGGGACTTGCGACGCCACCAATGCCATCGCATTAGGAATGTATCCCGACGTTAACCCCATCACCCCGCGCAGCAGAAAAAGCTGCCAGACGTTAGTGGCAAATGCCTGCAGCAAAATGGCAATTGCCATACCCAGTGAGGCCCGTAACAGCATCAGCTTACGCCCTTTACGGTCAGCTAAACTGCCCCACATCGGTGAAACAATGGCAGAAATAAGAAACGTGACGCTAAACGTTAACCCGGACCACATTGAGAGCGCTTCGTGCGAGGTTACTCCCAGTTGGGAGATATAGAGCGGTAGAAAAGGCAGGATTTGGCTGATCGCCAGTCCGGTGAAAAAGCAACCGAACCACACGGAAATAAGGTTAACTCTCCAGGATTCCATAAGGACTCATAACGGTAAGTAGCTGAAAACTGCGAGCAGCTTAACAAATTACGCCTTCAAACGAGGGTCCAGAGGTGCGATGTTTCACAGTTTAGTATTTTATCTCCCCGCTCATCATATTTGTGATATTCATCACATCAAATCCACATTAAATACAGGGAATTATGCTTCTAACATGCCCTGTGGGTTTGTGCGTATTCATTCCCGGGGAATCCACTAAAACAATCTGCCAGAAGCCGAGGAATCCTGCGTTTTGTCGTGGTAATGTATGTGCTTTGCATTCAAGGAATGGGTTTTTAAGATGGCAAAGTTGCGGGTAGGAATCGTATTTGGTGGTAAATCAGCGGAACATGAAGTGTCATTGCAATCGGCAAAAAATATTGTCGATGCCATCGACAAGACTCGCTTTGACGTTGTGCTGTTAGGTATTGATAAACAAGGGCAGTGGCACGTGAGCGATGCCAGTAACTATCTGCTCAATTCAAACGATCCGGCGCATATTGCACTGCGTCCCTCCGCGACCAGTCTGGCGCAGGTGCCGGGTAAACAAGAACATCAGTTGATCGATGCGCAAAATGGTCAGCCGCTGCCAACGGTCGATGTTATTTTCCCAATTGTGCACGGCACGCTGGGTGAAGATGGTTCACTGCAAGGCATGCTGCGCGTGGCGAATTTACCGTTCGTCGGTTCAGATGTGCTGGGCTCTGCAGCCTGCATGGATAAAGACGTCACCAAACGTCTGCTGCGCGATGCCGGATTAAACATCGCGCCATTTATTACGCTAACTCGCGCCAATCGCAACAGCATCAGCTTTGCCGAGGTCGAGTCCCGCCTGGGCCTGCCGCTGTTTGTGAAACCGGCCAACCAGGGGTCGTCCGTTGGCGTCAGTAAAGTGACCAGTGAAGCACAGTACAACCAGGCCATCGCGCTGGCATTTGAATTCGATCATAAAGTTGTGGTCGAGCAAGGGATCAAAGGTCGCGAAATAGAATGCGCGGTGCTGGGCAACGATCATCCGCAGGCCAGTACCTGTGGCGAGATCGTGCTGAACAGTGATTTTTACGCGTACGATACCAAATATATTGACGATAACGGGGCCAAAGTCGTGGTTCCGGCGGCGATTGCCCCAGAAATTAACGACAAGATCCGTGAGATCGCTATTCAGGCTTACCAGACGCTGGGTTGCGCCGGGATGGCGCGGGTGGATGTGTTCCTCACCGCAGAGAATGACGTGGTGATCAACGAGATCAACACGCTGCCGGGCTTTACCAACATCAGTATGTATCCCAAACTGTGGCAGGCCAGCGGCTTAAGCTATACCGATCTGATCACACGTCTGATCGAGCTGGCGCTGGAGCGCCACGCTGCCGATAGCGCGCTGAAAACCAGCATGTAAAAGCAGACAGGATGCCCGATAACTATTGGGCATCCTTGACATCTTCATCCTCATCGGCGCGGCGGCGAATAATAAGTCCCGCTAGCCAAAAGCTAATCACCCACGTAACCAGCCCCACCGCATAGGTTTGCCATCCTTTCGCTTCAAAACCCAATAATCCCACCACGCCATTCAGAATAAAGATCAGCCCAATGGCAAACGCGTAATAATGCCAGTCGCGGCGAATTTTTACAGGCAGGTTCATAACAGCTCCGGTGGAAGTTCAGCGTTGAACAGCATCCTCGCACATTTCCCTGCGGGCGTCTGTGTCCTGTGCGGAAATTCTTAAATGTGAATCAATTTAACTTAAGGTTACATATTTGTGACGTTCAACAAAAAACCAAAATCCAGGAATAATCTCTACCTGAAATTACCATCATTCTGATATTGACAATCCCGATCACCTGTCAGACTCACTGTCAGTTACTGGTATGGCATCGACAACGCAGGATATCTCTGGAGGTCCCTATGGCTGATTTTACGCTCTCAAAATCCCTGTTTAAGGGCAAGCATCGAGATACCTCCTCTCTGCCCGGAAACATTGCGTATGCCGTTTTTGTGCTGTTTTGCTTCTGGGCCGGGGCTCAGGTTTTAAATCTGTTAGCCCATGCGCCCGGTATCTATGAAGAACTGATGCAGCTACAGATGCAAGAGACCGGACGCCCACGCGTTGAAATTGGCTTAGGCGTCGGCACCCTGTTTGGACTGATTCCCTTCCTCACAGGCTGCCTTATCCTTGGCGTCATCGCGGCGCTGGCGCGCTGGCGCCATCGTCATCACAACGATGACTGACCCATACACTTCGCCCGACGATCGTCCACGCGTTTAGCAAACCATGCCGTGGTCAAATTACGCGTAATCTTCGGGCTTTCCAGTTGAATACCTGGCAGCATTTCCCGTGGTAACGTTTTTCCAGCCTTCGCTTCCGCCAGCTTATACATCTTCTCGTACAGCGCAGTCTCCTCGAAGGCCAGGCTGTCGCCTTTTTGCAACTGACGATGGATATCGCTCTCACTCATCCCCAGCTTCCCGGCAAGCTTGCGTACCGCCAACTCCGTTTTACCCGGTTCTTTGCTGTTGTAGAGAATCAAATCCCCATCCAGCGCCAGCTTCACACCACTGGCTTTGCTGACGGCATTCTGAAACGCCGCATTACGGCTGGCATACCATCCCGCATTAAAATCCGCGAAACGGAAGACAGGCGCGCTATAGTTCGCCGGGTAATTCAGCAAGTGATACGTGCCGAACCAGAGTCCGCCGCGCAGGGTAAAGACTTCCTGACGTACCGTTCCTTCCATTTTCCACGGATACCCGGAAGTATGCTGTTCGGCAAACGCAATGCTAACCTGCATCGGCCCCCCGGTATGCACCGGGTTGAGCGAACCAAACAACGTCTGTCCCATCGGCACCATATTGATGAAATCATCAAAAATGGCGCTAAGCTGCTTTTCCGTCTTCACTGAATCCAGACGCTCGCTGTAGCTTTTCCCATTTGGCGAGTTAATCTTCAGTGCGGTATGAACCAAAAACACCGGGATATGCATACGCTCGGCGCGACGGTCAATCTCTTTCCAGGCTATTTTGCTTAAATTCGGGACAACCGGATCGGCCTGATAGTTGGACTCCTGCTGCGCCACGGCCAGCACCGAACAGATATTTTCAACCGTCGGCGCCAGCTTCTGGCTTTCAAACGTTTTCGCCAGGTCCTGCGCCCACGCGTCCCGGTCTTTCACACTGGCAGGCATTTTTTGCCGCACCACGCTCGCCACATCGACAGCTTTCTCCCCTTTCTTTAATGGCTGCGCGGGTTGGCTACTACACCCCACCAGCACCAACGCCGCCAGACCAGACCAGGGGTAAAGACGGGAAACCGTCGGCATAACATCTCCTTTTGTTAGCTAAGCGTATGGGTAACAGCCTGAATTTCCTGACCATCCAGTTCACGTTCGAAGCTGCGCAGACGCTTATAGATAGACATCAGCTCAACCAGCGTTGTCCACGAATTAATCAAATACTGGAACGAGCCGCGTACCTGACCAAACACGTTGGTGATTTGCGTCATCAGACCGAGCGTAATCGTACCGGCAACAATCGATGGAAACAGCAGGAACAAGCCGAAAACGTTATCAACCTGCAGGTAAAGGATACGGGCGATATTGAAGTACATATAGTGAAAATAGAGGCGAAAGTAGTTTTGACGCACCGCGTGGAACAGCTCGCGAACCGTCGGCGGCGTCGCGCGATTACCATCATCTTCACCGTACACCAGCTCTTTACGGTACGCCGCTTCCACCCGCTGATTTTTGAACTCCAGCCCAGGCAGTTTGATCCCCACCACGGCCAGCAGCCCGGTCCCCATCAACGACCAGACAATCGCAGCAATCACCAGACCGTAAGGAATATGTCCAACAATCGGCAGATCCGGGACATGCGCAGAAAGCGTAACCAGTACCGGCAAGAAGGCAATCAGCGTCATAATCGCGTTAATAAAACTCACGCCCATGTCTTCCAGCGTGGAAGCGAAACGCATGGTGTCTTCCTGCACACGCTGCGCCGCACCTTCGATATGACGCAGATGCTGCCAGTGCGCCATATAATGTTCGTTCATCGCGGTACGCCAGCGGAAGACGTAATGACTGACGAAGAAGTTGTTCATCACGCCAATGACGACGGCTATCAGCGCAATCCCGAGAAAGATCCCCACTTCCTGATAGAACTGCTCAATTTTCACCTTATGCGGTGTGCTGAGTGCGGTTTGAATCAGGTCGTAGAACGGGGCATACCACGCGTTGACGGCGACGCCGACTTCAACCAGAAACCAGGTGACGAAGATAATCAGCGAGGTACCGAGTATCGACCAGTACTGCCAGCGGTGCGGACTGTAGATAAACCAGAACAGCGCAAACACGCCAACGCACAGAATGTAGTACGCATAAAAAATCAGATAATCCAGTGACCAGAATCGCGCCGCGCTAATCGGTACATCCCCCGATGCGCCGGTAATCTGTGCAACCCAGGCTCCCCCGCCAGCCTGCCAAAATACAACAGCGACCAGTGCCCAAATAAATGCCGAAATAAAGAACGGCCCCGGCTTTGGGAAAAAAGACTTAAACATAGTGCTCTCCTGCTAACTTCTTATCGTTATGACGACTGCTGTGCATTTGCCACGGTGGTTTACCGCGGCAAGACGGCTTACGCCCAATAAACACAAGCTGAAACCGACAATTGTGACCAGAACCGGCGCACTTAGTTCGCTATCTGGTTTTGTAGAATTGTTTCTGCGGTTTTCACGCCGACAGCGTTCCGGCATGTTCAGATTATTACAGCGTGAGATCACAAAAGCGAACATCCACTCTCCGGGAAAAGCCCACGTTTACTCATCGTTACGTTTTTCCCACTATCATTGGCTGATAAGCGCTTTGCAATATGCCAACGAGTAGTATAAATACGCATACGCACGTCATCTTTTATTTCCTCTAACTCATGGACACCACCGTTGAAACGTAGTCTGCTTTTTTCTGCCGCGCTGTGTGCGGCGTCATTGACATCTGTCCAGGCGGCACAGCCTATAACCGATCCCGTCTTTGCCTCTGACATTGTCGACCGGTATGCCGATCATATTTTCTACGGCAGCGGCGCTACGGGGATGGCGCTTGTGGTGATTGATGGTAATCAGCGCGTGTTTCGTAGCTTTGGTGAAACGCGCCCCGGCAATAATGTTCACCCGCAGTTGGATTCCGTTATTCGCATCGCGTCGTTGACCAAATTAATGACCAGCGAAATGTTAGTGAAATTACTCGATCAGGGCACAGTAAAACTCAACGATCCATTGAGTAAATATGCCCCACCAGGCGCACGCGTTCCGACATATCAGGGAACGCCTATCACGCTGGTGAATCTGGCGACGCACACCAGCGCACTGCCACGCGAGCAGCCTGGCGGCGCGGCAAAACGCCCGGTCTTTGTCTGGCCGACTCGCGAACAGCGCTGGAGCTATCTCTCTACCGCAACGCTAAAAGCCGCACCTGGCTCGCAGGCTTCCTATTCGAACCTAGCGTTTGACCTGCTGGCCGATGCGCTGGGAACCGCATCCGGCAAACCTTATCCGCAGTTGTTTGAAGAGAAAATCACCCGACCGCTCGGGATGAAAGACACCACCTTTACCCCGTCCCCCGATCAGTGCGCACGCCTGATGGTCGCGGAAAAAGGCGCCAGCCCGTGTAACAATACGCTGGCGGCCATGGGCAGCGGCGGCGTCTATTCTACGCCCGGCGATATGATGCGCTGGATGCAACAGTATCTCTCCTCTGATTTTTATCATCGTAGCCAGCAGGCCGACCGGATGCAGACGCTGATTTATCAGCGTACGCAGTTAACCAAAGTGATAGGGATGGATGTTCCGGGCAGAGCCGATGCGCTAGGTTTGGGCTGGGTCTATATGGCGCCGAAGAATGGGCGTCCAGGAATTATTCAAAAAACCGGTGGCGGCGGTGGCTTCATTACTTATATGGCGATGATCCCACAGCAAAACGTCGGGGCCTTTGTCGTGGTAACCCGCTCCCCGCTGACCCGCTTTACCAATATGAGCGACGGGATCAACAATCTGGTGAGCGAACTGAGCGGCAACAAACCGCAAGTGATCCCCGCCTCCTGATTCAATACTCAAAAGGCAAACGGTTAATACTCACCAGTTTGCCTTTATTCATTTCAATATATCCACCTTTACGCAATGCTGCGAGAACCTCAGCGACAACTGAGCGTGAAATTCGTGTACGTTGGTGAATATAGTTCATGACGCCGATACGCGAACGCAGAACCTCGTCCCATTTCGTCATGGAGATCAACGTGGCGCGAATCTGATCGTAGGAGTTGTTACCGATCAACTGCAGATCGCGCAATTCGAGCATGGCGTTTTGCCATGCCAGCCAGCAAAAAGCTTCCCGCCAAAGCTGGTATTGTTCAATGATATTAATTGTTTGTGAGGCAGGAAGATGATATCCCGTACAATTACTTTCGGTCATTAATCTGTATTGTACATCTGTTTTCATCACGCCATCAGAAAGGCCCATAATAAAAGGCGCCTGTGCAATCCCGACCAGCACGTTTTCCCCTCTACGCAGGGAAACAACACCACTTAAAATGATAAAAGTGTCATCACCATCTATATCATGGGAATATATAATTTGTTTTTTACTATCACATTCGAAATGTTCGCCATACTTAGACAAACATTTATCCAACATCCCAAATTCCACCAGCGGTTTATTTGTAGATAGCATGTGCGCACTCCTTGCAGTAAATGCCCGTCAAATCCGTGACGGGCATTATTACGAGTAAGTTACCTTATTTTCTCTGCAAAAAGGCTCTTACCAGGTATATTTAACACCTACATTTGCAGACCAGTCTTGATCGACATCACCTCCGCCGAGGTAGTTAGCATCGGTGTACGCACTGAAATTTTTGGTAAAGCTGAACTGAGTACCCAGTCCAACACGTACCGCAGAACCTTCTACGCCGTTGTCGATAGAGTCACCGTTTACGTCAGCATCGTTATTAGAATCGTCGTAAACGTAGGCCAGTTTGAAGTACGGGGTCAGCGCCTGGTCGTCGCTGTAGGCGAAGGTATAACCTGCATCTACACCCAGTTCATAACGCATGCTGTCATAAGACTGACCATCAACTTTCATGTCGTTACTCAGTTTATAGTCATCACCAGACTGGAACAGACCGGATACGCTACCGTAAGGCGTTACGTACCCTGCGTCACTCAGTTTCAGGTCATAACCCAGTTTCAAGCCAAAGCCCCAGGCATCAGCAGAGGTGCTGCCGTCAACATACTGACCGTTGCTCATGTTAGCAGACAGATCGTTATTGAAGTGGGAGTAGCTTAAGTTACCGTCAACAAAGATGTTGTTGGCAAAGTGAGCAGAAGAGTAGATATAGGCAGTCTGGCTGTCCTGATCCACCTGACCGGTACGATCGCTCATATCACCTTTCGCGAAGCCTGCTGCTGCACCGACAATCCACTTGGCGTTGTTACCATCAATTTTGGAATCAACACCGACCATGATGCCGTTAACATCCTGATCGTAGTTGATGGTGCCGTTATCCGCATCGAAGCTACCACCGAAGTAGCTTACCCATGCGCCACCGTTATCAACCAGACCATGACGTGCGTTAGTCAGACGAGTACCAACGGTGTCTTGTTCCAGGTTCCAGATATTGGTGTTAGCAGACGGGATGCTCAGAGCCATATTTGCGTAGTCGGTCAGCTCCATCTGCTGCAGAACAACGGTGTTACCCTGCTGCTGCGCCTGATAGGTGTAAGCGCCGAGGTCAGCTTTGTTAGCTGCAGAGAAGGTTGCGGTGCTGTTGGTGTCGTTAACGTAGATCAGCTCGTTACCTTTGTAATCAGCAACAGAACCAGCGCCAGTCGCGTTATCGATACGCACTTTATAGTTACCGGTTGCTGCCGCTACGTGGTCACCATAGTTATCAACTTCAGATTGATCGTAGGAGGTGTCGGAATCGCCGTTACCGTTGATAGTCAGATGACCATCAGAGTTCATTGCGATTACGCCATAACCGTAGTTAGCCTGAGTTTTGTCGTTAGTACGATCGTTGGTCAGGTCAGCATTCAACACATAGTTAGTGCTGTTGATGTCGAAAACACCCGCATTAACATGGTTGTAAGCATCGGTGTAGCTGGTCAGGTTCAGCGTATCAACCTGCAGTGCATCACCTGTGCTGTTACCCACATCCAAAATACCGTTGTTGGTAACGTTGATGTTGTTGGCATACAGTGCAGCACTACCTACACTCCAGCCAGCAGCAACATCATCAGCAATCGTGACGGTACTGTTGTCAATAGACAGGGTATCGGTCGCAACATGGCCATCTTCGTTGATGTTCAGGGCAGAAGCACCGGTCAGAGAGATGGTGTCAGAAATCAGGGTAGAATCACCCACATTCACGACGGAACCGCTGTTAATGCTCAGTGTGTCAATCAGAGAGGTTTTGGTGGTATCCCACTGTGATGCGCCGTTCAGCGTGACGTTGAACAGACCGCTCTGGTAAACAGAGTTGCCAACCACATGACCATTTTCGTCATAAGAGGTCGTGTCGCTATCAATACCGTAGGTTGAATCAGGCCACAGACTATTGGCTGCAATATCAATCAGCGTCGCGGTAGCTTCTGTGCCTGCTGCATAGCTGTCGTAAACACCGTCGCCATCAGCATCAACCTGATGTACGGACATTGCCGCACCCACCCACTTACTGCCGTTGTTCAGGGTCAGATCCAGACGGTCAGTACCATCCCAACCGTTGGTATCCAGGTCGGCATCAGTATCACGATAAGTATCAGCGCCGTTCGGGAAGAAGTTCTCATCGAAGTTGCTGGAGAACAGAACATCACCCATCAACGTGGAATTATTAAACGTGGCAGTCGTCTGCATCGCGTTATCGGCATCTGGATGTGCAATAACAGCCAATGCAACATCATCAGCAGTATAAGAACCGCTGTAATCGCTTGCATTGCTGGTATTACCAAACCAGCCGGAAGTGCCTTCATCAGACCATGAACCAGAGGTCAGGGTAGAATCGCTAACAGCAATAGTATTATTAAATACTTCGCCGCTGTTTACACCAGTGCTGACGGTGTTATCGTCAATGTCTTCCCACTCATAACCCTGAGTCAGCGTAATACCCGCAACGTGAGAGTTGTTGGAGATAGACAGATCAACTTCTTGATCCAGCGTGATAGCCGTACCCAGGTTATAAACGTCGACAACGTGCGTATCAGCCGCATCGTTATAGGTACCGTTGTAGGTATAATGTTCGTAGTTGTCATCGATAGTTGAGTTGATGACGTTCATCGCCAAACGATCGTAGTAATAGTCGGTACCCGTACGGTTAGTACAATCCGTGGTCATACACTCGGAAGTCACCATACCGTGAATGGTACTATTTTTAATCGTCAGGCTGTTGTTATTGCTGTTAGTAAATAGTCCATCATCCAGATAATAAGTAGAAATAACGCCGTTAACAGTAGCGTTATTGATTACTGGATAAATATCACCGTTATAAATACTATCAGCTTCGTAATTGTTCCAACCGACATACCCATCGTAGTAAACACCATCGGCATAAGATGCGTCATTATAATGGGTGAACGTTGTGTACGTGGTTCCAGAAATATCGGTTGAAGCATTCGCCTGAGAAGTGATTGCCAAAGTGCAGGCTAATGCTAATTGTGAGACTACAAGTTTCTTTTTCCAGATGTGCATTTGTCATCCCTCCTCAGGGACGTAATATAGTTGATCCATCAATTATCAATGCAAAGAAAACATTTTATGTTTCGCAGGGCCGATTATGCTGTTTCACAACGGAAAGGTTCAATTATTCTTTGCTCACTGTCCGAAATCGGACAACATCATGAATTAACCAGGTCTTAACAATAAAACAAAAATACAAATATTTTCAACAAGATATAAAACACACAACATCTAACGCATATAATTATCAAATAATCCACCCAATACTCAAACAAATAAAAAATAAATAGGCGAGAGTTATGTTACGTGATAAACAAATAAATCCATCAACATTTAAAATAATAAAAACAAAAACAAACAAAATAATGAATATAAATAAATTGTTCTAATGATTCAGCCTTTCGCCACGGGAAATCCAAATATAAAGCCAACTTTCGTAAACCACCCGCCCTCAGGTTCGGGTATACTACGGCCTTCGATTTCACAAACATCAGGCATACCATGACAGACCTAATCCAACGCCCTCGCCGCCTGCGCAAATCACCTGCGCTGCGCGCTATGTTTGAAGAGACAACACTGAGCTTAAATGACCTGGTGTTGCCGATCTTTGTTGAAGAAGAACTCGACGATTACAAAGCCATCGAGGCCATGCCAGGCGTGATGCGCATTCCAGAGAAGCATCTGGCACGCGAAATTGAACGCATTGCTAATGCAGGCATCCGCTCAGTCATGACCTTCGGTATTTCCCACCACACCGATGACACCGGCAGCGATGCATGGAAAGAAGACGGTCTGGTGGCGCGCATGTCGCGTATCTGTAAGCAGACCGTGCCGGAAATGATTGTCATGTCCGATACCTGCTTCTGTGAATACACCTCGCACGGTCACTGCGGCGTATTATGCGAGCACGGCGTGGATAACGATTTAACCCTGGCCAATCTTGGCAAGCAGGCGGTGGTTGCTGCCGCAGCGGGTGCTGACTTCATCGCGCCTTCCGCCGCGATGGACGGCCAGGTGCAGGCGATTCGCCAGGCGCTGGACGCCGCGGGCTTCACCGATACGGCGATCATGTCCTACTCCACCAAATTTGCTTCTTCTTTCTACGGCCCGTTCCGTGAAGCCGCAGGCACCGCGCTGAAAGGCGATCGTAAAACCTATCAGATGAACCCGATGAACCGTCGGGAAGCGATCCGCGAATCGCTGCTGGATGAAGCCCAGGGCGCAGACTGCCTGATGGTCAAACCGGCTGGCGCATACCTCGATATTCTGCGCGATATCCGCGAGCGCACCGAGCTGCCGATTGGCGCTTATCAAGTCAGCGGTGAATACGCGATGATCAAATTCGCGGCGCTGGCGGGTGCTATAGATGAAGAGAAAGTGGTGCTGGAAAGCTTAGGCTCGATCAAGCGCGCTGGCGCGGATCTGATTTTCAGCTACTTCGCACTCGATCTGGCTGAGAAAAAAATCCTGCGTTAATTCCTTTCAACGCCCCGCACTGCGGGGCGTTTTATCATAAAACGTCACCAAACCGCCATCTAACCGACACATCGCCCTTCTACTGTCACAAAAGGACAGAGGAGGAGCCGCTATGTTTAGTCTCGACAATGTCATCGACGACCTGTGGCCAGAGGCGAGACCCGCCCCGTGGCAAAAAAAAGTGCTGAGAAAACTGTTACATGAAGAGGAATTCCAACAGTTTGCCGCTCGTCACCGCCATCTGAAAGGGTTAGATACCGTCGAACAGGTGCTGGAGCATCTCAACATTCACTGTCAAATTCCGGTCCGTAGTCTGGAACAAATTCCCGAACAAGGGCCGCTGGTTATCATCGCCAACCACCCTACCGGCACACTCGACGGCCTGGCCCTGCTGTACGCCGTTTCTCGCGTTCGCCGCGATGTTAAAGTCGTCACCAACCGCATGCTCACTCATCTCGAACCGCTCAGTTCGCTGTTTATTCCGGTGGATAATATCAATGGCCGCACCGCTAAAGCGGCGCTACAGCTGATGGATCGACAGTTGCAAAACGGCGGTGTGCTGATCTTCTTCCCGGCCGGTGAAGTTTCGCGCATAACCCGGCGCGGCATTCACGATAAAAAATGGCACTCCGGCTTTATTAAGCTCGCCGCCAAATACCGCGCACCGCTCTTACCTGCGTGGATTGAGGCACGCAATAGCACGCTGTTTTATGCCAGCGCACTGGTATCGCAAAACCTGCCGATGCTGTTGTTAATGCAGCAGATGTTTCGCCGCCGGAACAGCAACCTGCCGGTGACCATTGGCGAGCAAATTGCGTGGACAACATGGTGCAACCCACAAACTACGCCGCGAGAAATGACAGACAAGTGCTACCGACACGTTCAGCTACTGGGAAAAGGACGGCCGGGCGTCTTTAAAACCGAAAGCGCGATCGCTCGCCCGGAACCCCGTGCCCTGCTCAAGCGCGAGCTACACCAGGCCGAGTGCCTGGGGCATACAGCAGACGGTAAGGTTATCTATCTATGGCAGCGTAATGGTCAGGAAGAGGTTCCGTTGCTACGTGAGCTGGGCCGTCTGCGGGAAATCGCCTTCCGCGCGGTAGGCGAAGGTAGCGGCAAACGCCGCGACATCGACAGTTACGACGATGACTACCTGCATCTGATCCTGTGGGATGAAGACGATTTGGAGATCGTCGGTGCCTACCGCTTTATGCCGACCGCCCTACAGATGGAAAAGCGCGGGCTGGACGGCATTTACAGCTATAGCCTGTTTCATTACGACGAACGGATGGACGATATCCTCCAGCACGGCATTGAGCTGGGGCGCAGCTTTATTCAGCCACGCTACTGGGGACGCCGCGGCCTGGACTATCTGTGGTCCGGTATCGGCGCGTATCTGGCGCGCCATCCACACTATCGCTACCTGTTTGGCCCGGTTTCTATTTCTGGTGGGCTACCGCCCTCGGCCCGCGATTTGCTGGTTGCCTTTTATCGCCTGTGGTTTCCGGCAACACATCCGCTGGCGGAGTCACGCCGACCGTACCCGGCCTCGTTACCCGACGCACTGGCGCAGTTTGGCGGGGAAAATTACAGTGAAGACCTGACGCGGCTGAAGTCGCTGCTCGGCAACCTTGGTTGTGGTATTCCACCACTCTACAAGCAATATTCCGAAGTGTGTGAGCCAGGTGGCGTACAGTTTATCGACTTTGGCAGCGACCCGGACTTTAACAACTGCGTGGATGGTCTGGTACTGGTGGATTTAACGTATCTGAAGGCAAATCGCTACCAGCGGTATATCGGACCGCATTTAGGTTTGTAGACCGGATAAGGCGTTTACGCCGCCATCCGGCACGGTGCCGGATGGCGCTACGCTTATCCGGCCCACAATCGGCACCGGTCAGGAACTCACGACGCACGATAGAACGGCTTATCCCCTAAAATCGTGGCCCGATGCATAATACGCCGCTGCGGCAGATAATCCGCATTGGCGTAATGTTGCGTCACACGGTTATCCCAAATCGCCACATCGTCAGGCTGCCAGCGCCAGCGCACCTGAAACTCTGGTTTAGTGACATGCGCAAACAGGAACCCGAGTAGCGCTTCGCTCTCTTTCTCCGTGACATCCACAATCCGCGTGGTAAATCCCTCGTTCACAAACAGCGCCTGTTTACCGCTTACCGGATGCGTGCGCACCACCGGATGCAGTAACGGGGGATGTTTGGCCACCGCGTCCAGCCAGCGCTGGTGCTCTTCTTCCGTCTTACGGTATTTGTACTCCTGGAACGATTTGCGGAAATCATGCTCTGCCCGCAGGCCGCTCAGCAACTGACGAAACGGTTCAGAGAGCGCTTCAAAAGCGGCAATCCCGCTGGTCCACAGGGTGTCGCCCCCGGTTGATGGCAGCTCTTTCGCCGCTAAAATCGCCCCGGCAGGCGGCGTGTCAATAAAGGTTACATCGGTGTGCCAGTTATCGTTATCTGGCGGATTATCGTTGTGAGTATCCAGCACGATAATCTCCTCCACGTCCTCGGCGTGCGGGTAGACCGGATGAATATGCAGATCGCCAAAACGTAGCGCCAGCGCACGCTGCTGCTGCGGCGTAATCACCTGCTCACGCAGAAATACCACCTGGTGACGCAGTACGGCGTGATAAAGCTGCTCAAACTGGTTATCGCTCAGCGGGCGCGCCAAATCCGCACCGGTGATTTGTGCGCCAATATACGGCCCCAGCGGGGTAATGCTCAGACGTTCACTCATTGTACTTCTCCATGCCAGGGCGTCAGACGACGTTGAAGCGCGCGCAGACCCAGTTCTAAAATAAAGGCGATAACGGCAATTACCGCGATCCCCGCCAGCACCACATCCGTTGCCAGAAATTCACCGGCGGACTGGACCATAAAACCCAAACCTCGCGTGGCGGCAATCAGCTCTGCGGCCACCAGCGTTGACCAGCCGACACCCAGCCCGATGCGCAGCCCGGTGAGTATTTCCGGCAATGCACCGGGTAAAATAACAAACCACAACACCTGCGCACGGCTGGCCCCTAGTGATTGTGCGGCGCGTACTCTTACCTGCTGCGCGCTGCGGACACCGGCCAGCGCCGACATCGCAACAGGCGCGAAAATCGCCAGATAGATCAGCAAGATCTTGGAGGTTTCACCAATACCAAACCAGATCACCATCAGCGGTAAATAGGCCAGTGGCGGAACCGGACGGTATAATTCAATGATCGGATCGAGAATGCCGCGCATCGTCGGGCTCAGGCCCATCGCGACCCCAACCGGGACGCCCAGCAGCACGGCGGCCAGCAGGGCGATAACAATTCGCGCCAGGCTCGCTGCCAAATGTTGCCACAGCGTGGCATCCATAAATCCCTGTGGCCCGGCAATAACGAGCAGTTTTTGCAAAACCTGCCCTGGCGGCGGCAAAAACAGCGGGCTGATTAATTGCAGCGCTGCCACCGTCCACCACACCGCCAGAATGACGGCCAGCGTACCAAGGCTTAACGTTATCTGACGTGAAAACGGCCAGCGCCAGTTCAGCGTGCGCTGTCGCGGTTTATCATTAATAACTACGCTCATGAGAACGCCTCCCGTTGCGCAAAGACGCGGCTTAACACGTACTCGCGCATGGCAATAAACTGCGGATCGGACTTAATACTGCGGCTCGCTTCCCCGGCCACAAAGCGTCGGGCAAAATTAAGCGGCAGACGCTCCATCACCCGACCAGGGCCGGATGAGAGCAGCACCAGCTCGGTGGCCATAAATACCGCTTCTTCAATATCGTGGGTAATCAATAGCACCTGTTTGCCGGTCTCATGCCAGAGCTTCAGCAGCAGGGTTTGCATCTGCTCGCGGGTAAACGCGTCGAGCGCACCAAACGGTTCATCGAGCAGCAGGAGCTGTGGATTGGCCGCCAGCGCCCGGGCAATACCAACACGCTGGCGCTGGCCGCCAGAAAGCTGCCAGATAAAACGTTTTCCCGCACCGTCCAACCCTACTTTCTGCAACATCTCCTGGGCGATACGCTGACGCTGCACTTTCTCTACCCCTGCCAGTTGCAGACCAAAGGCCACATTATCCTGCACGTTACGCCAGGGCAGCAGACCTTCGTTCTGGAATACCACCCCGCGTTCCGCGCCCGGACCTTCCACCTTCTTACCTGACAGCGTAATGCTGCCGTGCTGATACGGCACAAACCCGGCAATCAGATTTAGCAGCGTGGTTTTGCCGCAGCCGGAAGGCCCGAGTACCACCAGCAGTTCGCCGCTATCAAGCGTCAGGTTGATATCATCCAGCACCGGTTTTCCACCGTAGCTGGCTGCGAGGTGAGAGATTTGCAGCATCAGCGCCTCCTTTTATTGCACGAAGCGATCGGTAACGTACTGGCTGTAATCTGTCGCGACGGCGGGGACTTTGCCCTGCTCTTTGAGGAACTGCGCGGTGTCGATAATCGCTTTGTTCACCGGTCCGGTCAGTTCGGCAGTCTGCTGTTGCGGCGTCAGGTAAGTGTTACCTTTCACCAGTCCCGGCACATCCGCTTCCGGCACGCCGCTTAAACGCGACAATTTGCTGATATTCTCCGGCTGCTTCAGCCACTCATCGGGATTAGCGATATAAGGTTGCTGCGCATCAATCGCGCTTTTGGCAAAGGCTTTCACCACCTCAGGATGCTTCTCGGCAAAATCTTTGCGCACCACCCACACGTCCAGCGTCGGTGCGCCCCACTCGCCAACCTTTTCAGAATCGGTTAATACCTTGCCGTCTTTTTCCAGCGCATTGACCGCCGGCGCCCAGACGTACGCGCCGTCAATATCCCCACGCTGCCAGGCGGCAATAATTGCCGGCGGCTGCAGGTTCACAATCTCCACCTGACCGGGTTTGATACCCCAGTGTTTTAACGCCGCCAGCAGGCTGTAGTGGGTGGTGGAAATAAACGGCACGGCAATGCGTTTGCCCACTAAATCTTGCGGTTTACTGATATTTTTCTTCACCACCAGCGCTTCAGAATTGCCAAGTTTTGATGCCAGCAGGAAAACCTCAATCGGCACCTGCTGACTGGCAGCGACCGCCAGCGGGCTGGAGCCAAGATTACCGATCTGCACGTCGCCGGAAGCCAGCGCCCGCACGATGCTCGCGCCGCTGTCGAATTTGCGCCAGTCAACGGTGGCTCCGCTCTCTTTAGCAAAGGTGTTATCCGCCTGCGCCACTTTGGCGGGTTCAGCGGAGGTCTGATAGGCGACGGTGACGTTCACCGCCTGCGCCTGAAATGCGATGAATGCCAGTGCACCGAGAAGTGCGTTACGCGATGAAATAGCCATGATTGTCTGCTCCCCTGTCTTGTTATGGAGGCAGTATTTCGTTGCGGCACAATTTGATAAAGGAATTAAAAATTCTGGCTAAGAACAAAGCGTTTTTAGAAAAAAAGCGGCAATGGTTAGCAATTTCGCTCATTACAGAACGTAGGCCTGATAAGCGCAGCGCCATCAGGCACTGTTGCCGGATGGCGGCGCAAGCGCCTTATCAGGCCTACACTCGCTGTAAATTATTGCGATTTTGTTACATTCGTTACATAACTGCGTCTGGATGATTGCCAGCGTGGCGCTGGCAGGCATCATAGATATTCTTGTCAGGCAAAAGAGCAATATCATGATTCATGTTGTGCTGGTGGACGACCATGTGGTGGTGCGTTCCGGTTTTGCGCAATTACTCGGTCTCGAAGAGGATCTCGCCGTTATCGGCCAGTACAGCAGCGCGGCAGAGGCCTGGCCGGCATTACTGCGCGAGGACGTCAATGTTGCGGTCATGGATATCGCCATGCCGGATGAAAATGGTCTGAGTCTGCTAAAACGGCTGCGGGCGCAAAAACCCGGCTTTCGCGCCATTATTCTCAGTATTTATGACGCGCCGACGTTTGTACAAAGCGCGCTGGATGCCGGGGCCAGTGGCTACCTGACCAAACGCTGCGGACCAGAGGAACTGGTGCAGGCGGTACGATCGGTCGGTATGGGCGGGCATTACCTGTGCGCCGATGCGCTGCGGGCGTTACGCGGCGGCGAACAGCCCGCACAGGTACTGGAAGTACTGACCCCACGCGAGCGCGAAGTGTTTGAGCTGTTGGTCAAAGGCGACAGCGTAAAAGAGATCGCCTTCAAGCTCGACCTCAGCCACAAGACGGTGCACGTTCATCGCGCGAATGTACTGGGCAAGCTGCAATGCCACAGCACCATCGATCTGGTGCATTTTGCCCTCGACCACCAGTTGCTGACGGGGCATTAATGTCGCGTAACCTTCGTCATTGGGTTATTTCTCTGTTTATTCTGCTGGCCTGGGGTTCGGGCTGGCTAATGCTGTGGACGTTAGGTTTTTACCTGACCCACAATGGTCAGCAGGCGGCATTATTTCTGCCGCATGGCGTGTATCTCGCGCTGCTCATCCTGCTGTCTCGCCGCTACTGGCCCGCGCTGGTATTGCCGCCGGTATTGATCCTGTTCTGGCTGCACAACGAACAGTTACTCAACGGTTATCTTCTGCTGGCCGCACCGCTGATAAGCCTGATACCGGCCAGTATCGGTCAGTCATACTGGCACCGCTTCCCGCTTTACTGGCAGCGCTTAACGCTGCTGCTGGCCGCGGTGACGATCACTTCATTGCTCAATACCGCCCTGCTTTCACCGTTTATCCAAAGCCCGGCGATGTTGATTGGGCTGGCATCGTTTACCGGCGGTGTGCTGCTCACCCCGTTTGTCTATCTGATCTATGAATTTTTGCGCCAGCAGCACCGCTATCATTTGCTCGGGCTGGATACCACCAATCCCCCGCTGCGCACCTCGCTTATCATCTGGTGCAGCCTGTTTTTTATTATTGGCATCGGCACCCAGATGGTGTTGTCGCCGGAGATCGAGCGCCTGCTGCTGATCGTGGTGTTCTTACCGAACGTGGTGATGGCGTGGAAATTTGGCTGGCAGGGCGGCGTGTTGTCCGGATTGCTCGGCAGTATGATGATCACCATCGCCCGGCAAATCGGCGTCGGGTTCAGCAACTTAGTGGAGCTGGAGATTTTCCTCGCCACCCAGGCGCTGCTGGGTATAGGGCTGGGGATCGCCATCAGCCGCCAGCAGCATCTGGCGCAAAACCTGCACCATTATCGCCAGCGTCTGGAAAGCGAACTGGCGACGCGTCGCGCGCTGACCGAACAGCTGATCCGCACCGAAGAAAACACGCGCAAAAGCCTGGCGCGGGAACTGCACGACGAAATTGGTCAGAACATCACCGCCATTCAAATTCAATCACAACTGGTCAAACGCGCACCGGGTCGCGAGCAAACGCTGGTGGCGGCAAATCAGATCAACGATCTTGCCCGGCGTATTCACCACTCCACCCGCCAACTGCTGCGCCAGTTGCGCCCGCCCGCGCTCGATGAACTGGCCTTTAAAGATGCCCTGCATCACCTGGTGAATGAATTTGCCTTTGCCGAACGAGGCATTCGCTGTTGGTTTGACTATCAGCTTGAAAATACGCCAGAAAATGAAACGGTGCGCTTCACACTGTATCGGCTACTGCAGGAGTTGCTCAATAACGTCTGTAAACATGCCGACGCCAGCGAAGTATCGATTACGCTGCGCCAGCAGGAACAGCGCTTGTTTCTGGACGTCGCTGACAACGGCGTGGGTATTCTGCCGGAAAAAATTCCCGGTTTCGGTATCCAGGGGATGCGTGAGCGGGTCAGCGCCCTTGGTGGCGAACTCACGCTCGAATCAAACAACGGCACGCGGGTAATTGTTAACCTGCCCACAAATTTGCAACAAATCAGCCGCTAACCAGGAAAAAGTCTTAGTCACTCTGGACTTTCTCTCATCCCCTTTCGATTTCACTTTCTTATAGTCAGCAAAACGGAGACGGCTATGCGTACCGACATCAACCAACAATACCGGACGCTGCGTCCACAGCTGCTGATGTGCATGGTCATCGGGTACGCGGCGTTTTACCTGACGCGCAAAAGCGTTAACTACGTGCTCCCGGCACTGCAAATGGATCTGGGACTGGATAAAAGTGATATCGGTCTGTTGGGATCGCTGTTTTACCTGACCTATGGTCTGTCGAAATTTACCGCGGGACTCTGGCACGACAGCCACGGGCAGCGCGCATTTATGGGCATTGGCCTGTTCGCTACCGGCATCCTGAACGTGGTGTTCGCGTTTGGTGAATCGCTGACGCTACTGCTGGCGGTCTGGACGCTAAACGGTTTTTTCCAGGGCTGGGGCTGGCCGCCCTGCGCTCGCCTGCTGACCCACTGGTACTCGCGCAACGAACGTGGATTCTGGTGGGGCTGCTGGAATATGTCGATCAATATCGGTGGCGCCGTTATCCCACTGATTAGCGCCTTTGCCGCCCACTGGTGGGGCTGGCAGGCAGCGATGCTGGCACCGGGGATTATCAGCATGGCGTTAGGTATCTGGCTCACCCTGCAACTGAAAGGCACGCCCCGGGAAGAGGGATTACCGACGGTTGGGGAATGGCGGCATGATCCGCTGGAGCTGCGTCAGGAGCAGCAAAGCCCGCCGATGGGACTGTGGCAAATGTTGCGCATAACCATGCTGAAGAACCCGATGATCTGGCTGCTTGGCGTGTCGTATGTACTGGTTTATTTAATCCGCATTGCGCTCAACGACTGGGGCAATATCTGGCTGACAGAAAGCCACGGCGTGAATTTGCTCAGCGCCAATGCCACGGTGATGCTGTTTGAGGTCGGCGGCTTGCTCGGTGCGCTGTTTGCCGGATGGGGATCGGATCTGCTGTTCAGCGGTCAGCGTGCGCCGATGATTTTGCTGTTCACGCTGGGGCTGATGGTCTCCGTCGCCGCGCTATGGCTGGCGCCGGTGCACCACTACGCGCTACTGGCTGTCTGTTTCTTTACCGTGGGCTTTTTTGTGTTTGGCCCGCAGATGCTGATTGGCCTCGCAGCGGTGGAGTGCGGACACAAAGCAGCGGCAGGTTCAATTACCGGTTTTCTCGGGTTGTTCGCCTATCTGGGGGCCGCGCTGGCGGGTTGGCCGCTGTCGCTGGTCATAGAACACTACGGCTGGTCGGGAATGTTCAGTTTGCTCTCGGTCGCCGCTGTCTTTATGGGTTTATTGCTGATGCCGCTGCTCATTGCGGGCATTACCCCTTCTCTCAGTCAAAGGATAAAACAATGAAACTGACGCTTACCTCTACCCTGATTGCTTCCGCGCTGACGCTGGCGGCCTTCAGCAATGCAGCCCAGGCTCAGGGCCGTCTGGTGGTGTATTGCAGCGCCACTAACGAGATGTGCGAAACCGAAACCAAAGCCTTCGGTGAAAAATATGATGTGAAAACCTCATTCATTCGCAACGGCTCGGGCAGTACGCTGGCGAAAGTCGATGCCGAGAAGAAAAACCCGCAGGCGGACGTCTGGTACGGCGGTACGCTGGATCCGCAGTCCCAGGCCGGTGAAATGGGCCTGCTGCAGCCGTATAAATCACCCAATCTCGAACAGATCATGGAGAAATTCCGCGATCCCGCGAAGGTGAAAGGCAATCTCTCCTCGGCGGTTTACGTCGGTATTCTGGGCTTTGGCGTCAATACCCAGCGCCTGAAAGAGAAAAACCTGCCGGTGCCAAAATGCTGGAAGGATCTGACCAAACCGGAATACAAAGGTGAAATCCAGATTGCTGACCCGCAAAGCTCCGGTACCGCCTATACCGCGCTGGCGACTTTTGCCCAGCTGTGGGGTGAAGATCAGGCCTTTGACTACCTGAAACAGCTCAACGCCAACGTCTCCCAATACACCAAATCCGGCATTGCTCCGGCGCGTAACGCCGCCCGTGGCGAAACGGCTATTGGCATTGGCTTCCTGCACGACTACTCGCTGGAAAAAGAACAGGGCGCACCGCTGGAGCTAATTTCACCGTGCGAAGGTACTGGCTATGAGATCGGCGGCGTCAGCATTCTGAAAGGCGCGCGCAACCTCGACAACGCCAAACTGTTCGTTGACTGGGTACTGTCAAAAGATGCTCAGGAGCTGGCGTGGAAGAAAGGCAAGTCCTATCAGATCCTGACCAACACCACCGCCGAGACGTCGCCTAACTCGCTGAAACTCGACGATCTGAAGCTTATCAATTACGACATGGATAAGTACGGCTCGACCGACGTGCGTAAAGCGTTGATCAATAAGTGGGTCAGCGAAGTGAAGATGGGTAAATAAACCTACATCGGCGATCATTTGCCGGGTGCGGCGTAAATACCGCATCCGGCCTGGAATACCGGAACCGCTATGTCACACACACTTGCACTCCATCCCGTGAAAAAACGGGATGCGATATTTCTTTGGGTTTTGCTTGGCTGGCTGGCGTTTGCCCTGTTGCCAGGCTGGAGCCTGGACTACGGTCTGCTGGAGTCGACGCGCGAGGAAATACTCGCCGCCTACGGCTGGTCACAGTTGAATATCAGTTGGCTGTGGTATCTGCTGCCAAGCCTGCTGCTGGTTCGCCCGTTCCATGAAGCTAAACGCGAACAGCGCGGCCGCCATTATCTTGACGCGGGCTGGGCATTTTTCTGTATGGCGTTTATCGTCACCAGCGCGACCCTTGAAGGGCGCGGCTTAGGCTATGCCACCATCGTGCTATTTATCGCACTTGGCGCGATCATGACCCTGGCGCTCACCCGTCTGGAATGGCTGGGCGGCGACCGTTTCGTCATCGGCTCGCTCACCGCGATTGTCGCCCTGATCGGTATTTTTATCGTCTGGCCGAGTATCGCGATTTTTATTCCGATGTTCACCAACGACGCCGGGGAATTTGCCCCGTTGGCGTTTATGAATGTGCTGTCGCAGGCGCACATCATTCAGGTGATCCTCAACTCGATTATGCTGTCGATTGCCGTCGGCGTCGGCTGCACCTTTTTTGGCCTGGTGCTGGCGATCTACACCACCCGCATCGCCAAACGCAGCGCCATCATCGGACGAATTTTCTCGATACTGCCGATCGTCACCCCGCCGTTTGTCGTAGGTCTTGGCGTCACGCTGATGATGGGACGCTCCGGCTATATCACCGAATTTATGGTCGAATGGTTTGGCTTAACCAACACCAACTGGCTGTACGGGTTTACCGGCATCTGGCTGGCGCAGGTGCTGGCCTTCACACCGATGGCGTTTATGATCCTCGACGGCGCAATCAAAACTATTCATCCGTCACTGGAAGAAGCGTCATACACCCTGCGTGCCAGCCGCTGGCAGACTTTTAACGGCGTGTTTGTCCCACTGCTAAAACCCGCGCTGGCCAACGCCTTTTTGATTGTGGTGGTGCAATCGCTGGCCGACTTTAGTAACCCGCTGGTGCTCGGCGGTAACTTCGACGTGCTGGCGACGCAAATCTACTTCTACATCACCGGTTCGCAGCTCGACTACCAGGCTGCCAGTACGCTGGGGGCGTTCCTGCTGCTGTTCTCACTGCTGGTGTTCTGCGTGCAGTACATGTGGATTGGTAAACGCTCGTACGTCACCGTTTCCGGTAAATCCTACCGGGGCGACGTGCAACCGCTGCCGGTGACGCTGGTGTGGAGCGTGGTCGCGCTGCTGGCGGTGTGGATTGCCTTTAACGCTCTGTTGTACGGCAGCATTTTCTACGGCAGTTTCACCGTTAACTGGGGCGTGGACTACACCCTGACGCTGGCGAACTTTAGCAAACTGTTCGGCCAGGGAATGAGCGACGGCGCGTGGCCTTCACTGCTCGACACTCTGCTCTACGCCGGGATTGCCGCGCCAATCACCGCCATCTTCGGCCTGCTGATCGCCTGGGTAGTCGTGCGCCAGCAGTTTAAGGGCAAGAAGACCATCGAGTTCACCACTATGCTGTGCTTTGCCGTTCCAGGCACCGTCGCGGGCGTATCGTACATTCTGGCCTTTAACAGCGCCCCGGTTTACCTCACTGGTACGGCGGCGATTGTCATTATCTCGATGGTAATGCGTAACGTCCCGGTCGGCATTCGCGCGGGTATCGCGGGCTTAGGCCAGATCGATAAATCACTGGATGAAGCCTCGCTCAGCCTGCGCGCCGGTTCGCTGCGTACCATTACGCATATCCTGCTGCCGTTGCTGCGCCCGGCGATCCTTTCGGCGCTGATTTACAGCTTTGTGCGCGCCATTACCACCGTCAGCGCCATTGTGTTCCTCGTCACGCCGGATACCCGTGTAGCGACGGCCTACATCCTGAACCGCGTGGAAGATGGCGAATACGGTGTGGCGATTGCCTACGGTTCCATTCTGATCGTGGTGATGCTGGCGATTATTTTCATATTTGACTGGCTGATCGGTGAATCACGTACCTCCCGTTCAAAAGCCAAAAACCAGGCGTAATGGAGCGCACTATGACTCAGAAAAATTTCGTTGAACTGCGCAACGTCACCAAACGATTTGGCAGCAACACGGTTATCGACAATATCAACCTCACCATCCCGCAGGGGCAAATGGTGACGCTGCTCGGCCCATCCGGTTGTGGTAAAACCACCATTTTGCGCCTGGTCGCCGGGCTGGAAAAACCGAGCGAAGGGCAGATTTTCATTGATGGCGAAGACGTCACCCATCGCTCAATTCAGCAGCGTGATATCTGTATGGTGTTTCAGTCCTATGCCCTGTTCCCGCATATGTCGCTGGGAGAGAACGTGGGTTACGGTCTGAAGATGCTCGGCGTGTCCCGCGCTGAGGTGAAAGCCCGTGTCAAAGAGGCACTGGCGATGGTGGATCTGGAAGGCTTCGAAGAGCGCTATGTCGATCAGATCTCCGGCGGTCAGCAACAGCGCGTGGCGCTGGCGCGCGCATTGATCCTCAAGCCGAAAGTGCTGCTGTTTGATGAGCCGTTAAGTAACCTCGACGCCAACCTGCGTCGCAGCATGCGCGACAAGATCCGCGAACTGCAAAAGCAGTTTGATATCACCTCGCTGTACGTTACCCACGATCAGAGCGAAGCCTTTGCGGTTTCCGATACCGTGCTGGTGATGAACAAGGGGCACATCATGCAGATCGGTTCACCGCAGGATCTCTATCGCCAGCCCGCCTCGCGCTTTATGGCAAGCTTTATGGGTGATGCCAACCTGTTCCCGGCCACCTTCAGTGACCAATACGTTGATATCTACGGCTATCATCTGCCGCGCCCGCTGCACTTTGGTACGCAAGGCGAAGGTATGGTCGGCGTGCGCCCGGAGGCGATCACGCTCAGCGATCGCGGCGAAGAGAGTCAGCGCTGCGTGATCCGCCACGTGGCGTATATGGGACCCCAGTATGAAGTCACGGTGGAATGGCACGGGCAGGAGATCTTATTGCAGGTCAACGCTACGCGTTTACAGCCGGACGTCGGCGAGCAGTATTATCTCGAAATCCATCCGTACGGCATGTTTGTTCTGGCGGATGCGGCATAACGTTTTGTGGCATTGTAGGCCGGATAAGGCGCTTGCGCCGCCATCCGTCAATGCCAGATGCGCTACGCTTATCAGGCCTACAGTGAACGATGTAGGCCGGATAAACTCTCAGCTTCGCGCTTTTAGCGCGGCAATATCCGCAGGCGTGGTGCGACAGCACCCGCCAATCAACCGGGCGCCAGCGGCCTGCCACTGCGGCAGATAATCCGCCAGATGCGCACAATGCTCACCGTGATGATGCCAGGTTTTGCTCGCGGCATCGTACTGCTCACCCGAGTTCGGATACACCACTAGCGGCAGTGCCGTTAAACCGTGTAAATGCTGCAACGCAGCGGTGGTGTTTTCCAGCGCAATGCAGTTAATACCTAACGCCACCACCTGCGGATAACCCGACAGCAGCGCGACCACGTCACGCAGCGGTGTACCGTCGCTCAGGTGCTCGCTGTCGCGCAGGGTAAATGAGAACCACGCCCGTGCACGCGGAAATGCGGTCAACAACTCAGCCAGCGCGCTAATTTCGGCAAAATTTGGCAAGGTTTCACAGGCCAGCAGATCGGCCCCGGCATCCAGCAAGGCTTCCACGCGCGGGCGGTGAAACGCCTGAAACTCTTCAGCGCTACGTTGGTAATCACCACGGTATTCAGAACCATCCGCCAGATACGCGCCGTAAGGCCCGACGGACCCTGCTACCAGCAGCGTGCCCGCCTGCGGGTTCTCGGCCAGATACGCTTCACGGGCTTTACGCGCCAGCTCCACGCTTTTACCAATTAGCGCTTTCGACTGCGCTTCATCCAGGCCACGGGCGGCAAACCCCGCCGGTGTCGCCTGGTAGCTGGCGGTAATCGCACACTGCGCCCCCGCCCGGTAGTAATCGAGATGGACTTCGCGGATAAGCTCCGGATTTTCGACCAGCACTTTGGCTGACCACAGGCTGTCGGCTAAGTTACAGCCACGCGCTTCCAGTTCCGTCGCCATCGCACCATCGAGCAGCAGGAAATCCTGTTTATCAAGGATGGCGCTTAACGGATTATTCTGCGACATGTTCGGGCTCCTGTTTGGCTTTACGCGGTTGAGTAAGGAAATAAGCACCATAACACACTGCCACAAACGGTAACCCGCACCACAGCGCAATTCTCTGCGCTGGATCGAATGCCAGCCCGACACAAGCCACCAGGCACAGCACAAATCCCAGTACCGGCACCAGCGGATACCACGGCGCGCGATAATGCAATTCACTCAATGCCTTACCCTGCTGCAGATGACGGCGGCGAAAGACAAAGTGCGAAGCGCAAATGCTCAGCCACACCGCCACCACCGCAAACCCGGAGATTGCCGACAGCGCGACAAATACCGTGTCCGGGGCCACCACGCTGGAAAACAGCGCCAGTACACCACCGAGCATACTGACCGACAGCGCCGTCAGCGGCACGCCGTTTTTCGTTACTCGCGCAAAACAGGCCGGTAGCGTACGTTCATTTGACAGCGACCACAGCATGCGCCCGGAGGCATACAACCCGGAATTTGCCGCGGATAGAATAGCCGTCAGGATCACGAAGTTAAAAATATCGGCGGCGTACGGAATCCCCACCTTCTCAAACACCAATACAAACGGGCTTTTCTCCACGCCCGCCTGCTGCATCGGGATCAGCGCCGCCAGCACAAACACGGTACCGATAAAGAAAATAATCAGTCGCGCGATAGTGGTACGAATCGCCACCGGAATAACCTTGCGCGGGTTTTCTGTTTCTCCGGCGGCAATACCGATAAGCTCGGTTCCCGAAAAAGCAAAATTCACCGCCACCATCGTCATCAGGATCGGTAAGCCACCGTGTGGGAACCAGCCTTCCGCCGTGATATTACTCAGTCCCGGCGCGGGCGAGCCATCCTGCATCGGGATAAAACCAAAAATCGCCGCCCCGCCGAGGATGATAAAGGCGATGATAGTGACCACTTTTACCAGCGAGAACCAGAACTCCCCTTCGGCAAAAAAGCGCGTGGAGATGACGTTGAGGGCAAAAATAATCGCGCAAAACACCACGCACCAGACCCATACCGGTACCTGCGGAAACCAGTACTGCATACAGAATCCGGCGGCGGTAAAACTCGAACCCAGCGCCACAGTCCAGGTCAGCCAGTAGAGCCAGGCCACGGTATATCCCGTTGCAGGGCCAAGATAACGCGCAGCATAGACGTGAAACGCCCCGGTCTCCGGCATCGCGACCGACAGCTCGCCCAGACACTGCATAACCAACCAGACTACCAGCGCGCCAATCAGATAGGCCAGCAGCGTTCCCGCCGCCCCGGTGGTGGAGATGATGTACCCGGTATTGAAGAATAACCCTGTGCCAATCACGCCACCTAAGGAGAGCATAATCAGGTGACGCGTTTTCATTGTGCGCTTCAGTGGCGCATTTTGTTGTGTTGTTTGCATATAACCTTCTGAACGTATGGACATCTAAACATCCAAAGAAGGTTTGTTATACCGCGTTTGTTAACAGAATGCAAAGTCAACCCTGCACCAGGCGCAGATGCCCGCGCCGGGCGCTTAATGTCGGGTGGGGATTAATAATCAGATACAAAAAGGGTCGCCAGCTCATAACGCCTCCGTTGCCAGGCTTTATGTAAACTCTGGCAACGTCCTCACCGACTGGCGTTCACCCGGAAGTGGGAACCGTATCTCCCCCACTCATACCACCGAATGAGCGCTTAAGCACCGCTGGCCGGGACCGGCATCTGCGATTTGCGGTTCATCAGAATAAATACCGCCAGCCCTGCCAGCAATATCCCCGGCGCAGAAGCCGCCATCACCCCTACCGTTCCGGTGCCGAGCGCTAACATTTTTCCTGCCAGCAACGGACCACTCATCGCGCCCAGACGACCGACGGCGACGGCGGTTCCCACGCCGGTGGCGCGGATCTGCGTGCTGTAAAACAACGGTGCCAGCGCATACAACACGCTTTGCCCACCGGTGGCAAACATCCCCGCCACAAATCCCGCCATCAGCATGCCGCTCAATGACGATACCGTGCCCAGCGCCAGCAGTGATGCCAGCATCCCGGTGTAGATCAAAAGTGACATCACCACCGGACGCAGTTTGTCCATCAACGCCCCGAGAATTAACGTCCCGCTGGCCGCGCCGATTTGCAGAGCAAACATCACTCCTGCTGCCTGCGAGGGCTGAAAGCCCTGCTCGACCAGCAGCATCGGCAGCCAGTTGATCAGCATATACACCACCAGCAGGGTGAAGAAATAGCACAGCCACAGCAGCAGCGTGGCTGTCGCGGTAGTTGGCGCAAACAGCGCGCGCAGCGGCGCGGCAGCCACCTGCGTTTGTTGGGCGTAAACCTGCGATTCCGGCAACCAGCGCATCAACAGCGGTACCAGCAGCAGCGGGATCACCCCGCCAACCCAGAACACCGTTTGCCAGGCGGAGGCCAGACCGCTAAACCCGAGCGCTGCCGCGAGCGCCGCGCCAATCGGCACACCGCAATACATCAGGCTCACCGCCGTACCACGAAAACGCGGGCCCGCCGCCTCGGAGGTCAGCGCGATCAGGTTCGGCAACGCCGCGCCCAGCCCGACGCCGGTCATCAGACGAGCAAACACCAGCGATGAGAAATCCCAGGATATCGCCGTTGCCAGCGAGAACAGACCGAACAGCGCCACAGAGGCAATAAGAATGCGTTTGCGGCCATAGCGATCGGCCAGCATGCCGCCCACCAGCGCGCCGGGCAGCAGCCCGAGAATGCCCGCGCTGAAGATCCAGCCCATCTGCATTTTATCCAGCGCAAACGCGTGAGCGATACCGACGGCAGCGATCCCGGCAGCCTGTAAATCCAGCCCTTCCATCAGGGCGACTAAAAAACACAGCCCGACGGTCAACGTCAGGCGGGATGAGGATGTGGGGGTACGGGTAGTCATAAGATGTACCTCTGAGGTCACGATGCAGGTGAATCGCGGCTGATACGTTGCCAGCCGCGTAATCATTTTTATTTTCTGTTGCGCAGATCCAACGCCACGTCGACGATCATATCTTCCTGGCCGCCCACCATCCGGCGTTTGCCCAGTTCAACCAGAATATCTACCGCGCTCAGGCCATAACGCGCCGCCGCCACTTCGCAGTGGCGCAGGAAGCTGGAGTACACCCCAGCATAGCCCAGCGCCAGCGTTTCGCGGTCCACCCGCACCGGGCGGTCCTGCAGCGGACGCACCAGATCGTCGGCGGCGTCCATCAGCGCATACAGATCGGTGCCGTGCTGCCAGCCAAGCTTATCCGCCGCGGCGATAAATACCTCCAGCGGCGCGTTGCCTGCGCCTGCGCCCATACCGGCCAGACTGGCATCGATACGATCACAACCCTCTTCTACCGCAGCAATCGAGTTCGCCACGCCGAGGCTCAGGTTGTGGTGCGCATGCATCCCGGTTTCTGTTTCCGGCTTCAGCACCGCTTTCAGGGCGCGGAAGCGGTCACGGATATCAGACATGTTCATCGCCCCGCCGGAATCGACCACATAGATACAGGTCGCGCCGTAGTTTTCCATCTGCTTCGCCTGCTGTGCGAGGTTTTCCGGCGTGGTCATATGGCTCATCATCAGAAAGCCGACGGTGTCCATACCTAACTCGCGCGCATACTGAATATGCTGGGCCGACACGTCCGCTTCGGTACAGTGGGTCGCCACGCGCACGACTCGCGCCCCAGCCTGATACGCATTTTTCAGGTCATGAATCGTGCCGATGCCCGGCAACAGCAGCGTGGCGATCCTGGCGTGCTTGACCACATCCGCCGCCGCTTCAATCCACTCCAGGTCGCTGTGCGCGCCAAAGCCATAGTTAAAACTGGAACCCTGCAGACCGTCGCCGTGCGCCACCTCAATGGAATCGACCCGTGCGTCGTCCAGCGCTTTGGCAATCTGGCGCACGTTTTCCAGCGAATATTGATGACGAATGGCGTGCATGCCGTCGCGCAGGGTCACGTCAGAGATATAGAGTTTTTTACCGTTCATGCTGCTTCTCCTGCCTGACGAGTGAGTGACTGCGCCATCTTCTCAGCGGTCGCCAGCGCACTGGAGGTCATAATATCGAGATTGCCCGCGTAGGCTGGCAGATAGTGCGCCGCGCCTTCCACTTCCAGATAGACGGCTGTTTTCAGCCCGGAGAACTGACCGATGCCCGGCAGATTGACCGGTTTATCCTGCGGGATGACTTCAAACTGCACGCGCTGCTTAAGGCGATAGCCCGGTACGTACGCCTGTACCGCCGCCGCCATCTCATTAATCGATGCTTCAACTTCAACCTCAGAGGCCGCTTCGCTCAGCACATACACCGTGTCGCGCATCATCAGCGGCGGCTCGGCCGGGTTAAGGACGATAATCGCTTTACCTTTTGCCGCGCCGCCAACCACTTCAATCGCCTTCGAGGTGGTTTCGGTAAACTCATCGATATTAGCGCGCGTGCCTGGACCCGCAGATTTACTGGCGATCGAGGCGATAATTTCGGCGTAATGGACTTTTGCCACGCGAGAAACCGCCGCCACCATCGGGATAGTCGCTTGCCCGCCGCAGGTCACCATATTGACGTTCTGTTGGTCAACGTTAGCGTCCAGATTCACCACCGGGACGCAGTACGGACCGATCGCCGCAGGCGTCAGGTCGATCAGGCGGATCCCCGGTTTAGCAGCACGCAGCGCGGCGTCGTTTTTCACATGCGCGCCCGCGCTGGTGGCGTCAAATACGATATCGATATCGGCAAACTCCGGCATCGCAATAAGCCCCATCACCCCTTCATGGGTAGTGGCGACGCCCATACGACTGGCGCGCGCCAGCCCATCGGATTGCGGGTCGATACCGACCATCACCGCCATTTCCAGATGCTTCCCGTGACGCAGAATTTTGATCATCAAATCGGTGCCGATATTGCCGGAGCCGATAATGGCCACCTTACGCTTACTCATGACTGACTTCCTTTTGTAACCGCCGCTGAAAAGGTGGCGGCGACTGAACCAATACCCTCGATATGGGCTTCAAAACGATCGCCCGCATTCACCGCCACCATCGGGCCTAACGCTCCGGTGAGAATGATGTCTCCGGCCCGTAGCGGCTCGCCGAGGCTGGCCATTTTGCGCGCCAGCCAGACGGCGGCGTTGATCGGATGTCCCAGACATTCGCTGCCGCGCCCGCTGGAAACCTCTTCGTTGTTGCGCGTCATTTTCATCGCGCAGTTTTTCAGATCTAATCCTGCCGGACGCTGTGCCGGACCGCCGACCACATACACGCCACAGGAGGCGTTATCCGCCACGGTATCAACAAACTTGATTGACCAGTCACGGATACGGCTGCCGACCACTTCCAGCGCGGGCAGCACCCACTCGATGGCGTTATACAGCTCGTCAAAAGTAGTGTCGGCATTGGGCAGATCGCGGTTCAGCACCAGCGCGATTTCCGCTTCAATACGCGGTTGCAGTACGCGCTCAAACGCAATGGTGTCGTTATCGCCGTAGCACATGTCGGCAAACAACGTGCCGAAGTCCGGCTGATCGACGCCCAGCTGCTGCTGCACTTTCGGGTGTGTCAGCCCTACTTTGCGCCCGACCACGCGCCGCCCACGCGTCACCTCGTACTGCACATTGATACGTTGAATGGCGTAGGCCGCTTCGCCGTTGTCCACGCCGATCAGTTCACGCAACGGGGCAATAGCTTCCCCTTTTTCCTCCGCCAGACGTAAATCGGCGGCTAACTGCTCAAGATTAAGATTGGTCATGTCCGTTCCTTAAGGGCGTGCGAGGAAATTCAACACCAGCTGATTAAAGGCATCCGCATGTTCCCACTGCGCCCAGTGTCCGCAGTCGCGGTAGATGTGCAGCTCAGAACCGGCAATCCCGGAGAGCAGGCGCAGACCAGCATCCATCGGCACGAAGCGGTCATTGCGTCCCCAGACAATCAGAGTTTGGGCTTTAATTTCCCCCAGGCGCGGGCCGAAGTCCGGGAACTGTTTCGGGTTGGCTTCGAGGCTTTTCACAAAGTTGTCCAGGTGATCGCGGCGCGACAGCATATTGTTCAGACGCGCTTCAAACAGCGCCTCAGTGAGATCGCTGGTATCGAAGACAAAGATATCCATCATCAGCTTCAGGTTCTCGATAGTTGGCGCGCGGTACAGCTGATTCAGCCGCTTAATACCTTCGGTCGGCATCGGGGTAAACAGACTCATGCCGCCCGTCCCGCCGCCCATCAGCACCAGCTTGCCCACGCGCTCCGGCCAGCTCAGGGTGAACGCCACGGAACTGTGGCCGCCCATCGAGTTGCCCAGCAGGTGGATTTTCTGAATATCCAGTTGATCGACTACGCTTTTCAGGATGCGGGCGTTGAGATCGGATCGCGAACCGCGGTTAACGATCCCATCGCTTTTACCCCAGCCAGGACAATCCAGCAGGATCACCCGGTATCCGGCCTGTACCAGCGGATCAATATTGCGGCTGAAGTTTGCCCAGCCCGTCGCGCCAGGACCGGAGCCGTGCAGCAGCACGACGGTCTCTTCGCCCTGTCCACAGTCATTGAAATGCACGCGTAGTGTTTCGCCTGCTTCCTGCACCTCCAGAAAACGACTGGTCGCGGCTTCGGTTTGCGGTTGATAAGTCATGGTTTTCTCCTGCATATTCAGTTCTGTTTCAGTTCTGTGTGGTGGCGCTCAGGGAGCCGAATCCGGCGATCCACTCTGGGATCGGGCGGTAATAACGGCCTTCGCTGCGCCAGTTGCCAAAGGCAGAAATGGCAGCGAAGGCGGCAACCCAGGTTTTTACTTCGTGCGTTGATTTGCCCGCCATCGCGGACAACTCTTCGTTACTGACCGCGTCCAGCTCCTGCAAACGCCCCTGCTCAAGCAGGCTCATAAAGCGGTTATCCCAGACAGGGTTCAGCGGATGCAGCGAGTTTTGATCGGCCACGAACTTCTCGGCGGCGCTGATCACCCGCTGCTGGCGCAGCTCGCGCTCGTTTTCGGGCAGTTGTTTACCGCTGCCAAGCAGACGGTCGCGCATATGAGCATCGGCCTTCGCCAGCTCCGGTACCGGCGGCTGATGCGACAGCCCGCCGGAGCCTAAAAACAGTACGCGTTTATTCAATGAGCTGGCGAAACGGCCAATCGCTTCCCCGAGCATGCGGGTACGCTGAAAGCCTGGCAGCGGCGTGGCGACACCGTTAATAAACACCGGCAGCACAGGCACCTTATCCAGCCCACCAAGCAAGAACTCCAGCGGCTGGGCGAAACCATGATCGACCTGCATGTTGTAGGACACGGCGAGATCGATGCCGCTTTTCATCACCGCGTGGGCGCAGGCTTCAGCGAGATCTGTCGGCACTGGCAGTTCTCCCGCTGCGCTGCCGAAATCGCCGATCGCCGTAGCTCCCACGCCTAAACAGAACGGCGGCATCACGTCGTAGAAAAAACCGTTGTAGTGATCGGGGGCAAACAGAACTACAAGTTCCGGGTCGAACGCCGCAATACGCGCCCGGGCGCTGGCGATCACGCCGTTAACCTCATCAAGCACAGCCTGTGCTGGGTCGACATAGCCCACCAGCGGCGAGTGGGAAAGACAGTGAAGATAAGCGTGCATATCAGGCCACCTTTTCAACAGGAATATCGGCAGTAGCGCGGGTAAGCGTCATCACCGACGCCAGTTTATTCAGGGTACTGCCCAGAGTTTGCGGAATAGTGATGGCGGCCACAAAGCGGTCCGGCCGCATCACCACCAGCGAAGCGTTGTACTGGGCAAACCACGTGCGCAGGCGGTTTTGCGTATCGCCAATGCGGATAACGCCGTCATAGTTATCCTGCTCGGTATGAATCTGCGTATCCGGCACCACCTGGATAAACCGCGTGCCCAACGCCTGCCACTGTTGGATCTGCGCCTCGCTCATGCCCCACTGCGGGTTACAACCCCAGCCAATCACCGCAAAATTCGGCCCGATGACATTGTCGAGCAGCGTCACTTCACCCGATTCCAGCGTCACCTTCGGCTGGATAAACATCTTGCCGACCGGAGACGTTTTCGCATCGCCTTCACGCACCAGCGCCCCGGAGTGGTACTGCGGCATCGGCTTAAAGCGCATTTCAAGGAAGTAGCGTTTGACCGGCGGAATGTAGTTCAGCAGCCAGGAAACCCCGTCGCGTACCGCACCGTGCCAGCGTTTTGGCGGTGCCAGTACGTTGCCTGCGGTCACCGAGAGATCGATCATTGCTTTGGCGTGGTCGCGGCGTTCCTGCTGGTAGGTATCCAGCAGCGCATCACCAGCTTTGCCCTTAATGACCAGCGCCAGTTTCCACGCCAGGTTGAAGGCATCGCGCATGCCGCTGTTGTACCCCTGCCCCTGCCAGACCGGCATAATGTGCGCCGCATCGCCGGCCAGCAGCACGCGGTCAATGCGAAAACGTTCGGCCAGACGGGCGTTATGGGTATACACACGTTGGCGGATCAGTTCGACGTTATCCGGGTTCGGCAGCACTTTGCTCAGCAACTGGCGCATATTTTGCGGCTCACTGAGCTGCGCTTCGGTTTCTCCCGGCATCACCATAAATTCAAAGCGGCGCACCGCATGTGGCAGCGCAGCGGAGACATACGGGCGCACCGGATCGCAGCACAGATACACATGCGGCGTGCTGAGCGGATCGTTGGCGATATCCACCACAATCCACTGATTTGGCGCGGTTTTGCCTTCAAATGGCACATTCAGCGACCGTCTGACGTTGCTGGCCCCACCGTCGCAGGCCACCAGCCACTGGGCCTTCACCGTTTCGCGCTGGCCGTCCGGCGCTTTCAGATTCAGCGTTACTTCACCGTTCTGTTGGCTGAAGGCTTCCAGTTCGCGGGAAAACAGGCAGCGCACGCTGGGAAAACGCGACAGCCCTTCCAGCATCACCGCATCCACCTGCGGCTGAATAAACGCGTTGCGGCGCGACCAGCCAAATTCGTCGGTCATCGGCTGGATATCAGCAAAGCAGCGGCCTTTCGGGGTGAGAAAGCGCATCGCGTGCCACGGCGTAGTATGCGGCAGCACGTTTTCGACCAGACCAACGGACTGCATGGTGCGCAGCGCTTCATCGTCAATCCCGATAGCGCGGGGATAGTCGATCAGCGTGTCGAGCTTCTCCACCACCAGCACTTCAATGCCCATCTGGCCCAGATAGTTGGCCATCATCAGCCCAACCGGACCGGCTCCGGCAATCGCGACCTGTACGGTGTGCTGCACAGCGGGTTGGATATCAGGGTTTATTGTTGTCATTTCAGAACCTCACGACTCGGACAAAACGCAATTGCAGACCCTGGCGAGGCGCAATTCATTTTGTTAAAAAGATGTAAATTATTTTTTATTGTGCGGTCAGTATAGGAGTGAGTTTTTGCGCTACAATCAAAACATGCCTGGATGTGCACTAAGTGCACAACGTTGTTTTACCTGTAGATTTGTCAATAAATATGAAAAATGATGACGGTACTGAATACAAAACCGTACGCGGATTAACGCGCGGATTAATGTTATTAAATATGTTAAACCGGCTCGATGGTGGAGCCAGCGTTGGCCTGCTGGCTGAGCTGAGCGGCCTGCATCGCACCACGGTCAGACGGCTGCTGGAAACCCTGCAGGATGAGGGTTACGTTCGGCGCAGCCTGTCCGATGACAGCTTTCGCTTAACCATTAAAGTCCGCCAGCTCAGCGAGGGATTTCGTGACGAGCAGTGGATTTCCGCACTCGCCGCCCCGCTGTTGGGGGATTTGCTGCGCGAGGTCATCTGGCCGACCGACGTTTCCACGCTGGATGTGGACGCGATGGTGGTACGTGAAACAACCCACCGCTTCAGCCGCCTGTCGTTTCACCGGGCGATGGTCGGGCGTCGTTTGCCATTGCTGAAAACCGCATCCGGCCTGACCTGGCTGGCATTTAGCCCGGAGAATGAACGTCAGGAACTGATTGAAATGCTGGCCTCCCGGCCAGGAGAAGAGTTCCAGCTGGCGCGCGAACCCTTAAAGCTCGACGCCATTTTGACCCGGGCGCGTAAAGACGGTTTTGGTCAGAACTATCGCGGCTGGGATCAGGAGGAGAAAATCGCTTCTATCGCCGTCCCCATCCGCAGCGAACAGCGGGTGATCGGCTGCCTGAATCTGGTGTATATGGCTAGCGCCATGACCATCGAACAGGCCGCGGAAAAGCATCTTCCGGCCTTACAAAGGGTGGCGAAACAGATTGAGGACGGCGTCGAGTCGCAGGAGATTTTGGTTGCCGGGAGGTGAAGTGGATCACAGTTATGCGCATCATCTGATTGATAGTTGGGATGACTCACTCATCAGCCGATATCACGCGGTGTCATCTTGCTTTAATGATATCTTCATTGCAGAGTGTGCATTCATTTTTGCCAGGAGGCTGTATGTTAAAGGTCATTGCCGAGGATTTCATCAAACCTGAGTATATTGAAACCGTTCTCCCGTTGTATCGTGAGCTAATATCGGCCACCAGGAAAGAACCGCGCTGCATTGCTTATGACCTCTATATTGATGAAAAAGATCCGGGCCATTTTATTTTCATCGAAGAATGGCCAGACCACGCGGCTCTCGATGAACATTGTGCCAGTGAGCATTTCCGGCGACTTGTGCCGTTAATCGATCAATACACGCGCAAAGAAGCACGTTACACACTGATGAATGACATCGTAAATCCAGGGGCGCAAAGTCTCTTGTGAAGAGGCTTTAATCCTTCTTCCTGTATAAGGATACGCTACTCTCGCAAATGCGTTCGCTGGTAACATGCTTCGGGACATGCAGCCTGATTACGTCATGGAAAGACTTAGGCTAAAATATGATATTTGATTGCAAATCAAAGGATAAAAAGTGAAAAAAACAACTCCAGAATATACGGCTGTTGACTTGTCTCGTTGGCCAAGGAAAGAGCATTTTGAGGTATTTCAGTCTTTTGCTCAAAGTACAATTAACCAAACTGTTCTGTTAGACATTACCGCAGTACTAAAACATATAAAAGAGATTGGCTGGAAATTTTACCCTACTATGATTTCCCTCCTTGCTAAAGTTGTCAACAAGCATACTGAATTCCGTATGGCTATAAAGAACAATGAGCTTGTCATATGGAATGAAATTCATCCAAGCTATACCATTTTCCATAATGAAACTGAGACTTTTTCATCATTATGGAGCCGCTACGATGGCAATATTCATCACTTCCAAAACACTTATTCAGAAGACGTTGCACGCTATTGTAATAATCTTTCTTATTGGCCGAAGGGAGAGTCTCCGGAAAATGTATTTTTTGTATCGGCTATCCCTTGGGTAAGTTTTACCAGTTTTAATATCAACATTGCGAACATGCAGAACTTTTTTGCCCCCATGTTCACACTTGGGAAATACTATGAACAAGATGGGAAAGTAGTGTTACCTCTCGCCGTTCAGGTACATCACTCCGTGTGCGATGGCTTCCATTTAGCACGATTAATCAATGAACTACAGGAAATGAGTCATGATCTACGGCACCATTCAGAGGAACGCAACGTCTGATGCAGCAGACGTTTCTTTATATGGCGTGAGCAGCAAGAATAGTCGCCATGTCCGCAAACAAGAGGGGTCGACATGAACGGTCTGGGAAGAACATAAATTTGGGTTCGCAATGGCAAGGGTAATAATTAAAGCTTTCGCAAAAGTCTGGCCGGATTGCCAGCATACACGCCTTTTACCAGCACGGGCTTTATCACCACACTACCGGCACCAATCACCGCACCACTGCAAATTTCCGTTGTTAAAATTGTGGCTCCACTGCCCACCGTTACTGCGTTACCTAATACAATATTAATCCAGCTTTTTGCAGAAGCGTCAGGACTTCCGCTCTTGAAAAGATCGTTAGCAAAGGTCACGCCATGCCCTATAAAGCAGTCCTCGCCTAAGGTAACGTTTTCACAGATGAAAGTATGGGACTGCACTTTAGTTCTGTCGCCTATGACGCATCCCTTTTGTATCTCAACAAATGGCCCGACAAACACATCATGGCCCAACTCGCATTCATAAAGATTCACAGGCATGACTATTGTGACATTTTCACCTTGTTTTACGTCACGAATACCACTTTCAATAATATTCATATCAGCACTGTCCTTACTCAAGATAATACGCTTCAGTATTGAAGACCTGAACTTGCAGGAGCGCCTTTGCCATTTATTATCAGATAGTTTAGGCCAGGAATTTCAATTGATGCGTTTCTTTTAGCGATAGTATTTTTATCTATTCGTTATAATCAACACATCTTATCAGACATGTTGATCATAACAAACTTACAATTTATAAAATCTGCCATAATGACAGATTTCTTTAATTTATAATCAGAGATTTGCAACGTTATGATATACTTTTTGAACATCATCATCATCTTCAAGGGCATCAACGAGTCCTTCAAAGATTTCTAAATCTTCTGGTGAAAGTTCAACTTCTGATTGAGCAATCATTTCTAATTCTGTGGTTGAGAATTCAGTAATCCCAGCTGCTTTGAGGGCTGCAATTCCTTTATGAAGATCTGTAGATTCAGTATAAATAATGATGTTGCCTTCTTCTTCGGTAACATCACGTACATCCACTTCAGCATCAAGTAAAATTTCAAAAATACGGTCAGGGTCTGTTCCCGCAAATACAATCACGCCAGTATTGTCAAACATATAGCTGACAGCACCCGCCGCGCCAATATTCCCGCCTTTTTTATTGAAGATTGAGCGAATATTAGCAATCGTGCGGTTAACGTTTGAAGTCAGGGTTTCAGCGATAATCATGGAACCACTTGGACCAAAGCCTTCATAACGCCCTTGCATGAACGTTTCGTCGCTGCCACCTTTGGCTTTATCAATAGCTTTATCAATAACGTGCTTTGGAACCTGGGCTTGTTTCGCACGTTCAATAACGAATTTTAAAGCTGTGTTTAATTCTGGGTCTGGTTCACCTTGTTTAGCCGCAGCATAGATTTCCACACCGAATTTGGAATATACTTTAGACGTTGCACCGTCTTTAGCCGTTTTTTTACCAACAATATTGGCCCATTTACGTCCCACTGGAATAGTCTCCTCGAAAATTTATTTACATGACAGGCAGCTTAATAAGCTGCCTGTTTTTCCCGCCATATTATATCACTATATGTAAATTCTCGTCTATGAGAAATAAAAACATCCAAACCTTACGGAGTGTTACTTTAATTTCATCAATAATTAACATTATGGATAAGTTACTACATAACTTTCTGCTGATTTTTCTATTTTTATTTTTAACACTGGCGCAGCAGCAATAATAGATAAGACAAGAGAATCAAAAGTAATAACCCCGGCAAAGTACCACTTTCACTTCTTATATAAAACGTTCACATCTGCTTCTGACACAAAGAAGCTTTTGCCCCCATATACCTACCCGATCTGACTGAATGCAAAAAAAAACCGAAACCCTGCTTTTGAAAAGAGCAGCGTTTCGGCATTCATTCACTCTGAAGGACGTCAGACTTTCAGCAGCTTCACCGTCTCGTCGATGTCGATTTCATCTTCCGAGAAGATCAGCGTCGTGCCCTGGAAGGTAGTGATCGCCAGCTTTTTCAGTGTGCGCATTTCGCCAGGCTTCACGTCTGATTTCGGTCGTATGCTGTTCATCAGCACGCCGACAGACAGCACCGCGTTTTCTTTGTCGATACGGGTTTCAACCGGCACTTCTTCGCTGTACACCAGGTATGACTTGATCGCAGTGAGCTTCAGGCGCTCGCCCGCGATATAGATGTACTTGCTGTCGGGTATGACTTTCACCGCGTAGGCAGACAAGCCCTTGTTGTTGGTAGTGGGTTCAAAAGTCACCGCCGCGTCTTTCTTGATCAGCTCAGGATTAGCAACCTTAATCACATGAAAATAGCGGTTGTCGCCGTTTTCATCTTTGATAAATCCAAAGCCTTTATCTTTAAACCACGTTGTGATTGTTCCGTTCATTGCTGTTTCCGCCTGATTAAACCGAATACTCGTAGAGTATACCTACTCAATTTGCGCGCAGTGTAAAACACAGGCCCCGTCTTTGGCTACTCGTTACCCCAGCGATTGAGGAACTCCGCAATGTCATCAATACGCTGTGCGTCGACGCCGGCGACAGTTGCCATCTCCTGCTGCGCGTCTTCGCTGATTTCTTCGTTGTTCATCAAACGGGTGATCAGCTGCTGGAAGTAGTGCGCCAGCGCATCGCGTTCGGCATCGTTCACCGGCTTTGCAGCCTCAGTCGCGTACTCATCAGCGATATCATAATATTTTAGCGGAATGTCGTTGTTCATCAGGTGCTCCGGGGTAAATGCGTGTGCCAGCAGTTGCCTGCCGCGTCTGGAGCGAATGATAGCATTGTTATTTCATGGTTCGCGATCTGTTTCCTGGCTGTAATGTGTTGCATAAATCAACAATATTGTCTGGAGCCACTTCGCATTTAATTAATTCTCCTGAATTAAAATGACTGTTTCTTTATTTAGCTCGGTATAATAGCCGCAGAGTAAATAATGCAGAAAAAAGGAAAGTATACGTTTATTAATTTAGATAATGAGACGGCGATTAAACGCCATAAATAACGTTCTCTGCAGGCTGGATGCGATTGGCCCAATCCCATCGTTAGTCGCCCATTTGCCCACATTCATCTTCTGGACAACACTCTACGATGATACCACTGACCCAACACGCAGAGCGCACACCATGAACATCACGCAAATCCGTAACGCCACGCAGCACATCACCTTTGGTGGCAAAAGCTTTCTGATCGATCCTATGCTGGCGGCAAAAGGTACTTATCCGGGTTTTACCGGAACGGCTCGCGCCGAGATCCGCAATCCGACCGTCGATCTACCCGTCGATATCGACACCCTGCTCAACGTCGATGCGCTGATCGTCACCCATCTGCATGAAGATCACTGGGACGAGGTTGCCGCTCGTGTCGTGCCGAAAGACAAACCAATCTATGTGCAAAATGACCATGATGCACACGTACTGCGGGGGCAGGGTTTCACACAACTCACCGTGCTGACGCAAAATACCGTGGTCGGCGCTATCACTCTGCGTAAAACCGGTGGCCAGCACGGCTCAGATCGCGCCTATGCCATTCCACAAATGGCAGAACGCCTGGGTGATGCCTGTGGCGTTATCTTTATGCATCCGGCGGAAAAAACGCTGTATCTGGTCGGGGACACCCTCTGGCGCGACGAGGTAGAAGCCAACATGCATACCTTCCAGCCAGGCGTGGTGGTTCTGAATGCGGGTTTTGCCCACGTCATCGGTTTTGGCCCAATTATCATGGGTGCGGAAGATGTGCTGAAAACCCACTTCACCTTACCCGAAGCACACATTGTGGCGACCCATATGGAGGCGATTAACCATTGTCTGTTGACCCGCGCGGCCCTGAAAGAGTACGCCCGCGACAACCAGATTGCGCAATATGTCAACGTGCCGGAAGATGGTGAAACCCTGGCATTTTAATCTCTACAAAGGAATCGTATGCAGCCGCTTAACGTCGCCATTGTTGCCGTGGAAGATTTCAGCCCATTTCACTTCTCGGTGCCGTGTATCATTTTCAGTGACAAAATGGCGGTGAAAAAGCGCTTTGAGGTGCAGATGTGCGGCGAAAAACCGGGCATCATCTCCTCGCAGGATGGTTTCTCCATTACCGCAACCCACGGCTATGAAGCGGTGGAGGCTGCCGACATCGTGGTGATCCCCTGGTGGGGCACCACCGCGCATCGTCCACCACAAAGCCTGCTTGGTGCGCTCAACCGCGCGCGACAAAACGGCGCGCAGATTGTCGGGCTGTGTCTGGGCGCGTTTGTCCTCGGCTATGCGGGGTTACTGGACGGTAAACGAGCGGCTACGCACTGGGAGTTCGAGCAGGATTTTCAGGCGCGCTTCCCGGCGGCCCAGTTGGATATCAACGCACTGTACGTGGATGACGACGGTATTATTACCTCAGCAGGTACCGCCGCCGCGCTGGATTGCTGTTTGTACGTAATTCGCCAGCGTTTTGGCAGCACGGTGGCGAATCAGATTGCCCGACGGATGATTGTGCCACCGCATCGTGAGGGCGGCCAGGCGCAGTTTATCGAACAACCGGTAGCGAAAAATACCCAGGATCAGCGCATTAACGCCCTGCTCGACTATTTGCGCCAGCATCTCCACGAACCGCATAATCTCGACGAGCTGGCACAGCGGGTGATGATGAGTCGTCGCACTCTAACCCGTCATTTTATGAAGGCCACCGGGTCAAGCGTGGCTGAATGGCTGATTACCGAGCGCCTACACCGCAGCCAGATCCTGCTGGAGTCCAGTCAGTTACCCGTTGAACGCATTGCAGAACAGGTTGGTTTTCTCTCCCCCGTCACCTGGCGGCAGCATTTTAAATCCCGCTTCGGCGTCAGCCCGGCTGAATGGCGTAAAACCTTTCGCGGCGATTAACCTCTTTTTTGCGCCAGCCAGACGGTGTGCCCGGCGCAGTGCGGATCTTCCATCACCATCTCGACCACCGCAAAGCCATGCGCTGACAGCAATGCGCGGTATTCGTCCGGCGCGAGGCTGGCGTGAAACAGCGGCTCACCCTCAAATTGCCCCATCGCGATGCCGTTGTCCGTACCGCTGGTAAACATCAGCGCACTGCCGGGATGGCTGAGGCGGTCAAAAATCGGGAATATCTTTTGCTGGTCCTGCTGAGTTAAATGGAAAAAGCTGTCCCAGGCGATCAAACCGTCGAATGTCTCGTTAAGCGCCAGCTCACGCATATCCTGCTCCAGCCAGCGCTGTGCGGGAAAAGAGTGCCGCGCCCGCGCCAGCATTTCCGAGGAACCATCAACCCCCGTCAGCTGAAAACCTTGCTGGATAAAATAACCCGCAATCGGCTGACCGTTTCCGCAGCCAATATCCACAATATGGCCCTGCCCGCCCATCACGTTGATGAACTTGTCCAGCCAGCTTTTCTCAAACAAGGCGCGTGAGCGCTGGCGGGCAAAAGCCTCCGCATGGCGTCGGTAAATGGACAGGATATTATTTGCCGCAGAGTCGCTCACGATGTCCTCACTTTTTAATCTGATAAGTTTAACGACGATAAATCCTCCCGCACACGATCCGCAACCCTGGAATGCGCCTCGCAGAACCTATGCGTAAATCCCCCAAAATCGTCCCGCTGTGGCATCATAGCGCGCAGATAACATCATGACAGGGGTGATAAACGTGAAACCGGTAACGCTATACGATGTCGCAGACCATGCAGGCGTCTCTTACCAGACCGTCTCGCGCGTCGTGAATCAGGCCAGCCACGTTTCCGCAAAAACCCGACAGAAAGTTGAGGCCGCGATGGCGGAACTCAATTACATCCCCAACCGCGTCGCACAGCAACTGGCAGGCAAACAGACGCCGCTGATTGGCGTCGTGACGGCGAACCTTGCCCTGCATGCCCCCTCACAAATCGTTGCCGCCATAAAATCCCGCGCCGACCAGTCCGGCGCCAGCGTGGTGATCGCCATGGTCGAGCGCAGCGGCGTTGAGGCGTGTAAAACCGCGGTCCACAACCTGCTTTCTCAGCGCGTAACCGGGCTTATCATCAACTATCCGCTGGATGAAGAAGACGCCATTGCCATGGCCGCCGCCTGCGGTACAGTGCCGGTACTGTTTCTCGATGTCTCTGACCAGACGCCGATTAACAGCGTGATTTTCTCCCATGATGACGGTGCGCGACTCGGCGTTGAACATCTTGTACAGCATGGTCATCAGCGAATCGCCCTGCTGAGCGGGCCGCACACTTCGGTTTCGGCAAGGCTTCGCCGTGCGGGCTGGCATAAATATCTGGCGCACTACCAGCTACGTCCCATTGTAGAACGTGAAGGTGACTGGAGCGCCATGTCCGGCTTTCATCAAACCATGCACATGCTTAACGACGGTATCATTCCAACCGCTATGCTGGTGGCTAACGATCAAATGGCGCTGGGCGCGATGCGCGCAATCAGCGAGTTCGGTCTGCGAGTTGCAGCGGACATCTCCGTGATCGGCTACGACGACACCGAAGACAGCGCCTGCTACATCCCGCCGCTGACCACCATCAGGCAGGATTTCCCCACTCTCGGACAGACCAGCGTTGACAGGCTGTTGCAGCTTACGCAGGGTATGTCCGCCCCCGGCAATCTGCTGCTGCCGGTCACGCTGGTCGAACGGAAAACCGTACTGCCGCCTGACGCACAAACCGCCACGCCTCAGGTGCTGGCGGAGTCGTTGATGCAACTGGCGCGTCAGGTCTCTCTGCTACCATCCGGCGAGCGCTAATTACTGTGAGTCAGTTCACCCATTAAACCCGCCCGGCTTTACAGCGTCTCACCGCAGGCCTTATGTTTATTAAATTGTGAGCGAATAACAAACATGAGATACCGCTATGACTCTGAGCTCGGACTCACTCGCCGCCGTACTGGCGCGCCGTGACTGGGAAAACCCCGGCGTCACACAGATAAACCGTCTGGAGGCACATCCGCCGTTTTGTAGCTGGCGCTGCGTGGATGATGCCCGTAACCACCGGCCTTCATCCCAACGAATTTCGTTAAACGGCGAGTGGCAGTTCGCCTGGTTTGCCACACCAGAGGCAGTGCCAGAAAGTTGGCTTGAGCATGATTTACCGCAGGCCGTTGCCCTCTGCGTGCCGTCTAACTGGCAGATGAGCGGTTATGATGCGCCAATCTACTCCAATATCACCTATCCATTCCCGGTCAATCCGCCTTCTGTTCCGACGCAGAACCCTACCGGATGTTACTCGCTCACATTTAGTGTTGAAGATGCATGGTTAGATGAGGGTCAGACGCGGATTATTTTTGACGGCGTGAACTCCGCGTTTCATCTGTGGTGCAACGGTCGTTGGGTCGGCTACGGTCAGGACAGCCGCCTGCCGTCTGAATTTGATCTTCGCGATTATCTGCTGCGCGGCGCAAACCGCCTGGCCGTCATGGTGCTGCGCTGGAGCGATGGCAGCTATCTGGAAGATCAGGATATGTGGCGCATGAGCGGCATCTTTCGCGATGTTTCTTTACTGCATAAACCCACAACACAGATCCGTGACCTACGCATCAACACGCGCTTTAATGATGATTTCAGCCGCGCGGTGCTGGAAGCGGAAGTCCGGATAGCAGGCGACGAGTGTGAAGATGTACGCGTGACCCTGCAATTGTGGAACGGCGAAACGTTGGTTGGCGAGCTCACCTCACCGCCCGGCAGTGAGATTGTTGATGAACGCGGCGCTTATCACGACCGTACTACGCTGCGCCTCAACGTTGAACACCCGGCGTTGTGGAGTGCCGAAACGCCTAATCTGTACCGCGCCGTTGTGCAGCTACATACCGCTGACGGTACGCTGATTGAAGCCGAGGCCTGTGACGTCGGCTTTCGTCAGGTTTGCATTGAAAACGGACTGCTGTTACTCAATGGTAAGCCGCTGTTGATTCGCGGTACCAACCGTCATGAGCACCATCCGGTCAACGGTCAGGTGATGGACGAGGCAACGATGGTGCAGGATATTCTGCTGATGAAGCAGAACAACTTTAACGCCGTGCGTTGTTCGCATTACCCAAATCACCCGCTATGGTACACCCTGTGCGACCGCTACGGCCTGTATGTGGTGGATGAGGCCAATATCGAAACCCACGGTATGGTGCCCATGAATCGCCTGAGCGATGACCCAACATGGCTTCCCGCCATGAGCCAGCGCGTCACGCGCATGGTACAGCGTGACCGCAATCACCCAAGTATCATCATCTGGTCGTTGGGCAATGAATCCGGTCACGGCACGAACCACGACGCGCTGTATCGTTGGCTGAAATCGGAAGATCCCTCTCGCCCGGTGCAGTACGAAGGTGGCGGCGCGGATACCGTAGCCACCGATATTATTTGCCCGATGTACGCCCGCGTCGATCAGGATCAGCCCTTCCCCGCCGTACCCAAATGGTCGATTAAAAAGTGGCTGTCGATGCCCGGCGAGCAGCGCCCGTTGATCCTCTGCGAATATGCTCACGCGATGGGTAACAGCCTCGGCGGCTATGCCAAATATTGGCAGGCATTCCGCCAGTATCCGCGTCTGCAAGGAGGATTCGTCTGGGACTGGGTCGATCAGTCGCTGATTAAATATGACGACAACGGTAATCCGTGGTCAGCCTACGGCGGGGATTTTGGTGACACACCAAACGACCGTCAGTTTTGCATGAACGGACTGGTGTTCGCCGATCGTACCCCACACCCGGCGTTATATGAGGCCAAACATGAACAGCAGTTTTTCCAGTTCACGTTACTGCCGGGCGCTGAACGCCAGATTGAAGTGACCAGTGAATATCTGTTCCGCCGCAGCGATAACGAAGTTCTGCACTGGTCTATTGCCCAGGACGGCAACCCGCTAGCCGCCGGAAAAATCGTTCTGGATATCGCCCCACAGGGTCGCCAGCGGATCACCCTGCCGGCTATCCCGATGCCGGAAACCGCAGGCCAGCTATGGCTGACGGTTCGCGTGGAACAACCCCAGGCTACTGCGTGGTCAGACGCCGGACATATCAGCGCCTGGCAGCAATGGAAGCTGGAAGAGAAACTCAGTCTGGCGCTTAAACCTCGCGCCAGCACAGCGCCACAGCTGACGATCCGCGATGACACGTTTACGGTAATCGTCAGCGATAAACGCTGGGAATTCTGCCGCCGGACAGGTTTACTGACGCAATACTGGCTGGCCGAAGAAGCACAGCTGTTTGCACCGTTAATCGATCAGTTTACCCGCGCGCCGCTGGATAACGACATCGGCATCAGCGAAGTAACGCGCATCGATCCTAATGCCTGGGTCGAACGCTGGAAGGCCGCCGGTCACTATCAGGCTGAAGCAATGTTATTGCACTGTGCAGCCGACACGCTAAGCAATGCGGTCCTGATTACCACCGAACATGCCTGGCAGTATCGGGGCGAAACGCTGTTCATCAGCCGAAAAAGCTACCGTATTGACGGCAAGGGTGAAATGCAGATAACGGTAGATGTCGACGTCGCCAGCAGTACACCGCATCCGGCCCGTATCGGCCTGAGCTGCCAGCTGGCGCAGGTGGCTGAACGGGTAAACTGGTTAGGCCTTGGGCCGCATGAGAACTACCCGGACAGGCTGAACGCCGCTTGTTTCGACCGTTGGGATTTATCGCTCGATGAAATGTACACCCCGTATGTTTTCCCAAGTGAAAACGGCCTGCGCTGCGGGACACGCGAATTACGCTACGGGGATCATCTGTGGCGTGGTGACTTCCAGTTCAACATCAGCCGTTACAGCCAGAAGCAACTGATGGCAACCAGCCATCGCCATCTGCTGCAGCCTGAAGCCGGAACATGGCTCAACATTGATGGTTTCCATATGGGCGTCGGCGGGGATGATTCGTGGAGCCCTTCAGTGTCACCAGAATTTCAGTTGAGCGCAGGGCGTTATCATTATCAGCTGAGCTGGCGCTAATCATGTTGCTTTTGCCGGATGGCGCCGCTTCGCCTTATCTGGCCTACGGTGCGCGGTTTCGTAGGCCGGATAAGGCGAAGCCGCCACCCGGCAACGCCCTACTCCTCGATCGCCTGGCGGATTTGCTGTAACGATGTTGGATCGTCAATGGTGGTCAGATCGCCAGGATCGCGGCCTTCGCAGATCGCCTGGATCGTCCGTCTGAGCATTTTACCGGAACGTGTTTTCGGCAGTTGTGACACGAACCAGACATGTGCCGGACGGCCAAAGTTGCCAATCTGGCTGTCCACCAGTGCCATAATCGCCTTTTCTTCCGAATGGGCGATGTCGCGGTCTTCAAGGCTGTCGCTCTGCTTTGGAATGACAAACGCGACGGCCACCTGCCCTTTCAGCGCATCCTTCACGCCGACCACCGCCACTTCCGCAACGTTCGGATAGCTGGAAATACTCTCCTCGATCTCTCGCGTACCGAGTCGGTGTCCGGCGACGTTGATCACGTCATCCGTACGCCCCAGGATGAAGTAATAGCCATCGGCGTCGCGAATGCCCCAGTCAAAGGTGGCGTACACCGGGCGAGAAAACAGCGACCAGTAGGTATTCACAAAGCGTTCGTCATCGCCCCAGATGGTCTGAATACAGCCCGGCGGCAGCGGCCCTTCGATCACCAGCATGCCCTTCTCGTTTGCCGCACAAGGTTCACCGGTCACCTCATTGAGCAGTTGTACGTTGTAGCCGTACATCGGCACGCCGGGACTGCCCAGACGCGATGGCCTGTCGTCTAGCCCGCGGGCAATCGCCATAATCGGCCAGCCGGATTCAGTCTGCCAGTAGTTGTCGATAACCGGGACGCCCAGCGTTTGGGTTACCCAACTGGCGGTTGGTTCGTCCAGCGGTTCCCCCGCCAGATACAGCACCTCCAGCGAAGAGAGATCGTGATTACGGATTTGCGCGGTCGGGAATTTCTTCAGCACGCGGATGGCGGTCGGGGCGGAGAACATCCGGCAGACCTGATACTTCTCAACAATTTTCCACCACACGCCGCAGTCCGGATACGTTGGCAGACCTTCGTAAACTACCGTCGCCATCCCCGCCAGCAGCGGGGCATACACGATATACGAATGCCCAACTACCCAGCCGATATCCGACGCGCAGAAAAACACGCCGCCCGCTTTACCGCCGAAAATGGTGTCCATCGAGGTCGCCAGCGCCACCGCGTAACCGCCAACATCGCGTTGCACGCCTTTCGGTTTCCCGGTTGTCCCGGAGGTGTAGAGAATGCAGGACGTTTCGTTTGATTCCAGCCAGACAACTGGCACCCGCGCGCCGAGATGCTGTTGGCGCAGCGCGGCAAAGTCGAGGTCACGTCCCTCGACCCGCGCCATTTTCGCCAGACCGCGATCCACCAGCACCACATGACGCGGTCGGTGCTGCGCCTGGTCGATCGCATCATCGAGCAGCTTTTTATACGGCAGGATCTTGCCCCCGCGCGCCCCGGCATCCGCCGAAACGATAACCACCGGTCGGGCGTCGTCGATACGCGCCGCCACGCTGTGCGAGGCGAAACCACCGAACACCACCGAATGAATTGCTCCAATGCGTGCGCAGGCCAGTAGCGTAATGTGCGCCTCGGCGATCATCGGCATATACACCAGCACCCGATCGCCACGCTGTACGCCCAGCGACAATAGCATCGCCGCCACGACGTTCACTTCGTCATACAGCTGACGAAAGGTAAACGTGCGTTCTTCTTCGGTTTCGGATGACACCGCAATTAGCGCCAGCGCGTCAGGCTGTTTCTCCAGCCAGCGGTCGATGGCGTTATGGCACAGATTGGTCGTGCCGTCGCAAAACCAGCGGGCAAACGGCGGGTTGCTGTGGTCCAGTACCTGCGTATACGGCTGCTGCCAGTCAATACGCTGGGCCTGCTCGGCCCAGAACGACTCCGGTTGCGTTATAGAACGTTGATAAAACTCGCTATAAGACATAATGCTCTCCTGTTGAACTTACGCCTTGCTGCACGCTGGTTTAAATAATGAAGAGATCCATATACTCATTGACCGGCATCTGCTCCAGGCGAGTTCTGTCCAGGGAGACATCCAGGATGCGCTGCTGCTGACGGGTCGGGAACTGACGCGCCAGGTTGATTTTGAACTTCTCGACCAGCTTCGGCATGCCATCAGTACGACGACGCGCGTGGCCGATTGGGTATTCCACTACCACTTCTTCAAAGCGTGAGCCGTCGGTGAATTCCAGAGTGATGGCGTTGGCGATGGCGCGTTTTTCAGGGTCGTGGTAATCGGCGGTAAAGGCCGGATCTTCGAAGCAGTTGATCTTCTCACGCAGTGCATCAATGCGTTTGTCCTGCGCCACGCCGTCTTCGTAATCTGCCGCCGTTAAGCGCCCGAACAGCAGCGGAATGGCCACCATATACTGGATACAGTGATCCCTGTCCGCCGGGTTATTCAGCGGGCCTTTTTTATCGATGATGCGGATACAGGCTTCGTGCGTGCGAATGGTGACTTTTTCGATATCCGCTACCGTTTTACCCGCGGCCTGCAACTGCTCGTACAGCGTCATGGCCGCTTCTACCGCGGTCTGCGAGTGGAACTCGGCCGGGAAGGAGATTTTAAACAGCACGTTTTCCATCACGTATGAGCCGTACGGGCGCTGGAAGCGGAACGATTCGCCTTTGAAAGAGACGTCATAGAAGCCCCAGGTTTTCGCCGTCAGCGCAGACGGATACCCCATCTCACCGGTTTTCGCCATCAGCGCCAGGCGTACCGCGCGCGAGGTCGCATCGCCTGCGGCCCAGGATTTACGCGTGCCGGTATTCGGCGCATGGCGATAAGTACGCAGCGACTGTCCGTCGACCCACGCCAGCGACACGGCGTTGAGAATTTCATCCCGGTTCAGGCCAAGCATCTCAGCGACCACCGCCGTGGAGGCCACTTTTACCAGCAGAACGTGATCGAGACCAACACGGTTAAACGAGTTTTCCAGCGCGATACAGCCCTGAATCTCATGAGCTTTAATCATGCCGGTCAGCACTTTTTTCATGGTCAACGGTGCTTTTCCCGCCGCTACCGCATTGCGTGACAGCCAGTCAGCCGTGGCCAGAATACCGCCGAGGTTATCAGAAGGATGACCCCACTCAGCGGCAAGCCAGGTATCGTTGAAGTCCAGCCAGCGGATCATCGCACCGATGTTAAACGCCGCCTGCACCGGGTCGAGCTGGAACTGGGTGCCAGGTACGCGCACGCCGTTCGGTACCACTGTACCTGGGACGACCGGCCCCAGCAGTTTTTTACAGGCCGGATATTCCAGCGCTTCCAGGCCACAGCCTAAGGTATCAAGCAGGCAATAATGCGCGGTGTCATACGCCACCTTCGAGGTGACCTCGTAGTTCATGACGTAATCAACGATATCAACGATTTCACGGTCAAATTCCGGGCGGACGTTCGAAATATGTGCGGACATAGGGTACATTTCCTGTTTTTTATCTTTAGAGGTTTTTGAATTAGCAACGTTTTTCAATCGGGACAAATTCGCGATCTTCCGGGCCGGTGTAATTGGCGGAAGGACGGATAATTTTATTGTCCTGGCGCTGTTCGATGATGTGCGCCGCCCAGCCGGTGACGCGGGCGATAACAAACAGCGGGGTGAACATTTCGGTCGGGACGCCCATCATGTTGTAGGAGACCGCTGAGAACCAGTCGAGGTTGGGGAACATCTTTTTCGTTTCCCACATTACGTCTTCCAGACGGTCGGCAATGTTGTACATTTTCAGCGAACCACCTTCCTGGGAAAGCTGTTTTGCCACGCGTTTGATCACCTGATGGCGCGGGTCGGCGATGGTGTAAACCGGATGACCAAAGCCAATCACCACTTCTTTGTTTTCCACGCGTTTACGGATATCCGCTTCAGCTTCGTCCGGCGTTTCGTAGCGCTGTTGGATCTCCAGCGACACTTCATTCGCCCCGCCGTGTTTCGGTCCACGCAGTGCGCCAATCGCGCCGATAATCGCGGAATACATATCGGAGCCGGTCCCGGCAATCACGCGGCTGGTAAAGGTGGAGGCGTTAAATTCGTGCTCGGCGTACAACACCAGCGAAATATGCATCGCTTTTTCCCAGCTTCGCGAAGGCTTTTCGCCATGCAGCAGGTGCAGGAAGTGACCGCCAATGGAATCATCGTCAGTTTCCGGCTGAATACGCTCGCCGTTATGGCTGTAGTGATACCAGTACAAAAGGATTGAACTGAGCGAAGCCAGTAGCTTGTCGGCAATATCGCGCGCGCCGGAGACGGTATGACCTTCTTTTTCCGGCAGCGTACAGCCCAGCGCGGAGACGCCGGTGCGCATCACGTCCATCGGATGCGAGGCGGCAGGCAGCGCTTCCAGCACGGTGCGCACATTAGCGGGCAGTCCGCGCAGCGCTTTTAGTTTGCTTTTATAGGCGGTGAGTTCATCGCGGGTGGGTAATTTCCCGTGGATCAGCAGATGCGCGACTTCTTCAAATTCGCACTGCTGCGCCAGGTCGAGAATATCGTAGCCACGATAGTGTAAATCGTTACCGCTTTTACCGACGGTACACAGCGCGGTATTTCCGGCGGTAACGCCTGACAGCGCAACCGATTTTTTAGGTTTAATGACATGGGTACTATTTTGCAGGATCGTTGTGTCGCTCATGTTGTCCTCGTCATTTTTATAATATGTAGGGTACAAATTTATTGCCGGATGGCGGCTGTGCCTTATCCGGCCTACGACGGTTACTTTTTGCTATACAACGCGTCGAGTTTCTCTTCGAACTGGTAGTAATTGATGCTTTCGTACAGTTCGTTACGCGTCTGCATAATGTCGATCACGCTCTTTTGCGTTCCTTCCTGACGCAGCACGTTGTAAACCTTTTCCGCTGCGCGGTTCATGGCGCGGAAAGCCGACAGCGGATACAGCGCCATCGCGACGTTTGCGCTGCGCAGTTCATCGGTGGTGAACAGCGGCGTAGCGCCAAATTCAGTAATGTTGGCGAGGATCGGCACCTGCACCGCGTCGGCAAACTGGCGGTACATCGCAAGCTCGGTAATGGCTTCCGGGAACAGCATGTCAGCGCCCGCTTCGACGTACGCCTGGGCGCGATCGATGGCAGCCTCTAACCCTTCCACCGCCAACGCATCGGTTCGCGCCATAATGACAAAATTGGGATCGGTACGTGCATCCACCGCCGCGCGGATCCTGTCGACCATCTCTTCTTTAGAGACGATCGCTTTGTTCGGACGATGACCGCAGCGCTTGGCGCCGATCTGATCTTCAATATGCAGCGCGGCAGCCCCAGCTTTGGAAATCGACTTCACGGTACGCGCCACGTTGAACGCTGACGATCCAAACCCGATATCCGCATCCACCAGCAAGGGCAGCGGGCAAACATCAGTAATGCGACGAATATCGGTCAGCACATCATCCAGGGTAGAAATACCAAGATCCGGCAGACCCAGAGACCCTGCCGCCACGCCGCCGCCGGAGAGATAAATCGCCTGATACCCGGCGCGTTGGGCCAGCAGAGCGTGATTGGCGTTGATGGTGCCAACGATTTGTAATGGATTTTCTTTGCTGAGCGCGGCGCGAAACGCCAGCCCTGGGGAGTGTAGAGACATATCCCGTCCTCTTGTTATCAACTTGTTAGCATTAGTTGATTTACCTAAAGCAAGGGGTATGCCAAAGACCTTAATTTTTCATCAATTTATATATTCACCTTTAAAAACAATGCATTAAAATCAATTCCTGTATCTTTGTTGTACAAAAGCGTGTCAGCTATCGTTTCATGAAACTGGCCTTAACGTTTCATTGCAACATTTATGAAACACAACTAAACCCTAATACTCGGTTCCTTACTTTTTGGGTTGGCTATGGCTGATACGTATCTTCCGCCGCGGGTGAACGACGACAAACCGGTTATCTGGACCGTTTCGGTCACCCGCCTGTTCGAACTGTTTCGCGACATCAGCCTGGAGTTCGACCACCTGGCGACCATCACCCCTATTCAGTTGGGTTTTGAAAAAGCGGTGACGTATATCCGCAAGAAGCTGGCGAGCGAGCGTTGTGATGCGATCATTGCGGCGGGCTCCAACGGTGCCTATCTGAAAAGCCGCTTATCAATTCCGGTTATTCTGATTAAACCCAGCGGCTTCGATGTGCTACAGGCATTGGCGAAAGCGGGAAAACTCACATCATCGATTGGCGTCATTACCTATCAGGAAACCATTCCTGCGCTTCTCGCCTTTCAAAAGACCTTCAATTTGCAGCTTGAGCAGCGCAGCTATATCACTGAAGAAGATGCTCGTGGGCAAATCAACGAACTGAAGGCCAGCGGTACACAAGCGGTAGTCGGCGCGGGGCTGATTACCGACCTGGCGGAAGAAGCGGGTATGACCGGCATCTTTATCTATTCAGCGGCTACCGTGCGCCAGGCCTTTGTCGATGCGCTGGATATGACGCGCCTGACGCTACGGCGAAACGGTCAATACGCTTCTGGCGATACGATGCGCACCCGCTACGCGCTCGGTGATATGCGCGGTCACTCTGCGCAGATGGAACAGGTACGGCACACCATAATGCTCTACGCCCGTTCTCGCGCACCGGTGTTGATTCAGGGCGAAACGGGCACGGGTAAAGAGCTGGCGGCGCAGGCCATTCATCGTGAATATTTCACCCGTCAGGAGAATCGACGCGGTAAACCCTCACCACCGTTTGTCGCCGTCAACTGCGGGGCAATCACCGAATCCTTACTGGAAGCGGAGTTGTTTGGCTATGAAGATGGCGCTTTTACCGGCTCACGGCGGGGCGGACGCGCGGGTCTGTTTGAAATCGCCCACGGCGGAACACTGTTTCTTGATGAGATAGGCGAAATGCCGCTGCCGTTACAAACCCGACTGCTACGCGTGCTGGAGGAAAAAGAGGTTACCCGGGTCGGTGGGCACCAGCCGATTCCGGTCGATGTGCGGGTGATTAGCGCCACCCACTGCAATCTGGAGCAGGAGATGAAACAAGGCGAGTTTCGTACCGATTTGTTTTATCGCCTGAGCATTCTGCGCCTCAAGCTGCCGCCGCTACGCGAGCGGTTGCCCGATATCCTGCCGCTGGCGGAAGGCTTTTTAAAACAGTCACTGGCGGAATTAGATGTGCCGTTTTCTGAGCCTGTGCGCAAAGGACTAGGGCTCAGCCAACATATGCTGCTGAATTACGGCTGGCCGGGGAATATTCGTGAGCTGCGCAATATGATGGAGCGTCTGGCATTATTTTTAAGCGTCGAGCCACAACCAGAACTTAACGTCCATTTCTTGCAGCAATTATTGCCAGAACTGGCGATTGTCGCCGAAATACCCCAGATATCATCATCACTGACGCCACAACAGGTGCTGGCACAATTCAATGGTGATAAAACAGCGGCGGCACGATATCTCGGTATCAGCCGAACCACGTTTTGGCGCAGGTTAAAAGAATAACCCGCCAGTACAGAGGCTGGCGGGTATTTTATCTTTCAATGCAGCGTATTATTTTTTCTTGTAGATATTGGCTGTGCCATGGATTTTATTATCCGTTTGACCGGAAGTTAATACCACAACATCGGCGCCTTTCTCTTCGGCTTTCTTCAGCAGCTCTTCTTTAGCATCTGCGACAGAAACTTCATTACTCGTTGAGATATCACCGATTTTTGTGTACTGCGACTCAACCTTTTCAAACTCAAGTTTTGTCATAAATTCCGCAGCATATGCGTTGGTCACGACAAAAGCTAATGCACCAATAAGTACTTTAATTCCAGTTTTCATAGACCAGCTCCAGGTTTTGTTATGACGCCATCATCGATCCCTGAACATGAGATAACGCGATTCAAGGATGATTAATAACTAGTCCAGCCTGGATAAAAAATCCACACTCAGCAGAAATATATAGAAATTTTGCGGCACAGAAAAAACCAGCCATCGCGTATCCGCATTTCAACCGGTTCAAAGTTTCAATAGCCAGTGTGAGTTAATCCTCAGAACAGCCAGCTCGTTGAAATTATAGTGTTAACTTTATGAATATTTGAGGAATGGTTGTCTATGGAACCGCTACACGCCGTCGTACTCACCGTCAGCCTGTTTGTTTTAACCTTTTTCAACCCCGGGGCGAACCTGTTTGTGGTGGTGCAAACCAGCCTGGCATCAGGACGGCGCGCGGGGGTGATGACCGGTCTGGGCGTGGCCCTGGGCGACGCGTTTTACTCCGGCCTTGGCCTGTTTGGTATGGCAACGCTTATTACCCAGTGTGAAGAGATATTTTCGTTGATTAAGATTGTTGGCGGAACCTATCTGCTGTGGTTTGCCTGGAACAGCATTCGCCATCAGGCGACACCGCAAATGCCCACGTTACAGCAGCCGATATCCGCCCCCTGGTATGTATTCTTTCGTCGCGGGCTGTTAACGGATTTATCGAATCCGCAAACCGTATTGTTTTTTATTAGTATTTTCTCGGTCACCTTAAGCGCAGAAACCCCGACCTGGGCCAGGCTGATGGCATGGGCAGGCATTGTGCTTTCTTCTGTTATCTGGCGTATTTTTCTCAGCCAGGCGTTTTCTCTTCCTGCAGTACGCCGTGCATATGGTCGCATTCAGCGCGTTGCCAGCCGGGTAATTGGCGCCATTATCGGCGTCTTCGCCTTAAGGCTGATTTATGAAGGTATTCGCCATCGTTAATGCGTAAAGAGAGTTTCACTTGACCATCGTGACGTAATTGTCCGTAATACCGCCTGAATTTTTCAATCACATTTTGAGTGGCTGTGAGATGGAACAGGTTGATCCCGTAAACGACACATTACTCCTTACAGAATGGCGGGCGCTAATACGCCAGACATCCCCTGACGTTCATACGATCCTCACAGGGTTAAGCGACGATGAGATCCGCCATTTAGTGACCGTTTTTTATGACTACATGCTCTCTCATGCGGAGAGCGCGTTGTTTCTGAATACGGAGCAGGTCAGTACGCGACTGAGCGGCAGTATGTTTGACTGGTTGCGCAGCGTGCTCGGCAGCGCATATGAAGACCTCCCGCTCTTGCTGGCAAAACAGCGTGAAATTGGTGTGGTACACGCCCGTATCGGCCTGCCTATCGATCTGGTTAACCGCGGTGCACGTAAGCTAAAAGAAGAGCTGTATCAGTTGCTGAAAAGTAAGGCCGACTACTCTGTCAGCCTGTTGAGCGATGCTATCTGTTTCAGCAGTCTGGCGATGGACACCGCGCTGGAGGCCATGACCGTTTCCTACTCTCCAAGCTATCAAAACTCGCTGCACACGCAGGAGCAGTATCGGCTGCAGACCATTTACGACGACGTCAACGTCGAGCGCGAACGGCAAATCCGTTCGTTTACCGATTGGGAAAATCAGTTTATCTACAACATTGCGACCGGCTTACCGTCCGGTGATCTGGTGTTCCTGGCGGACTCAGATTTTGGTATGTGGTTCTCCCATAAAGGAAAACACATTCTTGGCAGCGGTAATCTGCTGGCAGAAATGGAATCCGTGATCGCTGAAATCGATAACCGTCTGACACAGGCATTCTCGAATCAGCAACAACCTGGCGAAACCGAACGGATGAGCTTATTGCAGGATATCCGACAGCTCTCGGCCAAAATCCATTTTCTCCTCGCCTCAATGTTTGAAGCGCTGGTCAAACAGGAAAATGGCAAAGACTCGCTGACCCAGCTGCTTAATCGCCGCTTTATTCCGACGATTATGCGCCGTGAAATCTCGCTGGCGTTACATTCACGAAGGCCCTTTACCCTGGCAATGCTGGACATTGATTATTTTAAGCAGATCAACGACAGCTACGGACATAACACTGGCGATATGACGCTGAAAAACGTCGCGGCCGTTATTTATGAGCACATCCGCAGTAGCGATTACGTATTCCGTTATGGTGGTGAAGAGTTTATGATTCTGCTCGTCGAATCAGACGAATCGCAAGCCTCTATTATTCTGGAAACACTGCGCAAGAAAATTGCCGAGCTGCGTATCGCCGCTTCCATGACTGAATCCTTCTCTATTACCGTCAGTATCGGCGTTGCCGAATATGACTATCACCCCGACTACAAACAACTGGTTGATAAAGCCGATCGCGCGCTCTATCTGGCGAAAAGCCATGGCCGTAACCGCGTAGAAACGTACCGGGAATGACTGTCGTCCCCCACAGATAAATAAATACCCCGTTCAGGGTATTTATCTGACCTGTGATAAATATCGTGCTGTTATTTTTATACATGCCCATTAGCGTGATAAAAATGGCAGCCGATTAATAAGATGCAAATCAAATACACTATATCTTTATAGCGGTAGCATATCCCGGTGATGAGTCTTCCTGAATGCAGGGGGAAATATGAGGGATAATAAAAGATCATGAACGGGAAGAAGAAAACGCGCTGGCAGCGCCGCCCTGGTACCGTCGGAGGAAAACTGCCGTGGAATGACTGGCGCAATGCCAGTAGCTGGAGAAAAGCCACCCAGTTTCTCCTGTTGGCTATCAATATCTATATTGGCGTGACGTTCTGGTATTGGGTTCGCTATTTCGAAACAGCCGGTACCAGCGTTTATATATCAAGACCCGGCGGTATTGAGGGATGGCTTCCCATTGCCGGTCTGATGAATATCAGATACACACTGGAAACCGGCTTTCTTCCCCCTATTCACGCCGCTTCCATGCTGCTGCTTGTTGCCTTTATCCTGATGAGTCTGCTGTTAAAAAAAGCGTTCTGCTCGTGGTTGTGCCCGGTGGGTACGCTGTCTGAGCTGATAGGGAATCTGGGCAAAAAAATAACGGGTCGCAACTTCACCCTGCCGCGCTGGCTGGACCTCCCTTTGCTGAGCCTGAAATATCTGCTGCTGAGTTTCTTTCTATATATCGCCCTGTCGATGCCAGCACAGGGGATTCAGTATTTTCTGATGTCAGCCTACGGCATGATTATCGACGTTAAGATGCTCGATTTCTTTCGTAATATCGGCTCGACGACGCTCATCGTAGTGGCGGTTATCAGCATCATGAGCCTGTTTATTCGCAATGCGTGGTGCCGTTATCTGTGCCCTTATGGCGCACTGCTTGGCCTGTTCTCTTTGCTGTCGCCGTTTAAGATCCGCCGTAATGCCGACAGTTGCATCGATTGCGGCAAATGCACAAAGAACTGCCCGTCGAATATTCCGGTCGATCGCTTAATTCAGGTACGCACCGTTGAGTGCACAGGATGTATGACCTGTGTGGAATCCTGTCCGGTAGCCTCGACGCTGACTATGTCACTGAAGACACCGCCTGGCGCACAATCAGGGCATAGCGCAGCGCCGACACCATGGTGGCGACAAGGTAGGTTATCAGGGTGGACAATGACGCTACTGCTGCTCGGTATTCTGTTTGCCGCCGTAGGTTATGCGGTGTACGCCAACGTCTGGCAGACGCCGGTGCCGGATCATATGTATTTCCAGCTGATCCCGAAGGCCAGAATGATCGGCCATTAATGGTTTGATCTGTCTGCCTTTATGCCGGGTGGCGACGCCCCACTACCCGGCCTACACATCGGGTATAACCGGTTTATTTCTTCGCCCCGGATTTACCAATGCCCCGATACAGTTCGTTAATCCGTTTCACGGACTTAATTGAACGTTGCGGCGCAGTCGAAGCAACGGACAGGACGATCATTTCCAGACACACCAGCACCGTACCGTGAAGCGGCATTTTCCCATTCTCGCCGCCGCGTGGCACGTTAATCACCACATCCGCTTCTTTACTAAAACGGGAATCCAGCGCGTTCGTCAGTAAAATAACCGGGACACCCAACCGCCTGGCCTCGCGAATGGTCGTCAGCCCTTCCCGATGCGGTGATTTCTGCGCCATCATGATCAGCACATCTCCCCGCTGCAATGCGATCAGTTGCTCTGCGAGGTTAATCCCGGTGCGATTAAATGCTACCGCAGGCAGGCCAATACGGCTGAGCAGACGAGTGGTATAATCCGCCAATACGCCGGATGCGCCAATACCAAAAATCCCCACCTGACGGGCTTCTACCAATAACGCCACCGCCTGGGCAATCGCATAGCGGTTTTGCGGTGTAGAAAGAGCTTCACAGGTACGCTGATGCCCCTGCAGGACGAAGTCAATGCTTGAGTTCACATCGCAAGAAAGCGTATTCACCGTGGTGGTCATCTTCTCTTCTGAGGTCACGCCAGGACCAAACCAGTGCTCAATGGTCTGCTTTAAATCGCGCAACCCGGCAAACCCCAGCGCCTGAATTGCCCTGACCACCGTCGCGTCAGAGGTTTGCGTGGCGGCAGCGATTTCTATCGCCGTAAACTCCAGCACCACTTCGCGATTTTCGTTGATATAACGCGCCACGGCCTGCATGCGTGGCGAGAGTAAATGCGCCCGGGCGCGAAAACGGTCACCATAGACATCAATACGGTTTTTGGCTTTTTTCGCCGTCAGCATGGTTATTTAGCCTCCGGTAGCCATCGTCCGGCGATATGCGTTTGCACCTGCGCCACCATCAGACTGAGCGAGGCATAGGAATTGGATATCGCCTCTTCACGGGAGAGTAAAACGTAATGTCCGCGCTGGCAGGCGGTCAGGAACTCACACCAGCCAGGCATCACCGCATCCATCGCCGCGATTTCATCCTGCGGTTTACCGCCCGTATCGCCACGCCAGGTCGCGAAGACAAAATCGGCATCCAGTTCAGGCAGACGTTCCGCACTGACATCAATGCGCCCACCCGGCGGAATGCTGTCGATAAGCTTCGGGAAGGTGAAGCCAGCATCGCGTAAAACTCGCCCCAGGGAGTGATAGGTGTGTAACGCGTTGATTTTTCCCTGATTGGCCTGTATTACCGCCACAGAGATGTGCTGCGTATCTACTGTCCGCTTGAGCTGGGCAATTTCTTCACGGTAGCGCCGTTCCAGCAATGCCAGCCGGTTCTGCGTACCTGTAAGCTGCGCCAGCTTGCGGTAGATTTCCGGCGCACCGCCATCAAGATGATCGATGCTGACCGTCGGCGCTATTTTTTCCAGTTGCTCAATCGGCGTGTTACGGCTGGGTTCGGTGATGATTAAATCCGGTTTCGCGGCGACAATGGCTTCAATATCAATATCCGCCGTGCCGATATACGCAATCGACGAGTTATCAAAATCAACCCCTGTCAACAGCGCACCTGAGCGCAGAAAATGGCTGCCATCCGGGCGTGTTCGGCCGTGACTGGCCACCGGAGGCACGCCCAGCTCGATCAGCGGAATAGTGATGTCGAGATCGTGCAATGACACAATGCGCTGCGGATGTAGCGGCACGTTCACCACTCGCCCGAGATCGTCAGTAAATGACTGAACAGGCACCGCCGCCTGGGCGGTGCAGCCGACCAGCAGCAGCAATGAAAAGATTAAACGCATATACCCTCTTAACAATTACAAACGATCCCGGCGACGCCAGAGCAACAGTAAAAAGAACGGTCCACCGACCAGGGCAATGACGATCCCGGCGGGGATTTGCAGTGGGGCAAACGCCAGACGCCCCACGGTATCGGTGACCAGCACCAGCAATGCACCGATCAACGCACTTCCCCACAGCAGCGCTATTTGTCCGCCACGCAGCCAGAATCGTGCCATGTGTGGCGCCATTAACCCGACAAAACCGAGGCTGCCCACGCAGGCAACACTGGCGGCGGTGAGTACAACCGGCGCGAGAAAACGCAACAACGCCAGTCGGGGTAAACGTACACCCAGCCCCGTTGCCGTCGCATTGCCAAGTAGCGCCACATCTGAAGCTCTCGCCGTGGCAAATAAGATGATGGCCGCAGGCAACGTCCAGGCCAGTGCCACCAGCAGTAGCGGCCAGGTGGCGGCATGAAGGCTGCCCGCCAGCCAGACCAGTGCAGTCTGAACGTCACGGACATCCGCGGTGGTCATAAATACGCCCATTCCCGCGGCAAAGAACCACGACACGCCAATGCCTATCAACACGAAGCGAGGCCGGGAGAAATCACGGGCCAGCAGCATCACCAGTGCCGCGACCAGTGCGCCACCGGCCATTCCCGCCAGGGGCCGCCAGACCAGACTTGCGGACGGGAAAAATAGCACCAGGGCCAGCACCACCACGCAACTCCCTTCTTTGACACCGATAAGCCCGGGATCGGCCAACCCGTTGCGGGTGATAGATTGCATCGCCGCCCCAGCCAATCCGAGCATCGCCCCGCACAGAAGCGCCATCAGCAGTCGCGGCAGTCGTACATCCCAAACGACATACTGTTGCTGAGCCGTCAACGCCTGAGGGTCAAACACCGCCCTTCCGATAGCGGAAGCCGGAACCGGGAGCGAACCCTGCATCACGCCGAACAGCAGTAATGCGATTGCCAGCACCGTCAGGCTGAGGCTGTACAGCACGGTTTTGGGACGAATGACACGAGAAAATCCCCCCACCCGCCATGCACGAAGCCCTGCACGCTGCAGCATATCGTTCATTTCAAAAACCTCGACGCAATGAAAATAAACGCCGGCGCGCCCACCAGGGCGGTCATGATCCCTGTAGCCAGCTCCTGCGGAGCCAGCACCGTGCGGGCGGCAATATCCGCCAGTAGCAGCAGCGCCGCACCCAGCAATGCCGACGTCGGTAGCATCTGACGAATATCTTCTGTTACCAGACGGCGGGTAACGTTAGGCACTAACAGACCGATAAACCCCAGTGGCCCCACGACAGAGACTGCCGCACCGCACAACAGCGCAATGGCTACCATCGCCAGCAAGCGTATGCGCAGAATGTTCACCCCTAACCCACAGGCCATACGGTCGCCGAGAGCCAGAATATTCAGGCCCGGCGCGATAGCGAGCGCCAAAACCATACCAGCTAGCGACGGAGGAACAGCGCTTTTGACTGCTTCCCAGTGCAGACCAGAAAGATCGCCCACCAGCCAAGTGCGCATTGCCAACAGGGTTTGTTCATCCAGAATCAGGATGGCCGCAGTAAGCGATGACACAATGGCCGACAGCGCCACGCCGCACAGCGTAACCTTCAGCGGCGTTAACCCCCCCCGTCCGGCAGATGCAAGCGCCATCACCAACGAAAAGAGTGCCGCAGCACCGCCTGCCGCCAGCAATGGCTGGCTTACCCCCGTCACGCCAAGCGCGGTGCACAACACAACGACAAACGCCGCACCGGCATTCAGCCCCAGAATATGCGGCTCTCCCAGCGGATTACGAATCAACGCCTGCAACAGCACACCCGCCACACCTAACGCTGCGCCGACCAGCATCGCCGCCGTCATGCGCAGCAGACGTAAGGAGACAATAATCCGGTGGTCGAAATCTTTCGCGTCAAAGTGGAACAGCGCCTGCACGACGGTCTGCGGGCTGATAGTGCGTGCGCCAACACCCAGATGCACCACCGCCAGAACACACAACAGCAGCGTTAACACGGGGAGTGCCAGCATAAACCGGCCACGGCGACGAGCCAGTGTGCTTGTCATGACCGTCATTGCTCTTGCCCGCCTGGCGCGCGGAACGGCATAAAGAACGGTTTGCCGGTGAGAGGATTCACCGACATCTGCACGTCGACGTCAAACACGTGCTTAATCAACTCGGGCGTGCAGTTTTCGCCATCATGCACGACGCCCTGCAACGTCCCCTGTTTGAGGAACACCAGCATGTCCCCGTAATTGACCGCAAAATTCAGGTCATGCAGGACCACGATCACTGTACGACCATGATGGCGAGTCAGTGAATGCAACAGTTCAAGGATCTCCACCTGATAGCGCAGATCGAGAAACGTAGTCGGCTCATCCAACAAGATGACCGGCGTTTGCTGTGCCAGCGCCATCGCAATCCAGCAGCGCTGACGTTGCCCACCGGAAAGGCTCTCCACCGGCAAATGCGCAAAATCAGCAGTTCCGGTTAACTGGAGCGCCTGCTCCACGGCACGTTCGTCATCGTCCGTCCATTGCGAAAGCATGTTCTGCCAGGGAAAACGCCCACGCGATACCAGTTCGAAAACGGTAAGTCCTTCTGGCACCAATGGGGATTGCGGCAGGATGCCAAGCTGGCGCGAAACCGCTTTGGTGGGCTGTTGATGAATGGCTTTGCCATCCAGCAATACGCTGCCGCCGTGCGGTTTCAACATCCGAGCCATGGTGCTTAACAACGTTGATTTACCCGAGCCGTTCGCCCCCACCAGCACCGTCATTTTGCCTTGCGGAATAGTGAGACAGATATCGTGGACAATAGTGTTATGGCGATAACCCGCAGAAAGCTGTTGTAGTTCAATGCCCGTTCTGTGGGCGGTATTTTCCACATGCTGTGGCATGTTCACTCCTGCGCCGCCGCATGGCAAAGCCTGCATGCGTAATTCTCTAAATAAAAATAAAACTCATTCTCTTTGTGATCTTGCTGGCTTGCGCTGTAGTAGTCAAGAAATTACACCCTGTAGTTACATCACCTGTTGCCAACAACCAAAGCACAAATAAAAAATGCTGTAAAATCAATAAAAATCATTCTTTTTCAATGCATTGTAAATTAAATACCCTTAAAAAAACGACGGTTAAGTTGCGTCGAATCGCCTGTAGTTTCTTTTTCATTTTTACGTTTACTACTACAAACGCCCATGATTGAATGATTCTCAATTACACATCTGATGCCAGTAACGCCGGCTTACAGATGGATAAATGCAGGGCTGGCAAGCCGGGCAATGAATTGAATCAACCTGTTTCCCTGCCCATTTTTGGCAGGGTCTTTTGCGGAATAAATAAAATAATGGCTGAGTTAACGACTTACTTTTCGGGGATGAAAGGGCGGGCATTGTGCTCTGCTCTCTTTCTGGGCATAACAACAACACCTACTGTATTTGCAGCGGAGAAAGAGACGACTCCGCCTAAAGGGGAAGATACCATCACCGTTCGGGCAGATGCGTCGTCTGCCGATCAGGCCGTAACATCGGGTTATCAACCGCTGAGCTCGTCCACCGCGACGCTGACATCCATGCCATTGTTGGATATCCCACAAGTGGTGAACACTGTTAGCGATAAAGTGCTGGAAGATCAGCATGTCACGACGCTGGACGAAGCGCTGTATAACGTCAGTAACGTTGTGCAAACCAACACATTAGGTGGCACACAGGATGCGTTTGTTCGCCGTGGCTTCGGCGCAAACCGTGACGGCTCGGTGATGACCAACGGTCTGAAAACCGTGTTGCCGCGCAGCTTTAACGCCGCAACCTCACGCGTGGAAGTGCTGAAAGGCCCGGCCTCAACCCTGTACGGGATTCTCGATCCCGGCGGCCTGATTAACGTCGTCACCAAACGTCCGGAAACGCAGTTTGGCGGGTCGATTTCAGCAACCTCCAGCAGTTTTGGCGGCGGTACGGGGCAGTTTGACGTGACAGGGCCGATTGAAGGTACGCCGTTGGCGTATCGTCTGATTGGCGAGTACCAACACGAGGATTACTGGCGCAACTTTGGCACCAATCAGAGCAGCTTTATCTCCCCTTCTCTGACCTGGTTTGGCGACAACGCCACCGTCAGCGTGCTCTATTCACACCGCGACTACAAAGCGCCGTTCGATCGCGGCACCATTTTCGATCTCAACACCAAACACGCGGTGAATGTGGATCGCAAAACCCGCTTTGATGAGCCGTTTAATATCACCGACGGCAAATCGGATCTGGCACAGTTGAATGCCGAATACCGCTTCAACAGCGAATGGACAGCGAAATTCGACTACAGCTTTAGCCAGGATAAATACAGCGATAATCAGGCTCGCGTAATGGCGTATGATTCTGCAACCGGAAATCTGACCCGCCGTGTCGATGCCACTCAAGGCTCCACCCAGCGCATGCACGCCACACGTGCCGATTTACAGGGCAACGTCGATATCGCTGGCTTTTATAACGAGATCCTCACCGGCGTCTCTTATGAGAACTACGATCTGCTACGCACCGACATGATCCGCTGCAAGAACGTAAAAGGGTTCAATATTTATAATCCTGTCTACGGTACGTTGGATAAATGTACTAACGTTTCTGCCGCTGATAGCGATCAGACCATTCAACAAGAGAGCTATTCTGCGTATGTGCAGGACGCGCTGTACCTGACCGATAAATGGATCGCCGTCGCCGGGATGCGTTATCAGTACTACACCGAATACGCTGGCAAAGGGCGTCCGTTCAACGTCAACACCGACAGTACCGACCAACAGTGGGTGCCCAAATTCGGTATGGTTTACAAACTGACGCCGTCGGTATCGCTGTTCGGTAACGTCTCGCGATCCTTCATGCCGCAATATTCTATCGCCAGTTATATTGGCGAACTGCCACCTGAAACCTCAACGGCTTATGAAGTGGGGGCAAAATTCGATATCTTTGACGGTATCACCGCCAATATTGCCCTGTTTGATATTGATAAACGCAATGTGCTGTACAACGAAATGATCAATGGCGAAACCGTGGCGAAAACGGCGGGTCGCGTGCGTTCACAAGGCGTGGAAGTGGATGTCGCCGGTTCGTTGACCACCAACACCAATATTATCGCCAGCTACGGTTATACCGCCGCGAAAGTGACGGAAGATCCTGATTACAAAGGTAAGCCGCTGCCTAATGTACCGAAGCATACCGGCTCATTATTCCTCACCTACGATATTCAGAATGCCTTTATGGGCAATACCCTGACGATTGGCGGTGGGGGTCATGGGGTGAGTCGCCGTTCCGCAACCAATGGCGCAGACTATTATCTGCCAGGCTATTTTGTCGCCGATGCCTTTGCCGCTTATAAGATGAAGCTGCAATATCCGGTCACATTGCAGCTCAATGTGAAAAACCTGTTTGATAAGACCTATTACACCTCATCCATTGCCACCAATAATCTGGGTAATCAGATCGGCGACCCACGAGAAGTGCAGTTCACGGTGAAAATGGAATTCTGATCCTCTTCATCCATTAACCCTGCCAATTCTGGCAGGGTTTCCCGCTTATTCCGCCATTTTAAGATAATTGCACTTGTGCTGTCGTCGCCCCGTTTATACAACCCTAAAGATCACCTGTAATTTGATGACTTTTATTTTGTTATGGGCGACTGGGGACCACAATAATGAATGGGATAACATCATGACTAAAACAAAACTGACGCTGCTATTACCTTTATTTTTAGCTGGCTGTTCAATGAGTGACGGAGAATTAAGAAATGCTTATGCTCAGCATTATCAGCAACCCGCCGCCTATGTCGATATCTATAAGCAGAAAATAGCCGGGATGGATATTAATGCACTGGCACAATATGCCGCCGCAGAAGATAAGAAAAAAATGCGTGGTCAGCCAAGACTGAAGATCGACGAATTCATTACCATTGAGAACGTGCAGGCGAAAGGGAATCGGGTGGTCTACGATTATACGCTGTCCGAGGGCTGGCTGGCGCTGTCCGCAGATAAACAGCGCGAGAAGCAGAGCAATATGAATAAAGATTTGATCTACCGAACCTGTTCGCTGGAAACGGTACGTCTGGCGCAGGCAAAAGGGCTGGAAGAAGAACATAACTATTACCGCCAGTATCCTGACAAGTTAGCCTTCACCCTGAGAACCAGCGCACAGATTTGTATGCAAAACGGTTTTACCAAATAGCCGCAATCCACTATGCCTGATGCGCTGCGCTTATCAGGCCTACAATTTGCACGCTGCCGTATGCCGGATAAGGCGCCAGCGCCGCATCCGGCTTAAGCATCAGAACTTCCACGAAACGCTGCCAACAATGCTGCGCTCGGCACCGAAATAACAGTATGAGAGCGAATTACAGGCTGCAACGTAACGCTTGTCGGTCAGATTGTTGACGTTCAACTGCGTGCTCAAACCTTTAATACCAATATTCGTTAAGTCGTAGCCAATCGCCAGATCCACCAGCGTATACGATGGCAGGGTGTGAGTATTCTGGCGATCGCTGGTAATACCGTTGACGTAACGCACGCCTGAGCCCAACGTTAGCCCCGCCAGTGGGCCATTTTTCACATCGTAGCTTAACCAGGTGCTGGCCTGATTGCGCGGCGCATAAACGGCACGCTTGCCCTGCTCTTCCGGGCTGCTTTTCTTATAGCGAATGTCGGTATAGGTATACGCCGCCTGCAAACGGAAACTGTCCGTCAGTTGGCTAATAGCTTCCAGCTCCACCCCTTCAGATTCAATTTCGCCAATCGAACGGTACGGATCGGTCGGCTCTTCTTTGGTGGCAATATTGGTCTGATTAATGCGGAACACCGACGCGCTAAACTGGCTATTCAACCCTTCCGGTTCATATTTCAGCCCGGCTTCCCACTGCTTGCCTTTCATCGGTTCCAACAGGTTACCGTTCTCATCAGCAAAACTGGTTGGCGTAAAGGCGGTGGAATAGCTGATGTACGGCGCAACGCCGTTATCGAACAAATAAAGCAGAGCAGCGCGACTGCTGAAGTTATTTTTGTCCAGATCGCTGCGAGTGCCGTTTTGCTTATCAATATTAGATATGCTCACCTGATCGTAGCGGCCACCGAGCGTTATACGGAAGCGATCCCATGACATCTGATCCTGCAAATAGTAGCCCGTCTGGCGCAACTTGTGTTTCTCGCGCGCATACATATTGATGTAATCCGGCTTCGCGCCGTACACCGGGTTAAAGGCGTCAATCGGCGGGAACGCCCCGTAGTAGCCGGTGGTATTGTTGCTGCGATCCTGATAATCGATGCCCACCAGCAGACGGTGGTTAACCTGCCAGGTATCAAAGCTACCATCCAGTTGATTATCCAGCGTTATCGCCGACATGTTTTCGTCTGAGCCGGAGTAACCGCGATTAAGCTCGGTTTCATTCAACCAGCCTGCCGCATACACCTGGTTCAGCTCAACGTCGGTATGCAAATAGCGTAACTTTTGCCGCACCGACCAGCCGTTATCAAACAGGTGCTCAATGTTGTAGCCCACCATGTTTTCACGACGATCGTATTTATCGTAATCATCCTCGCCTTCGTAAAAGGTGTTGGAGATCTTTTGCCCGTAATGGGGAACCACAGTGCCGTCATACGGCAGACCGGAGTGGCTACCGCCTTCCGGGTCACGGTGCAGATAGGCCATCAGATCCAGACGCGTCTGGTCGGTGATACGCCAGGTCAGGCTCGGCATCAGCGCGTAACGTTCTTCCTTCAAGGGACCAAACTGCGAGTCCGCATAACGCGTCATTCCACTCAGTCGTGCGGCGACGCGATCGTTATCATCCAGCGCCCCGGTGACGTCAAACGCCGCGCCGCGCTGGTTATTGTTGCCAGCAAACAGCTTCACTTCTCCGCCCGCATCAAACGACGGTTTACGCGATGTCAGCGCCACGATCCCGCCCGGAGAGGAACGGCCGTACAGCACGGAAGCCGGGCCGCGCACCACTTCAATATTGTCGAGAAACCACGGATCGACCACCAGCGAACTGTGCGAGTTAGTGTCGCCCATCATTTTCAGGCCGTCGAGATAGACGTTGTCCAGACTACCATCGGAGAAACCGCGCAGCACAATGTAGTCAAAGCGGTTGGAGGCACCAATCTGATTGCTGTACACCCCAGGTGTGTAGCTAACAGCCTGCCGCACGCTGGTTGCGCCCTGCTCTTCAAACTGTTCACGGGTAACGATCGATACCGACTGCGGTGTTTCGATATCCGGTGTGGCAAGCTTGGTCGCCCCACTCTGCATTTGCGAAGTGACAACCACCGTATCGTTTTTTGTTGTTTCCTGCGCCAGCAGAGGAAAAGCCACACTGCCGGTCACCCATCCTATCAGCAGCGCCAACCGAGTCTTCGCGAACATGAACATCTCCCAAGGCATATCTATCTGTAAATGAGAATTATTGCCATTTTTGTATCAGGAGTCGCTATGCCGAATGCCAGGTTGCGTATGCGCAGCGCCAAATTATGAATCAGCTTCGCGCATAAAACGGGAAAATGGATTAGCAAAGTTTGAGAACATCACCAGGCGGGAAGCCATAGCGACGACGAAAAGCGGTAGAGAAGTTAGTTGCGTGCTGATAACCCGACATCCAGGCCGCCTGCTGTACGCTGTATCCTTCCAGTAAATAGCCGCGCGCACGTTCCAGACGGCAGTCGCGCAGGTAGTCAAAGACGGAACAGCCATATGCCGCACGGAACTTGCTGCGCAAACTGCTGGGGCTCATCGCTGTGCGCTGCGCCAGCTCGTTAAGCGTGTAGTCATTTTCAGGGGATTGCTCCAACAGACGGCGCACCCTTTCCAGCCGCTGCTGTTCGCCACTGGCGGCGAGGCATTTGCCGCTTTCCACCTGACAAACGCTGAGACCGTGACCAAATAATTGTAAAATCAGTCCTTCCAGCATCAACTGGCGGGAAACATGGCTAAGTGAGCCCTGCTGCGCATACTGTAATCCGCTGAGTAAAAACCCCGGCACCTGCCAAATAAGCGTTGGCGTCTGACAGTTTTCCCACTCACGCATGAGGGATTCAAGTAATCCTTTGCGCCATGCTCCGTCAGGATACAACCCGAGTGATAGCGTCCGTAGCTTGCAGTCGGCAGGGTGACGGGCGCTCATTGCCTGGCGTTCACTCAGACGCGAACTAAACGCCATGCCGGAACGTACCACATGTTCCTGCCCGTTGAGCGTCAGTATCACGCAACCTTCCAGCACCACCAGCATATACAAGGGGCTACTGTGCCGGGAGGTAGTTTCATACGGTTGCAGCACCTGTACATCAGAGTGTGTGACGCACATCCCGCAAGGGAGCATCATCTCCTCTACTTCCCCTTGCAATACAGCACTGGAACACGGAAGACCCGTTTTTTGCGCCAGCAACGGAAAACGGTAATCGATCCCGTAACGCTCACCAAAGTCCCTAAACTCACTGACGGAGAAGGTGCGGGTAAAACGTCCGGATGTATTCTGGATGGTGGTGTTGTTCATGCTGTCTTCTGCACAAGAAATGGAATTTGCAACGTACGATGGGTGGCAACATTACCATTACCCGCACAACACAACAATAATAATGAGAATTGTTATCAATATGGTGCTCTGCGGGTTACTCCAGCCAGAGCAGTTCTGCTATGTCAGCCTCAGGCGCAGATTCTTTTAACCAGCGATACAGCAACTCAATATTTCGAAGCCGGGTTGACGCTTTTGGCCAGACGAGATAATAACCGTCCCCTGTCGCGACCACCTGTTTAAACGGTAACGCCAGCATCCCACTCTCAATAGCCGTCAGGCTTAATAGCAGATCGGCGACCGCTACCCCATGCCCGCTCATTGCCGCAAGACTCCCCTGCTCCAGGGTGTCGAACACGTTGCCACGTGCCAGGTTCAACGCAGGAAACGCCCCGGTACGCTGCAGCCAGCGACGCCAGTCGCGGCGATCGGCGGAAGGATGAATCAATTCACAGGCGGCGATATCACTTTGCACCTGAGCCTGCAACGCAGGCGCACAGACCGGGATTAGCCACTCCTGAAACAGCAAACGACTGTCCGTGTCCTCGCCAAAATAACCATTCCCCAACAGGATTGCACAGTCATACGGTTCGCGACTGAATGCGACGGAATCGGTGTCCATCCACACGCTGGAGATTTCAATCACCGGCGTTGGATGGGCTTCCCGGAAATGCCGCAGCACATCCAGCAGCCAGCGCATGGTCAACGTTGAGGGGGCTTTCAACCGCAGCTCATGACTGCTGCTACGAAAAGCATGGCAGGCATGTTCTAAACTCTGAAACCCGGCCGTCAGCTGTTGCGCTAACCCCTGCCCTGAAGGCGTTATCTCAATACGGGGGCCGCTACGAACAAACAGTTCGCAGCCAAACCAGGCTTCCAGTGTGCGAATATGACGGCTTACCGCACCAGGCGTGACGTTCAGTTGAATAGCCGCTTTACTAAAGGACCCCAGACGGGCAGCAGCTTCGAAAGCTCTCAGGGCATACAGCGGGGGTAACGTCATCATCGGCTTCTATGTTGAGTTTTACTCACAGTAGAGCGCAGTTTTATTCGTTTTTCAATGTGACACGCAAGCGGAATACTGATGAAAAATAACGTCAGGATCATCAGATATGAATCTCGCTTTACTGGCTGTATACAGCCTCTCGGTGCTAACACTGTTGCTAACGCCTGGTCCTGTTGTGGCACTGATTACCGCGACGGCGGCACAGTACGGCTATCGCCAGGCCTTTATGACGCTATGCGGAACTAACGGTGCTTCATTGCTCTTGCTTGCGCTCGCTGCGCTGATGCTGGCGGGGGTGGTATCACTCTCTCCTCTGCTGCTGTGTGTGTTGGGTCTCGCCGGATCGCTGTATATCGGCTATAGCGCGTTTTGCAGTCTGTGGGCAAGAAATCAAGCCGCCTGCGAAGACTCTCGCCAGCCGTCTCATGGGGGATTTATCAACGGTTTTCTGATTGGCGTATCAAACCCGAAAGATATTCTGTTTTTCGTTTCATTCTTTCCACAGTTCATCACCATTACACATAATTTCGCCACCAGCATGCTGATACTCACGCTGGTATGGATCATTTTTGACGTTGCCGTTCTGTCATTTTATATCGTGATTTTCAAACGCTGGATGCCCACGCGGTTTGTCAGATACAGCGTTTTTATCTCATCCCTGTTCCTGCTGGCGGTAGCGGTGTTTGGCATTATCTATAACACCAATGCAATACGAATGTTGTAGCCCGCATAATCAGGTCATGATGATTTTACCGATGTCTGATGTAATTTATCGGTGTTAATATTCAGCACATCAGAGAATATATACCGTAATATTTCCCCGACTTTCTGCCGGAACTCTGACCCAGGATAATGCGTCAACCGTGATAATCGCCATTTCATTTTCCAACCTTAGCAGGGGAGTCTTGTCGTCAGGAACAGATGAACTTTCGCATATTTCGATTACCCCTCGAAAAGCGATGAACACACGGTCAGGAACATCAGATAACTTTATCCATTCAGTCGTGATCGTTAACTTTCGCGTAAACATCCCCGATCCCTCTATCGCGATTTATATCTCAGAATGTAAAATCTGGCTACAACAACGTATTATGACTGGCAAATTTTATTTATGTATCGCCAGTGTTCATCACCCATCCAGATTAAAATAAAAGTAGTAAAACTCATTTGAAGTATGCTTTACAAACTCAACCGGAAGATTATTTTTGATGAACAGCGACTTTGCAAATTCGACATCACCATAAACCCGAAGACAGAAAGGTTTTAATATCTCGCCCTGAGTACCAAAGCACTCCTGAAGTCGGGTGTCATCCATAAAAATAAAATTGCCTTTGCGAACCTTAACATCTTCACTCAAATCACGCCATTTCCCGGGTGTGAGAAGAAAACTCTCCCAGCCATTATTCCTTAGATTTTCAATAACATGAGTAAATTTAAAATAGTAACTCTGCATTGTGACATCACCACTTGATGTAGCATATAAATACTCTATCTTAAATTTAAGTTGGGCATTAATGCTTTTCCTTTTCCCCTCTTCTATTAACCACTGAAGTTCGTTGGCGATAGTTTTTGAAAATATCTTCCTTTTTTTCGCAATCGCCAGCCAGTTCATAATGAAGAGATGTTCTGATATTTTAGAGTAAACCTTCTGGTCCTGTATTGCGATACCCACGGCAACTAACGCACTCCAGGTAAACGTTTCAAGTTCATCCTGGTAATTGTGCCTCGATGCGCTGATCTTTCCTAAATCACTGACCACTTAAAACCCACCCAGATAAATCGTTATCACATTTGGACTTGGCATCACTTCATTTAAAAAACTACTACAATTAAAACCAGCATAATATGATCCAGATTAATTAATTCTCACGTATAAAAAACGCCAGATTAACACATTACCTTCCTTAATCATTCATCTATATAAGACACCGTGGTAGCACAATAAGAATAATGCGATAAAGATGAAAACAAATAATAACTCATGACAACCAGTTTTATTTGAGATTATAAATAACATTATCAAGCAAACCTCCGCGCCCCGGAGGTTTGCTTGCAGCAGTTACGACTAATAGAAAATACCGATAATCAAAGTATGGGTGACAAAGCCCACAATAAGCGGCACAGCAGTACGTTTAACTACATCGAAAGGTGTAATTTTTGCCCCACTTGAAACCGCAATAACAACACCGGATACCGGCGAAATAGCCCGCCCCATATGTGATGCCTGCTGCATAGGTAGGATCATAGCAACCGCGTTAGCGCCCATGCTCGCGGCAATTTGTGGGATTAACTCAACAAATGCCAGGAATGGCGCATTCCCCGAGCCCATAATAATTGCTGCCGCAAGCGTCACCAGCGCAAAGACGACGGCCATCGCAAAGGGTGGTAATCCGACATGTTCTGCCATCAAAATTAACTGATCAATGGCACCAATGACTTTGATGCCATGCGCGAAAACTCCGGCTGCGACCAGCAGGCCTACAACACCGGTAAACGCCGCGCCCATTCCTTTCAGAAAATGGCTGAACCCTTCACACACCGACTTTAAATCACGCGCTCGTATCCATTCAATCAGCATACAAATAGCCATTGCGATAAGCACGATGGTGATTATGTTTAGATTAATTCCACTGACAAACATCGCGGATGATCCTACCGCCATCAGTATAGGCAGCATGGGAAGCACAGCATAAAAAGCCGGCGCCTTTCCTGAATCGACAATCTCAGCGCTCCCGATTTCCCGAGGTAACGTCCCCGCGTTGCGATCGCAATGACGTTGCCAGAAAAAATGGCAAACGCCGACAACCAGTACGGTTGCAAGCGCTGCTGGCCCCTGGTGGTAAACAACGTATTCCACCACATCCATATTGACTGCTTTCGCTCCCCTGATGGCATCAATCGCTGTTGGGGTGTATGCCACCCCCAGCGAGGTGGCGATGACCCCGGCGGCCGAAGCCGCAGAGAGCCCCAGGCCCAGCATAATCGGGAACATTGTCCCCATCAGTAACACGGCAAGCCCGGTCGCTGAAGGGATGGCCAGTTGCAGGAGACTGGCAAGCAGGTAGGAAAAAAACAGCAGAATATAAGGAGATCGCAGTGCCCGTAACGGTTTCGTCACCACGCGCACCACAGCTTCATTTGCCCCGATATGATCCATGTAGTGAGCAAATCCCATCAACGCCATGATCATCAGACCGAGATCGGCTGCACGTGTGCTGAACAGATCGCGCATAACTTCAAATGGATCGAGAAAAGCAATCCCGGTACTGGCAACCCCCTTCGGCAATACGGAGCCCCATCCGGTTAATCCGGTACAAATCATTAGCACCAGACCCGCGATAAATAACACGGGTTCGGCCCGGTACCCCTTCAGGATCAGACGAGCGACCACAACGATAACCAGAAGGGCAATTATTACCTGAATCATGACTGAGTTCTCCCTTCGGCGAACTCAGCGTAGGTTTCTTCAATAACTGCGACTACAACATCACTGGCTGCCCGTAGCGATCGCACCGGCAAGTATTCATAAATTGAATGGAAATTATGCGCACCGGTAAAAATATTCGGACACGGTAACCCTTTCTGCGACAGAACCGCGCCATCATACCCGCCACGCATGGCGACAGGTTGCGGAGTGATTCCGCATTTCTGATAAGCACGTATAGCAATATCAATAGGATAATGCGAATCGCCCTGCAGGCTATTAAACACATTCGCATAGCGGTCGGTTAAATGGCAGACCACACTATTTTCGCCCCATAGTGCACAGGCACTTACTGCAAGCTGGCGAATAAATGCCATACGGGACTTATAACCTTCTTCACTAAAGTCGCGAATATCCAGTTTCAGTACGGTACGGGCACTGTTACCCTGCAGCTGTTTTACCCAGTAATATCCTTCACGACCTTCCGTATATTCAGGTGCTTCTCCGCCCGGCAGCATCGCAATAAACTTATGCGCCATCAGCAGAGAATTCTTCAGTTTACCTTTAGCTGACATTGGGTGCGCAGATTGACCGGTGAAGATAATTTCCGCATCGCCTGCATTCCAGTTTTCATAGACAAACTCACCTATGCCGCAGCAATCCAGGGTATAGCCAAAATTTGCGCCAAACGCGGCAACATCAAAAGCTTTGGCACCCCGTAGCCCCTGCTCTTCATCAGGAACAAAACCGACCTTCACCGGTCCATGTTTAATCTCCGGATGTGCAACCAGATACTGTATGGCATTCATGATGGCAGCGATGGCAGCTTTATCATCAGCACCTAACAGGCTGGTTCCATCCGTCACGAGCAGGTCATCACCGATATAGTTTTTCAGTTCTGGAAATTCACTTTCGCGCAGATAGATATTATGTTCTTTGTTCAGGCATAAATCGCCACCGCTATAGTGAAGGCGTTGCACATGCGTGTCTGCAGTCTGTTCGGCACTGGTATCCAGATGTCCAAAAAAGGAAACGACAGGAATATTATCGTCAGTATTTCCAGGTAATGTTGCCGTTACAATCGCCGTATCCCTGACTTCAATGTTTTGCATCCCTAATACTTCAAGCTCTGCTGCGAGCAGTTTTGCCAGCACCATTTGGCCTGGGGAAGACGGCATGATGCCATTTGCGCCATTTTCCCGTGAGGTTGTGGTATTGATTTTGGTGTAGTTAATAAAGCGTTCAACAATATCCATTGTGGGACATCCTTTAATGTTTCATTCATGGGGTACTGCGAGGAGATACCTGCATGCAGCGAGAGAGGGATACATCTGAAGTGTCAAATAAAATCAGCGCTCATCCCAGACCACTGATCTCATGAGTGTTCTGACAACGATTTATATTAAGGAAGATAAAAAACCGATCGTTATGTTTGTAATCAAAAATCGCCTTTTTGATGATCACATCATATTCCCTGCTTGTTTTTACGAATATTTTACATGGTGTTAAGCTAACAGAAGCCATAACAGTTTCCGTCTACCCAAGAGATAATGGAAATCATTTAAGTCTCCATATCCTATAAAGACACAAGGCAAACCATCGCTATATTTTTTTAATGAACGAATACCATTACAGCTACGTGCAACCGTTTGCACTTCTCTAGAAATAGCCATTTAGTGCATTAAAATCCATGAGCAAGGTCACATTTATCCCAACGACAAGAAAAACATATCACGCTGAAAAACAGACAATTATAAGCGCCACTATACTATACCCTGGTAAACAGAGGGATAGCTGAACAATTCATTACGGAATAGAAACGCCGCGGTACTATTATAAAACCATGATATCCGGCATCATTAGTCATAGTAGCCATAATAACACCTGGCACGGTGTTAAATTATTATTAATAGGTACTACCCGATGAATTACAGGTAAAAAAAACCTCTACCCTGAGAAGAGATACAGAGTAGAGGAAATACGGGTGTAAAGGACATATTTATAATTTTAATGATAACAGAAGAGTCTCTTGCAGAAACAAGTATACACATTCCTCACCATAGAGAGAATTCTTAAACAGAAATAATTTACAGAACATCATCCTGCGATAGCTATAATAAATACTGCTTATCATAAATAAAACAATCAATCCCGACACGCTTAAATCAGGCTAATATATTAGCGTGTAATATAAGAACGAAGAGTGCAGAATAACTCAAATTCATATTTTCTAAAGCCATTTAACTATAAAATATTTTAATGATTTAATATGTTAATAACATTACAACAATTTAAAGCTATTCGATGCGACGGGATGTCCTTCCAGGCCATTTTTCCGTTGCAGGTCACACTTTTACTGGCGCAAGATTCCCATCCAACATTCCACTGCTATCATACACCGTGTAAATACCTTTCAACTCAACCCGAGGCTTTGATGCTGGAGAATGTCATCATCAGATAATCAGTTTGCCGACCTTATCAGGCCGGACTGGTTATCAATGCGCTGAAATCGAATGCGGACACCGCTGTGTGTTTGCACGTTTTGCACATGATGATTAAACAGGTTTCCCAGTATGAATTTATCCCGTCAGGAACAACGTACCTTACACGTTCTCGCCAAAGGTGGCCGCATTGCGCACGTCCGCGACAGCGCTGGCCGCGTCACATCCGTTGAATGTTATAGCCGTGAAGGATTGCTGCTCTGCGACTGCACGCTTGAGGTGTTTAAAAAGCTCAGAACCAAAAAGTTGATCAAATCCGTCAATGGTCAGCCCTACCGCATCAACACCACCGGATTAAACAATGTTCGCGCCCAGTTAGATAATCGCTAAGGAGAGAGTGATGGATATTCCCAAGATTTTTACGATCAGCGAAAGCGCTCATCGCATTCATAATCCGTTCACCGCGCAAAAATATGCCACATTAGGTCAGGCGCTGCGTATGACGCCAGGAACCCGTGTTCTGGATCTGGGCAGTGGTTCCGGTGAGATGCTCTGCACCTGGGCACGCGACCATGGCATTACGGGGATCGGTATTGATATGAGCCAACTGTTTAGCGCACAAGCCAGACAACGCGCGGAACAGTTGGGCGTCACCGATCGCGTGAGCTTTATCCATAACGATGCTGCAGGTTATGTCGCGGATGAAAAATGCGATATCGCTGCCTGCGTCGGCGCAACGTGGATTGCAGGCGGTGTCGCCGGGACAATCACGCTGCTGGCAAAGAGCCTCAAACCTGGCGGAATCATCGTGATCGGTGAACCGTACTGGCGTCAAATGCCCGCCGCAGAAGATATTGCCCAGGCATGCGGAGCCGGCTCGGTGGCCGATTTTCTTTCCCTTGCCGACCTCGTTTCGTTTTTCGACAAACTGGGCTACGACCTGGTTGAAATGGTGCTGGCAGACCAGGAAGGCTGGGATCGATACGAAGCCGCTAAGTGGTTGACGATGCGTCGATGGCTGGAGGCGAACCCAAATGATGACTTTGCGCAGGAAGTCAGAGAGCAACTGAGGACGTCACCGGGACGCCATGTCACCTTCACCCGGGAATATCTCGGCTGGGGAGTATTCGCACTCATGCAACGGTAATTTTTTGCAGTCGGTATAGCCGGATGGGTTATACCGACCTGCAAAGCCGGTACCCGTTACTTCATTAATACTTCAACAAATTTAGCCAACCAGGCAGGATGAGCAGGCCATGCCGGCGCGGTAATCAGATTACCGTCGACGTGCGCCTGGTCAATCCCGATATCGGCATAATGCCCACCGCTCAACCGAACTTCTGGCGCACACGCTGGATACGCGCTGCAGGTCCGGTTTTCTAACACTCCGGCTGCCGCCAGCAGTTGCGGGCCATGACACACCGCGGCGATAGGTTTACCCGCAGAGTTAAAGTCTTGTACCAGTTGAATGACTTCCGGATTCAGACGTAAATACTCCGGCGCCCGCCCGCCAGGGATCAACAAGGCATCATAATCCGCCTCGCGCGCATCAGAGAAATTCGCATTCAAGGTGAAGCGATGCCCGGGTTTCTCACTGTAGGTCTGCGCCCCATCAAAATCGTGAATGGCGGTCTGAACGTAGTCACCCTGACTTTTATCCGGACAGACGGCATCCACACAATGCCCAAGCATTTGCAAAGCCTGAAAAGGCACCATCGTTTCATAATCTTCGACATAATCTCCGACCAGCATCAGTATCTTCTTCATGCACATCCCCCACTCACGGTTATTAATGATGAGAAATAACGGCCATCTTTACTATAGTCCACACGGTTCATGGCATTAATAAATACAACAGAACAACCGGCCAGATCACAATCCGCGACAAGGCCCGTCAGACGAGGCTTCAGAGCCAACGGCGTGACACATGTTCATGCTGATAAATATAAATTATATATAAATATATAGTTGAGAAATTTTAATAGTAGTCAATTTCACTCATAATATAAAACTAAGAGATTGCAACGAATATCTCCCGTGCTATATTCCGCATGAAACTTACCCGCAATCAATTTATTTATTATTCAATATTTAAAATACGCAGAACATTAATTATCTATTATTATTTTATTCATCCAATATCAGATAAATATACGCAAAGGTTAATCCCATGATAACAAGACGTTCATTTGTCAGGCAGAGCCTGGTGACGTCAACGAGTATGCTACTCGCCAGCATGACGGGTATCAGTTTAATCCAGGTTGCCCGCGCAGCAGAGAGCCGCCGCTGGCAGATGCCGGATGAAGGAGCACCTCATGCTGCCACCTGGATGGCGTTTGGTGCCAGTGTGGCTATCTGGGAACCTCACCTGCTTCCCGTGGTACGGAAAAATCTGGCGCTGGTCGCGAACACCATTGCCGCCTTTGAACCCGTGAATATGCTGGTGCGCGAAGAAGACCACGCGCTCGCGGCAAAACTATGTGGGCCATCAGTTAACCTGCTGGTTCATCCAATTGACGATCTGTGGATCCGCGATACCGGACCAGTATTTGTGAAAAGCCCCCACGGCATGCCCGGTGGCGTTGGATTTAACTTCAACGGCTGGGGCGAGAAGCAGGAACACGATCGCGATGCCGAAGTGGCTGAATTTGTCACAGATTATGCTAAAGCTGAATTTATCCGCTCAACCTTGATCCTTGAAGGTGGCGGGATAGAGGTAGACGGCGAAGGGACAGCCATTATTACCGAAAGTTGTGTTCTCAATCCCAACCGCAACCCGGGCGTCAGTAAAGTTGAATGTGAAGCCGAATTAAAGCGCCTGCTGGGACTGGATAAGATCATCTGGCTACCAGGTATTGCCGGAAAGGATATTACCGACGGCCATACGGACTTTTACGCCAGATTCACACATCCGGGTACGGTGGTAGCGGGTCTTGAGCAGGACCCTACATCGTTTGACTACGCTGTAACCCGGCGACATCTGGAAATCTTACGCACAGCCACAGATGCAAAAGGACGGCACCTGAACGTGATCACGCTGGAAGGACCATCAACTATTCGCCAGAGCTATGCGAACAGTGATTTTGCCGCCGGTTATATCAATTTCTATCTGTGTAATGATGCGGTCATTGCGCCGGAGTTTGGCGATAAACGCACGGACCGTAACACGCGCGATATTTTGCAGGAGCAATTTACCGGGCGTGAGATTATTCAATTGAATATCGACGGTATCGCGGCCGGTGGCGGCGGTATTCACTGTGCGACCCAGCAACAGCCGCGTTAGCGGCTACTCCTTCTTTGCTAATAAAGCGGTGTATTAAAAATAAACGGCAGGTCAATTTATAGGCATCGATAATGAATAAAGCATGGGCTGCGCGGTTTACAGCATGCAAGAACCTTCACTCATACCGAGAGGACAGGACCATGAAGATGCACGCCATGACGAAAATACTGCCGTTGATTTGCCTGATCTCAGGCAGGTTGCTCTACTCCGCTGCAGCCAGCGCCATGGGAAATGACGATACCACCACCCCAACATGCCCGAAGGGTCAGGTTTACGACAACAAAACCCAAAAATGTTTGCCCGAAAAAAGCAGCATGATCGACGATCAGGATAAAACGCAGTATGCGTATCACCTGGCGAAAACCGGCCATTATCAGGATGCCATCAATTTACTCGATACCTTACAGCAGCCCAATACGCGTGAAGCCTGGAACTATCGAGGCTACGCGACACGCAAGCTAGGGCGTACGGATGAAGGGATAAGTTACTACCAACGATCGATTGCCCTTGATCCGCACTATGCGAAAGTGCGCGAATATCTTGGGGAAGCATGGATGGTTAAAGGCCGCCCCGACCTGGCGAAAGCGGAGCTGGCAACCATTAAGAATATCTGCGGCACCCAATGCGAAGAGTATCGCGATCTGAAAGCCGCGATCGACGGACACCCAGAGTCATAGACCGGAAGATCCAAAAAAATCACCGTCAACGATGCGCATTTTCAATGGATACAGCCGTTGGATCGCATCGTCGACATACCGTTTATTGCCTCAGAAATTCGCGGAGAATGTAGGCAGTTCACAACTCTGTCGTCCCTCGATTACGGTTCGTATTTTCGCATGATAGGCTTTTCAGATGACCCTTTCTGCTCTGGCCGCTGCGGACTACATGAAACTCAGATTGTCCTTTCAGGTAAAGCTGTTCCTCTCGCTGGTGGCTTTTTCCTGCCTTCTGCTGGCGCTGCTTGGCGTATTGCTGTTTCACTTTATCGACCGTCAGTTGCACCACGATTTGGGCCAACGCGCGCGAGTACAGGCCAGCGAAATTGCCCTGATTCCCGGTCTGGCAGAAAAAGTACAGCAGCGGGATATTCCTGGTATCGCACAACTGATTCAGCCGCTGCGCGCCGAAAGCGACGCCAGCTATATTGTGATTGGTGATGCGCGTGAACAGCATCTTTACCACTCAGAATCCCCGGAGCGCCTTAACCTGCCGATGATCGGCGGCGACAATGCTGATGTACTGAAGGGCAAAACCATTATCACTGTGCGTAAAGGTGGGATCGGTGTCTCGTTACGCAGTAAAGCACCTATTTTCGATAGCCATCATCAGGTAATCGGCATTGTCTCCGTCGGTTACCTCACCTCCTACATCGCCAATATCAACGCCCGCCTGCTGTGGCGCACCGGAATGTACGGCCTTGCCCTGCTGCTGCTGCTGTTTATTTTTTCCTGGTTACTGACCCGCACGCTGAAAAAACAGATGTTCGGCCTGGAACCCAAAGATATCGCCCAGTTGGTGCTGCAGCAAAAAGCGCTGCTGGAGGCGATGTACGAAGGAGTCTTTGCGGTCAATGCCGATAAACAGCTCATCCTCATCAATCGTGCCGCCCGGGAGATGCTCAATATTCGCCAGAGTGAACAAGCGCTGCTCGGCAAGCCATTGGATGAGGTGATTCAACTGCCGCCGTCATTTTTCGCGCCTGGCAATACCGCTTATGACAGCCGCCATCACGATCATATTACCGTCCTGAATCAACGGGAAACCATCGTCAACCGCGTGGCTATTGAAGTCGAGCCGGGCACCCAAAGCGGTTGGGTATTCAGCTTCCGCGATAAGAACGATATCAATACGCTCAGCAGTCAACTCAGCCAGGTGACCCGCTATGCCGATAACCTGCGCATCATGCGCCACGAGCAGCTCAACTGGACGGCGACGCTCGTCGGTCTGCTGCAGATGCAGCGCTATGACGATGCGCTGCGTTATATTCAGGTACAGTCAGAGGGGGCCCAGCAGGTGCTGGATTTCCTCTCCAGGCAGTTTGTCTCTCCGGCGCTGTGCGGCCTGCTGCTGGGGAAATATGTCGGTGCCCGCGAGAAAGGTGTTGAGCTGGTTTTCGACCCCGCCTGTCAGCTCTCGCGCCTACCGGAAGGGCTGAGCGAAACGGAGCTGATGTCAGTAATTGGTAATCTGGTGGACAACGCTGTCGATGCCACGTTGAAAACGCCAGCACGTACCGCGCCGGTGGAAGTGTATATATCGGATCGCAACCACGAACTGGTGATTGAAGTGGCTGACCGGGGCTGTGGCGTTGATGAGGCCATGAAGCCGCATATTTTTGAGCAAGGCTTTACCAGTAAACCCACTGACAGCAGTGAACTCACCGGTTCAGAACATGGTATTGGCCTGTACCTGGTCGCGAGCTACGTTCGTCGGGCCGGTGGCAGCATCGAAATAAGCGATAATATCCCGCAGGGTACCGTATTTTCGGTTTTCATCCCGTTCCAGATTTCTCTTTCGACAGGACCTTCCCATGACTGATATCCGCCCTCTTGAGGTTGTTATTGTTGAGGATGAGCCACATCTCGCACAGTTGCATCGGGAGTTTATTGAGCAAAACTTCCATCTGCGCATCGTGGGAATCGCGGGATCGCTGGAACAGGCCCGCGAACTGATCCTCCTTCATCAGCCACGTCTGCTGCTGCTGGACAACTATTTGCCGGACGGTCAGGGCGTTGAGCTTATTGATAGCCCGCTGCTCAAACAGTTTGAGTGCTCGGTGATATTCATCACCGCCGCCAGCGATATGCAAACCTGCAGCCATGCTATGCGCAGCGGCGCGTTTGACTACCTGCTAAAACCCGTATTTTCCCACCGTCTGCGGGCCTCGCTGGAGCGCTTTATGCTGCTGGAGCACACGCTGCGGCAGGTGAAAGTGGTGGATCAGCACGCGCTGGATAAGCTGTTCAATTTGCCTGCCGGGGAGGCTGCGGGGCAGCCGTCGACCAAGGGGATTGAGCCTGCGACGCTGGCGCGGGTGCAGCGGATTTTTAGCGATCATCCGGCGGTGAGTTGGTCGGTTGAGCAGGTGGTCGAGGAGGCGGGGATCAGTAAAACGACGGGGCGTCGGTATCTGGAGTACTGCGTGGAGATTGGGTTTGTTGTGATTGAGATTCAGTATGGGAGTATTGGGCATCCGCGGCGGTTGTATCGGAAGGGGGCTGACTGACAACTCCGTAGGCCGGATAAGCGAAGCGCCATCCGGCAGTGTTCCGTATAGTGCCGGATGGCGCTTCGCTTATCCGGCCTACAACGGTGAGCATTCCATTCTCTCAAATCCCCGCGCTCACGGTTTCTATGGTGTTAATTACCGAAACAACGCCAACAATCACATTTCCACCAGCCGGCTCTCTCTCCCCTCTTGTCTCTCCTCTCCCATCCGCTATGTTGACTTTTAGTTCCCAAAGTGTAACTAGAAGGTTAATAATAATGACAAACACATTCCGCATCTCTCTGATCTCTGCTGCTGTTTTCATGTCGTTTTCTGCCCTGTCCGCGCTACCGCAGGGGTATCCGGCTGACTACCAAAAGGTGGTTGATGCCGCCACCAAAGAAGGCAAAGTCGTGGTTTACTCCACAACGGATACCAAAGCGGCGGGGCCGCTGATTCAGGGCTTTGAAGCCACCTATCCGGGCATCAAAGTTGAATATAACGATATGAACAGCACCGAGCTGTATAACCGTTATATCAGCGAACAGGCTGCTGGCGGCGGCAGCGGTGACGTCATCTGGAGCTCCTCCATGGATACCGCGATGAAGCTCGCGACCGATTATGCGATGGAGTATGTTTCAGCAGAGCAGAACCAGCTACCGAAATGGGCGGTCTGGCACAACAAAGCCTACGGCACCACCTACGAGCCAGTGGTGTTTATTTACAACAAGCGCCTCATCCCGGCGAACGAGGTTCCGGATTCTCACGCCGCGCTGGCAAAGCTGATTGCAGGCCAGGTGGATAAATTCAAAAGCAAAGTCACCACCTACGATATCGAAAAATCCGGGGTTGGCTTCATGCTATCGGTGCTGGATTATAAGGCCGATCCGAACTACTTCAAAACATTGGCCGACGTGGCGAAAGGCGGGTTAGCCGTGCAATCGTCCACTGGTACGATGATGGAGAGGGTTTCATCGGGTGAAAACCTGATTGGTTATAATATCCTCGGCTCTTACGCCGAAGCGCGTGCCAAAAACGACCCGTCACTGGGCATCTCCTATCCGAAGGACTACACCCTGGTGCTGTCACGAGTTTCTTTCATCAGCCAGCAGGCTGAACATAGCAATGCCGCCAAACTGTGGCTGGACTATGTGCTGTCTGAAAAAGGGCAAAACATCCTCGCCAACCAGGCTGATATTCCCTCTATCCGTAACGACATCGAAGGTAAAAATGACATCGACGGAATGACCCAAATGCTGGGTAGCGCGCTGAAGCCGATCCCGGTTGATGAGTCATTACTTGAATACCTGCAACCGAAAAAACGTCTGGACTACATCAAACAGTGGCGTGAAGCCGCGGCCAAATAAGAGCCAGAACCAGGCGTACGGTTCACTGGTGCGCCTGGTACTCGCTTCCTGAATTCGTGTTACCGGATCTCCGCTTATGAATGCATTACGCAGAAAGTGGCAAAGCTTGCCGCGCGGCATCGTCGTGCTGTTAACCGCGCTGGTTATCTACACGCCATTGTCGTTCATCGTGATACAAAGCTTTTTGTCCGCGCCGTTTTTCTCGCCGGCAAAGGACTGGAGCCTTGAATCCTTTGGCTTTATTTTTACCGACCCTGACTTCTATAAAGCGCTGAAAAGCGGCTTTATTCTCGCATTCGGTCTGGTCATTATCGCCATTCCGCTGGGCGGCATTCTGGCCTTCCTGATGGTGCGTACCGACCTGCCCGGCAGACGGTTAATTGAGCCATTGATCCTTGTACCTATTTTTGTTTCACCGATGGTGCTGGGTTTTGGCTATGTGGTGGCCGCAGGGCCGGTAGGCTTCCTGTCACTGTGGGCACAATCGCTGATTGGCTTCGTGCCGTGGAATATCTACGACATGTCGAGCATCGTGGTCATTGCTGGCCTGACACACGTACCGCACGCTTATCTGTATATCTCGTCAGCGCTGCGCAGTGTGAGCTCAGACGTGGAGGAAGCCGCGCGTATCTCCGGCGCTTCCCCGCTACAGGTGATGACCTCGGTCAGCCTGCCGATGGTTCGCCCCTCGATTCTGTACGCCGTTGTGCTGCTGTTTTTCCTCGGTCTGGAAGTCTTTGGTCTGATGCTGGTGCTGGGCGATCCGGAAGGCAACATGGTGCTGGCGACCTACCTGTACCAACTGACCAATAAACTGGGTACGCCGTCGTATCACCTGATGGCGGCGGTCGCGGTGGTGCTGATTTGTCTGACCATCCCACTGGTCATGCTACAACGTCGCCTGATGCGTACCGCTAACCGCTTCGTCACCATGAAGGGTAAAGCCTCGCAGGCCCGCGCGCTGCCGCTGGGTAAATGGCGCTGGATAGCGGGGGCTGTGGTGGCGTTCTGGCTAACCATCACCATTGGCGTGCCGCTAATGGGCGTGGTACTGCGTGCGTTTATCTCCAACTGGGGCGTAGGCGTTTCGCTGTGGGATGAGCTGTCGCTTAGCACCTTTCGCACCATCTGGGAACAGCCGAACCTGTTGCGGGCCATCGTCAACTCCATGGCGATTGGCGTAATAGGCGGCGCACTGGCGGTAGGTTGCTATCTGTTTATTGGTATCGCGATGCACCGCAAGCCGGATAACACCACGCGTTTTCTCGACTACAGCGTGCTGGTGCCCCGTGCGGTGCCGGGCCTGCTCGCGGGTCTGGCGTTTTTGTGGGTGTTTCTGTTCTTACCGATGTGGCTCGATAACGCGCTGAAATCCGGCTGGTTATCCGGCATGCCGTGGTCGCAGTGGTTGCGAGACACGCTGATTGTCTGGCTGCGCTCGCTGCGTAGCACCATTTTCAGCGTCTGGCTGGCGTATACGGTGGTGTGGATGGCCTACGGCCTGCGCCTCATCTCCTCAACGTTGCTACAAGTGGGGCCAGAGCTGGAGGAAGCGGCACGCAGCACCGGTGCGACGCGTGGCCAGATTACCCGCCACGTTACCATTCCGCTTTCGCGTTATGGGCTGATTGGCTCATGGCTGCTGATGTTCCTGATCTTTGAGCGTGAGTATTCCACGGGCGTCTATCTGCTGTCGCCGGGTACGGAAACCATCGGCTCGATGCTGGTATCTCTGTGGGCGGCAGGTGCTATCGACATCGTCGCAGCACTCTCGTTTATCAATATTCTGTTGGTGGTGGTGGGCCTGGGTATTGCCCTACGTTTTGGAGTGAAATTACATGATTGAATTATCGGTCGAGAACCTGCACTTAACCTACGGTGATAATCCGGTGCTAAAGGGCGTGACCATGGACCTCAAACGGGGCGAAGTGGTTTCGTTACTCGGGCCGTCCGGGAGCGGTAAAACCACCCTTCTGCGCGCGGTAGCCGGGCTGGAAAAACCGACACAAGGGTCAATTACCATCGGCAACAACAAGGTCTACGACGGCACCCCGCGCAGCGAAATCCCCGCCGAAGAGCGTAATCTGGGGCTGGTATTCCAGTCCTATGCCTTGTGGCCGCATAAAACCGTATTTGAGAATGTGGCCTACCCGCTGAAGTTGCGCAAAGTCTCCACCGCAGAGATCAACCAGCGGGTACAGGGTGTGTTGGATCAACTGGGCCTGGGACATCTGGGTAAGCGCCATCCGCATCAACTTTCTGGCGGCCAGCAACAGCGCGTAGCGATTGGCCGGGCGCTGGTTTATAACCCACCCGTGATCCTGCTCGATGAGCCATTATCCAACCTTGATGCAAAACTGCGGGAAGAAGCGCGCGTATTCCTGCGTGAGCTGATTATTAATCTCGGGTTGTCCGCGCTAATGGTGACGCATGACCAGGGAGAAGCGATGTCGATTTCTGACCGCATTTTGTTACTCAACAACGGCAAAATTGAACAGCAGGGTACGCCGCAAGAGATGTATGGTTCCCCAAAAACGCTGTTCACCGCTGAGTTTATGGGCAGCAACAACCGTCTGCATGGCAAAGTCACTGACGTGCGTGACGGCAAAGCACGTATTGAAGGACGCGACTGGGTCCTGTGGGGTCAGGCGGGCGACGGCGTTCAGGTTGGCCATGAGGGCACCGCGGTGATCCGCGTTGAACGTGTGGCGCTGGCCGACGGGCCAGGCGAAAACCAGTTGGCTCTCCCGTTGCTCACCAGCATGTATCTCGGTGACCGCTGGGAGTACCTGTTCCGCACCGTGGCTGATGATTTTGTCATCCGCGCCTACGGCAACGAAGTACGCGATCCTCAGCACTGCCACCTGGCGTTACCCGAAAAACATGTTTGGGTGTTCCCAAAATCCTGATGCCAGAAGGGAGCGGCTGTCGCTGCTCCCTTTTCTGGAGGAAGGATAGCGGTAATACAGAAGATTTATTTGAGTACAATGAGATGATGATGACATCAAACGGCCTGGGCCTGGTACAGGAAATGGGAAAAATCAGTCCGAGGAAATAGAGAAATGGTGCCGATAATAGGAGCAGATAACAAAGATAACCATTTGTTTTTACTAATAAAAATATAAGCAAAAATAAAAAATGCCCCCACATATGCCCCCATCATCACCACCTGCATTTGTGGGATACAGAGAAATACTAATAGACACTGAAGGAGCACACTAAAAAACCTTTCTCTCAATGGTGTTTGAGATGGTCAAAACATCATCAGGGATATTTCGTTTTCCCTCGATACGTACTGTGAGCATAAACAAAATAATCGCTGACTTAACAATTTTCATGAGTTGTAATAGATGCTGTTCAAATTCTTCTTTCTCAATAAATTTTACGTCATCAAAGAATTTATATGAATCATATAAATCTATAAGCATTCCCTTTTCGTGAATTACTAATAACTTATGTTCTAAATCATTCCTCCACTCTCTGAAAAAAGCAAGTTCACCATTTTTATCATTCAAATCCATTGCAATACTAAACAAGCCAAACAATCCTTTATTATTTATTTTGTTTATTTTATCCTTTCTTTTTTCATCACGAATCTGCCAGAAATTGTGAAAATAAATGTGACCTCTATCTGGTTTTAAATCAAATAATTTACATAAAGCAACTGCTATTTTATCTAAGATTCCAAAACACGATCTAAATGATATTCTCAACTTCTCGACATTTTCATATAGAATCTCGCCATTATATAACTCCGAATAACAAACCTCAGAATCCGCATCAAAAAACTCACTACCAAATTTATATTCAAAAAACATCTTTCTCGCAAGCGAGTATTCAGCTTTAAGTCTGTTCAACACCATTTCCATTGGTACAATAAAGTCCCCAAAAACTCCCTTCTCGGCAGTTGCAATAGTTATATTATCTTTAGATGATGCGTAACAATTGCAATATAGAGAATGTTCAGACAACATTAAATTATTATCTATGCAAAATTTCTGATAGTGTGATAAAGCCTCGTATTCCTCACGAGTGAGTCGTTCATCTGTTCCTACATCCTCAACGTCATCTATACATGAGTCCGCTAATAGATCTTCGTTGTACTTTATTTTTCTTTGATAGGTTGCAATCCATTCAGGGATACACTTTCCTGTATTTATTGCACACTGATAACCTCGAATAACTTCCCTTAACATTTTTAATGTATATGTGGTAGATAAGTCATTAAGTAACTCTAAAGTTTCAGACCTGTTGACCCACGCCTGCGGAATTGAATCATCAATAGCTATAGCTTGATCATAATAATCCATTGATTCAGATATACGATACTGTCTTTTTAATGCATTACCTAAATTAACCATTAACTCAGGATGAACATCACCTTCTTGCCTAGAGAATATATATGATTTCCAGTAATTATTTTTTACCTCATTCAATTTAATGAAAGTATCAATATTTGCATCGTCACGAGAGTTAAAGTTAACAACTGCGCTCATACCGTTTGCCAAGTTATAATAATACGAAGATTCTGTTGATATGGTTAAGATATCTTCCTTATTATTTATAAAAATGTTCAATCCTTCTTCCGCTATGCTTTTCTTATTACTAAAGCTTCCAATATCAATAAGATTTCCAGCTAGGTTAGATAATATTATTATTCTATTTTTATTGATAGTATTTAAATTATCTAAACCTTTCAGTAATTCCGTCACAAGGTTATAGGCAGAATCAAATGATCCTGCATTTATGAGATCATTGATATTTCTCATTTTCAAAACCACATAATTGATATCTATTCAACCCTCTACAAGCTAAGCCTATGCTGCTTAGTATTATATGAGCCTGTTCGATAGAAAACATGTGGCTTCTAACTAAAATTTTTTTAGGATGACCAAAATCGCACTACACCGCACCCACCTGCGGTTTTCATATCACTAAAATTTTTCAGTTGTGATTTTTTACAAACGATACTGCCAGCCCGCGTCCGTGCTGGGGATGCACTGCGAAGAAGAAACTGAAAAGAATGAAAAGAAATTCAGCTTTTTTCAGTTTTAATGTCCGTCGCATTTGTGGCCTGAATACGCAACACTATGATATTAAATGGATAATTTATTTTAGGTGTGTGATTTTATGAAGATTTGTGAAACATGAAAAACATAACCAGTTGAAAAATAATAATTTTATATCCGTATAAACTGAAATCCTGTGTTCAGGTTCCGGGAATGGATCGGCCATTCCCGACGCATACTTTACCCATTCTTTTGCGCAGCCAGCAGCAACTTTAAAGCCTTTTCCCGTTCCTCGGGTGGAATTGCATCAATTAGCTCTTTAACCCTCCCTTGCCCGTTCAGCGCGCTTGGACTAACGGAATGGGAGAAAGCAACATTCATCACAAACGAGTGACCGCACTCCACATTAGAGCAATAGGTTCAACCTGAAGGTACAGGCCACCTCCATCAGATAGCTTATAGCTCTTCTCTTTTCCTTTAGCGGCTTCAACCTTGCGGGCATTCAGCATCATTGGGGGCACATTTCCTAGACCGAACAGAACATGCCCCCGATTGTGCCCCCAATTGTATGTTGATTTCAAGAGATAGGGGTTGACGTCAAATGACGAAGAATCGCGTAATATCTATGTTTTTAAAGGTTTTTGTTGATTTGAGATGACTTGGAAATACTAAGGGATGGTGCCGATAATAGGAGTCGAACCTACGACCTTCGCATTACGAATGCGCTGCTCTACCAACTGAGCTATATCGGCCCTGATAAGGACATGCCCACGAATGCGAGCACGGGGTAGAAGGTTAAAACTAACCGGGCGATGCGTCAATGGCCTTGTGAATCAAACGCCTAATTTTGCATCATCCGGTTTCAATTACGCACGAATCGTGTCGTGACAGGAATGCTTGTACCCGGTCGGGTATGACTATAGCCAGCGGCGAACCTGTCGCTCAAAGCGATCCCATTCCAGCCCGAAATGTTTTCGCAATTGTTCCTCTTCAAAATCAATATGCAATCTGGCAACCGCCAGCATAAACAGCGGTACAGCCACTACGCCAGCCGGACTGCCGATGAACAGAGCAAAGGCTAGCTGGAGTCCGCTCATACCAAGGTAGATCGGGTTGCGACTCCAGGCGTAACATCCGCCGGTAACAAGCGTGGTCGATTTATTTGCATGAAGCGGATTCAGGGTCGTACGTTTCATCCACATTTGCCATGCGGTATGCAGTATCATCCACAGACTGACACTGGCCAGTAATGCGCTTATCACGATATTTACCGCGCCAAATGTGAAACGTGAGCTCGCCGTCAACGCATCGGCAACGAGGAAAAGTACTAAGATGAGTGGCGGCGGAAACCAGGCTCTTAATTTTTGCAGGAAATGACGCATGGCTATGGACTAACCTCGGAAGCGGTTTGATTAACGCTGATACCGCTATAAATACCCTGTAAAAGACACATAAACAAACGATGCTTCATTCACTACAGGCTTTCGCCTTCACCAGACAGGCAGGATCTGTAGCACTAACCTCTGCAAAAATACCGGCATCAGAGGCATCCGCCCCTGATGTTCCCGACAGGTTTACGCTGAAAAAGTTGAATCCGACGCTGATTCAAACAGCCCTACAGACTGCTTGTAAAAACGCATAAAATCATCAAACATCACTGGCGGTAAAAATTGATAGCCCTGCAGGTAATCCACATTATTTTTCCCCAACCATTGCTGCTGATAGCCATATTCAACGCCTTCCGCCACCATGCGTAATCCCAGGAGCCCGGAAAGATGAATGATTGACTCGAGCATAGGGATATGTTGCTCAGCTTCTTTAATAGCCTTGATGAACGTTTTATCAATTTTGATTACATCCAGGTCTAACTCATTGAGATAGCAGAGGTTAGCGTATCCCGTCCCAAAATCATCTAAAGCAAACAGAACTCCTCTGTTTCGCAACGATCGTATCAGCTCTTTGATGGCTGGAGTGATAGTGAGAGTCTGATTTTCGGTTATTTCAATCATTAATTTTATCGGTAGCCTTTGCGTTATCTCCATAAAATTAAGGCATTCCCAATAAAAAACGGGATTACTTAAACCTGATGGACTAACATTAAAGGAGACGAATAGCGTTTTATTTATCCCCTCGCTTCCGTCGACCAGATTACGCGCAACGGTGGTCATTAAATAGCTCGTTAACTCATTCATTAAGCCACTTTTTTCAGCCAGAGGTATAAACTCACGCTGAGAAATCGCATAATTATGGCCCTGTGGCCATCGAGCCAAAACCTCAACGCCACAGACGTCCCCATTGATATTTACGATGGGCTGAAAATAAGGAATGATTTCTTCATTCCTTATTGCCATACTCAGTCGACCAGAATCTGAGACATCATATGCTTCGCCGTAAATTGCATTCTCACCAGAATAATTGTTTGTCGGGTAACCTTCATGCAATAAATTATTCCTGGTTAAAAAAATGATGGTTTCATTAAAATGAGAAAATCCCAGGCGAGCGGTTATCCGTTCCCGATATCGATACACTGACTTAGTTGTTAGTGAGTTAGCAATACAAAAATCGTGCAACTTTTCTTTTGTGAATGATGCATACAACATTTCCTCTTCAAATTCAGTCAAATGAAAAGTAAACATCGTCGAACCTTTAGTGACCTCCACAACCTCATTGGGTGCCATTAAATTGGCTCTTAGCTGAGAAATCAATTGATCAGTTAATTCTCGTCCATTAATGAAAGCATACTCCTCGTATCCTCGATTAACAGAACGAGTTTCATTCATCCGAAGAACAATACAGTTTATGTTGATAAACTGCGTGCTATTTCTCTGAAACCATTTCCTGACCAGGAGCAATGGTAACCGGTTATCGATCACCAGCAAACAGGACGGGTGTCGTGGAATAACTGACTGCGTACCAGACATAAATGTTCGCGCATCAACCAGTACCAGATTTGGCAGCCATGCTTTTATCCCTGAGAAAAGAAAAATATCATAACTGAGCAGAAAAACCTTTTTCATATTCATAGTTACCACCAACTTAAATTTATGGCATAGCAGGTCCCTCGTTATATACACGAGAGAATATACAACACCTTCAGCCTCCAGCAATTATAAGGCGGTTCGTGAACTAACTTTATCCATAAGTCATATCACGTAGTTTCAGATTTTATAATCACAATTATCCATATGCGTATTCCCATTAAATGGTAAATCCATTTTAAATATCGAAAAAGGAAAATTCCTAATTTTCACCAGTACAAATCCTTTTACTCATTTTCACCACAAGGCAAAATAAAAGACTGCAAACACAAGAAACAACAAAACATACAACCACAAAAATCAAAATACTAACATATTACATCGATTCATGCTGCCCGACAAACCATGAGCGTACGTCGCAGATCTCTTATCGCATAGACATTTCCGGCGATACGGATGACCTTATAATAGAAAATATCCTGTTGAGACATAAGCAGTTCGGTAATTTCATCGGGAACATTATCATTTTTGTTTTTGACGATAGCCTGGCGACGAGTTTGCAAATATCCGTCGCGGTCTTTGCCAATAAAATTCAGAACAACATTACGATCTACAGCATAGTGCTTACCTTGAATATTAAGGCTCCCTACCTGGGATACCCGCCCTTCGGTAGTGGAAGAAATACGAAAAACCAACAGAACTTCACCTTCAATTTTTACCCCCTGAGTTTGCGCCTGCAAATGAAGGTAATTCTTGGCAGAGCAGGTCAACGTCTCAGGTTCTTGATGGCGATAAAAAAAGTATGCTGTTATCACAGCAAGAAAGATCCCCCCGCTAATAAAGATAATTTTCGCATTCACGGGCAACCCCTCCTTTATCCAGCGTACAGATCCCCAAAAAATTCTCTTTAAGATTATTACCTGCCGATAAATTATTATCATCATAAAAAACAATTGTTTTCTTGCCATTATGACAAATTGTATTTACTTTTCGCCACATATCAGAAGATAAAAATGCCTTCGTTTTATCAGCATTATTGTCATCGGCAGTATAAAGTTCACAATCACCTATTGCCCTGATATAGATAAAATTCGTGGTACCTGAGTTAAGAACTGGCAATATCAAAACCGCGCTCCCAAGAAAAGCGAACAACAAAATGAACAGAAGAATATTTTTGCGTTTCGGTGTTGCGGGTAAATTCACCGTTTCTGTTACCGAACGAACAGGTACATCCCTACTGAAAGATGACTGTTCATCATTGACCGAAGCATGGAACAAAAATCCCTGCCGGGGCAACGTTTCAATGGGGTTTTCGGCCCCCAACTCACTAAATGCTTTTCGCAATATACTGATACTTTTATTAAGGCTATGACCCGATGGGGCCATGCCATGCTTCTTCCATACTTCTTCTATGATAAACTCACGGTGGAGTTGTTGATTTTTATAGGCAATGAATAGCTCAAGTAGTCTCGCTGTAGATGCCGAAAGGATTATTGTAGTATCGCGATGTTTCAGGCTTTTTCTGGTGGAATCGTACTCAACCTGATCATTAATTATACTTTTCATACTACCTGACTCTTAAATACCGTGACATGGAGTACAAATGACCAAAGTTTCATCTGTGCCAAGCTGATTACTGCATTGTATAAAGATAGTTACAGTATAGGTTCGATATCTAACCATGACATATCGGATCAGACTCAATACTTACTATTGATTGAGTTTGAAGCACCCCTGACCCACTGGAATGTATTTCTGCAACGCTACGATAAACTTTCGGTTTTTAGTTTTCAGCTCGCTGCTACGCCAGGTTTCACCCGGCAACACATAACGCATGGTGGCTTCATCATCGGTTGAGTTACACCCCTGATGTACGATAATTTTAAAAAAAGTATTCCCGGTGTTTTTCAATGTTCCGTTAGCCTCATCAATGGTGTAGGCCAGATTTATGTTTCTCGGGCGAACAACCAATATGGTGTCCATAGCGATCACCGGGAGAGCCTGCCCGCCTTTCCCTTGATTACGTTCAGTAAACAGCGTGATCGGCATTTCACGAAACAGAATTCGGTAATAGCGTTCTTTATCATCCTGCGGCCCACGGTAGAAAATCTTAAAAAACTCACTCGCCTGCGGAGCCAGTGAAAAATTCAGCGGAGTAAACAGAAGTTCGCCTTCAGCAATAGCACTCCTGTTTTCTCCTCCCGGTCCCGGCTTATCAATTTTTACTGCGCCGATACTGTATAAATTCTGTTTCTGGCTATCGTTATAGATTCGTTTACTGATAAATGATTTATCCGACGGCATCTCATAAATGGTCGACTCCAGGTAGACTGCCTGTGTAGAGAATGCTGTCAGACCGGAAAGTAGAATAAATACCCATCTAAGCGCCAGACGACGGCGGTTCATGGCGTCACTCCCACCCAATTCGCCGTGACTTTTATCTCTCCACTAGCGCTGACGACACCTTCCCAGTCAGCGCCGGAAACGGTTAACATCGAACGCGAATCATTCATTGGGAAAAGCAACTTTAAATCAGTAGCATAATAGCTTCCATCGTCATTGTTATTTGCGTCCCAGGGCGTCTGTTGCCACTGCGCATCTCTCATACTGACTGCCGCTTCACTGCAGCTATTTCGTTTTTGCACCACGCCCCCCGACTGACTGTTGTACTGAAGAAAAGCGGGAATGGGGACGGACAGCCCGCCTTGCGCAGACATAAACAGACAGTAGGGCACACTGTTTATCGTCGTACTTTCCCCAATAACTTGCGCGGTGATACTGTCGGCCTGACGGGGGCCTGAGACGGTTACGGTGTAATCCATTTCTATAGGAGCGGCATCACCAATCGTGCCACTACCGCTCGCAGAAGCTGTGTTGTCCGAAGAGACGATACTGATCCCATACTCCTTAGGCACAATATTGAGCTGTAGCGAAGGGGTAAACTGGTAGTGTCCTGACTCTGGTGTTAAGCCATTATAAAAGCCGAAGGTAAAGGGCTGACTGTTAGTAATGCTGATCCCTGAATCGACAAGATTCTTCAAAAATGCTTTTGACAGAAAAATATAAATGTATTCTCCAGAGGTCGTAAAAACGTTGTAATAAGCAGTTGAAGTACCATAGTTATACCAGTTTGAACCATTCCCGGAGTATCTCACGGTGGCCGCTCCGGGCGTAAAACCTAGCATCGCCGTGTCGACAAAAGCGCGAAACGTCAAGGAGGCGGTCAGATTGGCCGTTTGTTGCAAGTTATAACTCACCATTTTGCAAATCACACCGTCAGTACCGCCCACCACGCCAAGTTCACAATAACCAGAGTCTTTGGTGATGCTCGGCGTACCGTCGCTGGCAACCCAAAGCTCCTGAAATGCGTTAGTCGAGACAAGTGACAGATGACCGCGTTTAGTTAACGTGTAATTGACGTAATTCCATGATCCTGTCGATTGGTCTTTGCACCGTTGCCCGGAAGAATAATCATAATTTACAGAAGTATAACAGCGGTTGAACACATAGGTTTCGCTGCTACCGGTAGGCACATTGCGAAAGTACTCATAAGCAGTATCGGTCAGGGAAGCGAATCCGTAGGCGCCACCAATAACGCCTGCGACAGAGCCGACCTGCGCATGATAAAAACCGTTTTTGTCTGTGCCCAATCCGGCAATAAACCCGGTTGATGGACATTGAGTGCCACTATAACAACGGATTCCCCGGAAAGGCCCGTTAATCGGGGAGTTATCAATCCACATGTCCTGATAATAATTTCCAGGCGCAGTCCAGCCAACAAAACCTAAATACCCGAGACTGACCTGAGAGGTACCGTATTTTATCCACGTGTTTGACCCGCTGAAACGCGGATCAAGTGCCGATGGGGTAATAAAGTATTCACTATCAATGGCATTTTCGATAAACAAATAGTTATTACTGACTGAGCCGGAAGAGATTGCATTCAACGCCAAAGCAGGCACAGGTGAAAAACTCCCTACGGTACAGATTACAGTAGCTAATTTAATCAATACTTTCATTTTATTACCTCTGCGCCATCGTGGTTTGCGTTGCACATTTCACATCACCAATCCACGCTGCGCCCCGTGCTTTTTCCAAATCAAGATCGGCTTCGCATATGCTGCCATTGGCTGAAATTAACGTGATGACCGGATACTTTTTATCGATATCAATAGCAAACTCACCCTTCTCATCCGTACGCGTTTTACCGATGTGGTTATGGATATCGGTATTTGCAGCCAACTGCCCATCGGGATAACGAATGCGCCCGAATACGGTGACCATGCTTTTCACTTCAGGGTTGATAACACCCACATTACCCGGATATAGCGTCAGCTCCTGTTTGCGTCCTGAAACAATATCGAAGCTGTCCTCAGAGTTTTTATCATTGAGGATTTCCAGCTTGTACTGAGCATAGGGCGGCAGTGCAATGAAATTTGATTTACCGCTGAGAAGATAGTTGCGGTTATTAATCTTCGCAGCCAGTTTCCCTTCGCCGGTCAAATCTGTTTTCACAATGATGCCAGACCGCTGCCGCTCTTTACTCAGGCCGAAATCTTTACCTGCCCACGCCAGAGAACCCTGGGAAGAGAAGTTCATATTGGTGGAGTTGTCAGCAGAACGCGTTACCGATACGGTGCCGGCGTTATATTTCGTGTCATAACTCAAATTGCCGTTTACCGAATAATTATTGTCGTAATACTGTTCACCACTCAGACGCGTTGATGCCGACAATCCGACCGATTTAATCGGGCCCTCAGCATACTGCTTGCGCGCGCTGAGATTACCCTGAGTACTGCCATAGCGATCCCGGGAGACGCCCATGCTCAACCAGGATGCCAATGGCAACGATAAATCCAGACTGACATAACGTTCCTGTCGCCCATCGTCATTCCGGTTGTTGTAGTAATAACGCTGAATACCTGCACGCAACCCAACCGTGGCATACCTGCCTGAATAAAGGGTCGTGCTGTAGTCCAGATTACGATATTTATTTCCCGAGTAGCGATTCTCCGTCTGACTCACGGTGAGCGAACCGCCATGAGGAATAAACTTTCCGAGGTTAAGAGTCCCGCCAATGGAATAATTATCACGCTCCTGCATGGGCAGACGATCGCCAATTTTACTGTCTTCACGAGATGCCCAAAGGGAACCGTATCCCTCAGGTACATTAAGGTTGATGTTACTGATATTCCGCCATGACGAATCGTTCGCCACCAGCGTCTGATTGCCAATGCTTACGTATTCATTCACATTGAGCGTGACATCCGTTTCATTAACCGCATTGTTGTCAAAACCGTAGAGCGTGGACTTCAGGCCCAGCCCCGACAATATCGCCAGCGTCACCGATGCGGCCCCCCCGGCAATCCAGGTCTGCTCGCTGCCCAAATCCTGATAATGATTTCGCTTATAACTCACACGGTCATAATCCAGTGAACCACCAAACAGCTGCCACGAGAGCTGATCAATCCCGGCAGCTTGCTGGCGGGCAAAGATTTTATTAACCCTGCTGATACGACTATTAATTGTCCGACCATTGACCACGATATCTACCGTGACGTCATAAACACCATACGGAAAACGACTGGTATCAATTTCATAACTGCCCATATTAAAGTTCTGCACGCTGAGCAAACGCCCATCACGGAAGACATGAACCTCGCCAGCGGCTGGCAAAAATACGGTAATCGGCGTGAGTGAAAGCGCGGTATTCTCAACAACCGTACTTCCTTTGTTTCCGTAGCTCACACCGTAAATTTTCCCGCCATTCAGTGCATTCAGGCTGGCAATAGACTGGACATTCCAGGTGTCGAGCATCCCGAGCGCCAGTCGATAACCGTCATAATCACGCTCATACATCGCACGATAAAGTTTGCTGGTGCCGTTGCTGTCGCCGATGCCGTAAAACGAACCGTTAATGTTGATATGGTGCTCACGCAGCGATGTTGTGTTGTCCACCGTCAGATAGCTGCGGGTACTGCTGCCATTATGATAATCGTTGTAGTAGGTACCAAAGTTATAGTTCAGGACGTTAGAGAGAGACTCCACGCTGGAAGGTCCAAGCAGGCTACTGCGTGCGACAATCGCTTCAGTTAACGCATCTTTGCTGACAATCATCTCCAGGTGAAATGAAGAGACGTTGAGCTGCAGGCGTGCATTGTCCGATAGCTCGATATTGGTGTTATCGTGAAATTTCACATCACGAATTTTTTCTACCAACGCACGAGTTTTTCCAGATAACACGGCATTATTAGGCAATTCAGCAAGAGTCAGGGCTTTAACTGCAATATTGCCATCAACAAGCGAAATCACCGCATCGGCAATTTTTTGCTGACTTTTCTCGTCAGTCTCGTTGTAACGAATATATACCGGCACCGTCATTCCCTGCTCCAGTGAACGGGCGAAAGCACTGGGAATAACGTAATTACCCACTTTTACTGGGGCTGCATGTGAAGTTCCTGGTGTCAGCGCAAGAAAAAGACAAATGCTACCGCCGACAATATTTATTGTTGTCATATGCATCCTTACATTCCGGTATTTTTATTTATCCCGTACAGATGGCTGCAATCGACCATCACTTCACTGTAATAAACTGCTTACCGTGCCAGATACCGATGCGTGAACGGCTATTGCTGATGTCGGTAAACTGTAATTTTATTTTCGTACCCGGCATAATGTAATAACGTTCGCGACAACCTCGTCCCTGATCGCGAGCCTTGTCTTTGCAAGCGCCATAGGCGATCACACGAAATGAAACATTGCCGGTATTGGTAATAACATCGCCATTACGGCTGTATTCAAAACGCTCTTTACGCGGTGCGACCACCAGAATAGTGCCAATTTCTGCCGACGCTGTTGCAACCGCCATTTTATTCGCCCGGGTTTCCGCGCTCTCGGTGACCGGCTCATCTATCCATTGCAGACGGTAATAACGTTCGAGATCATCTGCAGGTCCTTTATAAAAGAAGCGAAAAACATCCTTTGCCTGACCAGGAAGAATAAGATTGGCAGGTGTAGAAAGTAACTCTCCGGAATTAACAGGCTTTATTTCGACTCCCCCCGCCAAAGGTGATGACAATTGTTTTACCGAAACACTGACATAACGCGCCGCATCAGTTGTATTAGTAATTTCTTTCGATAATGAACTCTCAGCAGAAGTCATTATCGATGTGATTTCACCCACATTAATTGCCCATCCGGGAAAAGATGCTACTAACCCTACCAACATCGCTGTCGGTAAATATTTATTCATGACGCCATTCCTGATAAATTCGGGAGAAAAAATTCTCCCGAATTTTTATTACTTAGGCAGACGGAGTCGTCCAGGTTGCATTAAACTGTACTTTTACATCGCCGGTCCAATAGCCGTCTGGCAGAGCAGAGTAATCCGTTACTGCCTGGCTACCATCAGAAGTCGCTGACGCGATGGTGAATTTGAAGTTGGATTGATCGCTGACACGAGCAGCACCGTTATAAGCGCCATCAGCCATCAGGCTTTCAAGACCAGAAGTCGAACTGGAGTTAACCAGGACAGTATCTGATGAATTAGTCAGCGCGGTGCCATTCCATGCCACCCCTACGTTCAGGGTAGACGCATCGCCACTGGCGTTGGTCAGCGTGTTACTAATGATCTGAGCAGTCAGCTCAAAATCAGTTGCCGTTTCCTGACCCTGAATAGTCACATCAAAAGCACCGTCCTGAGAGTTGAAGGCGTTCAGTCCTTCAGCATACTGGAAAGTCAAAGAGTTCAGCGGAGTGACAACCAACATGCTGGTGGTATCTTTTGTTGCCGTCGCGTCCCACGAGGCAGTTGCAGAAGCAGTAACGTCTGCCATTGCATTTGCTGCAACAAATACAGAAGCCAGAGAGGTTACTAATAATAATTTTTTCATTTTTATCTTCTCCTAAGAACAAACTCACCACCGAGTCTTATTTTTAAATCACTCCAGCGGTTCCATTAATTGCGAGCCAGAATTGCCGCGCCAAAAAATTATCATTTGAATTAAGTAACATCTCAACAAACCCCGAAACGCAAAAATTACAAAAAACTAAGAATTTTCCCACCCAAAAATCTATCTAAGAAGTTTCCTAAGACGCAATTACTTAAAATATGCCATGTTTCAGAATTATCACCCACACAAATAAGTAATACCAAACAATTCATCTTTTTTATGTTTTTGATAAATATCAAAAAGATCATACAAATAGCACCTAAGCAAAACCCTTACAAAACATAAAGATAATTAACACCTCCATATTTTCTCTATAATGCTTATTATTTGTTGCAATTATGCTAAATTTTTAACTTCACAAGAAAATTCTCATAAAATATTCATATATGAGGGAATATTCTTATAAAATAAGCACTAAGCTGGAGGATTAGTATTCGAATTGATAATTATTTCACAAAAATAAAACCAGGAATTTTCCATATAAAAAGAATATTCCTGGAGTATCAAGATTTATATAACGTTCAACCATGAGAGATTTAGCTGAAACCTTTTAATCCCAAATAACTATTAAGTGTTACCGTACGTACTCGATGTAGGGTAATCAAATTTTGTTGTTCGAGGGATTTTAATGAGCGGCTAACGGTTTCAATTTTAAGGTCAAGATAACTGGCAATTTCCTCCCGGGAGAATGGCAAGTGCAGCGTCGTTTCTGGCCTGCCAATACGTAAATGCATCTCGTAAAATTCCACCAGAAAAGCAGCGATCCTGGCCTCAGCATGTTTATTCGCATAGCGCCGCAGTTTTTCAACAATGAATCCATTGTCCCTGCAGAGAAACTTGATGACTGCGGCAGCAACCGACGGATCCTTTTCTGCTACTTTGAACAACCGCGCAATATCGATATGACATACCTCCGCAGCCGTTGCCGCCTTAATCGTTGTCAGGTACTTCCCCCCTTCGACAGCATCCAGCGCCATGATATCTCCCGGAACATAAAAGCGACTGATAAAATCGTTATCACCGCATTCCACGCTGGACTTGCAGTATCCCTCGTGAATAACAAAAAGCATGTTTGCGGCTTCATCCTGCCTGGCGAGTATCTCCCCTGCTTTAAACCTTCTTCTTTTGTCTATTAATCGGTGTTGATTATCACGATCAATTGCCGCTCCCTTTGGACACAGCGAACAATGGCGGGGGGGAAACGGGTTGCCGAGCGGCACAACAGGAATGCGATGTTTGTGAATATCCGATTTCACGCAACAACTCCTCATAAAAATGAGACTGATTCTAATAGATCGGGCCATGGGAACAATACGTGAACTGAAGACCAGGAAAATTCATGCTGGCAGGGAAAATTCTGTGATACATCGCCTTTCTGGCGCAGGGACGCATGAGTCAAAACCAGACTGATGATGTTAAAACGCAGGATAGAAAAAATGTGGCAGTGGAGTGAAGGTTAGAATTAACGGGGCGATGCCTTAATAGCCTTGAAAATCAGAGTGCTATTATGGCATCGCCCGTTTTCAATTACGCACGGATCGTGTCGTCGCCGAAGCCAACCCATTTGTATGTAGTCAGTGCTTCCAGCCCCATTGGGCCACGCGCGTGTAATTTTTGCGTGCTAACTGCCACTTCCGCCCCGAGCCCAAACTGACCGCCATCGGTAAAACGGGTGGAGGCGTTCACATACACAGCGGAAGAATCGACTTCATTCACAAAACGATCGGCGTTGCGCAGCGTACGCGTCAGAATCGCATCGGAATGCTGAGTACCATGCTCACGAATATGGGCAATGGCATCATCCAGACTGGTGACGATTTTTACGTTCAGATCCAGCGATAAAAACTCATCGTCATACTGTTCCTCTTTTACCGCTACGACGTTTGCCGGTCCGGCCTGCAACGCGGCAAGCGCAGCATCATCTGCATGAAGCGTCACGCCGCTTTCTGCCATTTGCTGGCTTAGAGCAGGCAGGAAGCGCTCAGCGATACTCTGATTCACCAACAGTGTTTCGACAGTATTACACGTGCTCGGACGCTGGGTTTTGGCGTTAACGATAATCTTCAGTGCCGGGGCGATCTCCGCCGTGTCATCTACATAGATATGACATACGCCAATACCACCGGTGATAACCGGGATAGTCGACTGTTCACGACACAGCTTGTGCAGCCCTGCGCCACCGCGAGGGATCAGCATATCGATGTACTTATCCATCCGCAGCATTTCAGTGACCAGCGCACGATCCGGGTTATCAATCGACTGCACCGCGGCAGCCGGTAAACCGCAGGCTTGCAGCGCATGCTGGATCACCGCAACAGTGGCGGCATTCGTCCGGTACGTCTCTTTTCCTCCGCGCAGGATCGCCGCATTGCCGGTTTTCAGGCACAAGGTAGCCACATCAACGGTGACGTTTGGACGCGCTTCATAAATCACGCCAATCACGCCCAGCGGGACGCGACGACGCTCCAGACGCAGACCGCTATCCAGCAGACCACCGTCAATCACCTGCCCGACCGGGTCAGCGAGATTGCACACCTGGCGTACATCGTCAGCAATCGCTTTCAGACGCGCTGGCGTCAGTGCGAGGCGATCAAGCATCGCTTCGCTCAGGCCATTTTCACGCGCCTGTTCAACATCCTGTGCGTTCGCGCTGAGGATGCTTTCCGTTTGCGCTTCCAGTTCATCAGCAATGGTTTCCAGCACGCGGTTTTTTTCGCGACTGGAGAGTAGCGCCAGCTTATATGACGCAGCTTTGGCAGCAATGCCCATTTGTTCCAGCATATGCCTGTTCCTTAACGGGTAATCATATCGTCGCGATGGACAGCAACCGGACCGTATTCGTAGCCCAGGATGGTGTCGATCTGTTGTGAGTGATGTCCGGCAATACGGCGCAGCGCATCGCTGTTATAACGTGTAACGCCATGGGCAATATCGCGCCCTTCCAAATTGCAGATGCGGATCACTTCACCACGAGAAAAGTTGCCTGTCACGCTTTTAATCCCTTTTGGCAGTAATGAGCTGCCGCGTTCCAGAATCGCTGCGGTAGCACCCTCATCAACGGTAATTTCCCCGGCAGGCGGCGCGCCAAAGATCCAGCGTTTACGGTTCTCCAGTGGAGAGGCCTGAGCATGAAAACGCGTCCCAACGGAAACGCCTTCCATCACGTCGCCAATCACGCCCGGTTTGCTGCCTGCGGCAATTATGGTGTCGATGCCGGCGCGGCAGGCCACGTCGGCGGCTTGTAATTTTGTTCCCATCCCGCCGGTTCCCAGACCAGAGACGCTGTCTCCGGCAATGGCGCGCAGCGCATCATCAATACCGTGCACGTCTTTGATAAGCTCCGCCTGCGGATTGGTGCGCGGATCGGCGGTAAACAGCCCCTGCTGATCGGTCAGCAGCAGCAGCTTATCGGCTCCGGCAAGGATCGCCGCCAGCGCCGAAAGATTGTCGTTGTCACCGACTTTAATTTCAGCGGTCGCCACCGCATCGTTCTCATTGATGACCGGAACAATGTTGTTATCCAGCAGCGCGCGCAGCGTATCGCGGGCGTTGAGGAAGCGCTCTCTGTCTTCCATATCCGCACGCGTTAGCAGCATCTGCCCGATATGAATACCGTATATCGAGAACAGCTGTTCCCACAGTTGAATCAATCGGCTCTGCCCTACCGCCGCCAACAGCTGTTTCGACGCTATCGTTGCCGGGAGCTCAGGGTAACCAAGATGCTCACGTCCGGCGGCAATCGCGCCCGAAGTAACGATAACAATACGATGTCCTGCAGCGTGGAGCTGTGCGCACTGGCGAACCAGTTCTACGATATGGGCGCGGTTCAGGCGGCGCGATCCGCCCGTTAACACACTGGTGCCAAGTTTTACCACCAGCGTCTGGCTGTCACTCATGATTCTCTGCCATTCAAAATTGGGGAAAATGATATCAAACGAACGTTTTAGCAGGACTGGCCCCGGTTGCCAACAGCCAGCGCACAAAGCATGAAATTTTATTGCGCAGGATCAGCAAGCGTAGCGGCAGACTTTGACGCATTTATTACAGACACAAAAAAACATTCTTTTTTAAAAATATTCTTACTTTGTCATAAAACGTTCATTGCCAGACGTTAAAAACCCTCCTGTCTTTTAACGGGGATCACACCCAGTAAATATTAGCGCGTACTTTAAATCAGGAATGAAAATGAAAAAGAGCACTCTGGCATTAGTGGTGATGGGAATTGTTGCATCGGCGTCCGTACAGGCGGCAGAAGTCTATAACAAGAACAGTAATAAACTGGACTTGTATGGCAAAGTCAAAGCGATGCACTACATGACTGATTATGACAGCAAAGACGGCGACCAGAGCTATATCCGCTTAGGTTTTAAGGGCGAAACACAAATTAACGATCAACTGACCGGTTATGGTCGTTGGGAAGCTGAGTTCGCAGGGAATAAAGCGGAAAACGAAACCAATCAGCAAAAAACACGTCTGGCTTTCGCCGGTGTGAAATTAAAAGATTTTGGCTCGTTTGATTATGGTCGTAACCTGGGTGCGCTGTATGACGTGGAAGCCTGGACGGATATGTTCCCGGAATTCGGCGGCGACTCTTCCGCGCAGACCGATAACTTTATGACCAAACGTGCTAGCGGCCTGGCGACCTACCGTAATACCGACTTCTTCGGCGTCGTCGATGGTCTGGATCTTACCCTGCAATATCAGGGCAAAAACCAGGACCGCGATGTGAAGAAACAGAACGGCGACGGCTTTGGTACCTCCGTGACGTATGACTTTGGCGGCAGCGATTTCGCCATCAGTGGTGCGTATACCAACTCCGACCGTACCAATCAGCAGAACCTGCAAAACCGGGGTACTGGCGATAAAGCAGAATCCTGGGCGACAGGTTTAAAATATGATGCCAACGACATTTATCTGGCAACGTTCTATTCTGAAACGCGCAATATGACACCTATTTCCGGTGGCTTTGCTAACAAAACTCAGAACTTCGAAGTGGTTGCTCAGTACCAGTTTGACTTTGGTCTGCGTCCATCCCTGGGTTATGTGCTGTCGAAAGGTAAAGATATTGAAGGCGTAGGTAATGAGGATCTGGTGAATTATATCGACGTGGGCGCAACATACTACTTCAACAAAAATATGTCAGCGTTTGTTGATTATAAAATCAACCAGCTCGATAGTGATAATAAACTGGGCATCAACGATGATGATATCGTGGCCGTCGGTATGGTTTATCAGTTCTGATGTAACATAAAAAATGCCGGATGGGGTTGCGCCGCCATCCGGCATTTTGCTGTTCATTATGCCGTTAATTTAACCGGCTCATCCTTAAAGTCGTCAGCAGGCTCCAGCGCCAGATTCAGCGTCGTTAACAACCCACGCAACTTTTCATGAAACTCGCGTAAGGTGTATTCCAGTCGCTCTACCACTTCAGTCTCTTTAATCGGCACGGCGGTCCAGTTGCCGTCTTTATCGAACAAACCAAACTGGTAGCTGTACGTAAAGCGTTTCTCCTGCGCTTCCAGCTCCATCCACCAGCCCCAAAATTCACGTTTCTCTGGTGCCGGTTTCACGTTGACGCAAACAGCCAGACAATCGAAAAAGAATCGATTATCTTCGCACTGCCCTTCACGGATGTACGGGCCAAGCGCGGTGAATTTTTTGATCAATCTACTTTTCGGGTGCCCACTCGGTAACGTCATTGCGATCTCCTTAGGTGAAGCAACTGTTTTACCAAACCAATAAAATTTAGCAATCTATTAACACAATCTATGATTGATCCACCCGGTAATTTCTTGCAGCGCTTTGTCAAAATTGCGATACACCGGGTTGAACGGAACCTCCAGCAGCTTACCGTCAGAAGATGACGACGTAATTAAGCGAGATTCCTCTTCCGGGCTAAACGGATCGTTCTTCCAGAACCCCGAGAGCATTGGCGTCGGGCAGCGTCGCCCCAGCAGCCCTTGTACCTTTAATGAATAACGGTTTAGCTCGACGCGTAGCGCTTCATCGGACGCATCGTGCATCCCCAGACGGCTGGCCAGAACGTCAAGATACATTTCCGGTACTGAAGCCTGACGCTGTGGGTCGCTAAGCAGCGCATGAACCACTGGCCCCAGACAGGCCACCGCCTTCAGACGCGATGATTCAAGATAGGCCAGGCGTACTGCGACGTTGGCGCCAAAGCGAAAACCGAATGCCGCCACACGGGTGTGATCCACCCAGGGAATATTCGGCAGCGCTTTTAATACGTGCTGGTGCAGCAGGCTGGAATCCTGGGTCAGTTTCCATTTTGACGAGAACCCAACCGACGGCATATCCAGCGTCAGCATGGCGATACCACGCGGAGCGAAATAGCGCTCATACAGGGTGTAGTAGTCGGTTTGCATAGAATCCAGACCACCGCACATCAGCACCGTCGGGAACGGGCCGTCGCCTTTTGGCATGTGCAGGAAGCCGGTTATCGGCGCACCACCGGCAACGGCAAATTCCATCTCGCGCAATGTACCTGGCAGTCGTTGGGCCGCCTCTTCGTAAGCGCGGTTGGCCAGGGCCTGCGCCTGCTCTGCCAGCTCATCACCTTTTAAATGCGGGTATGCTGCAATGTTGTACAACGTGGAAGCATGCAGCCAGTGGCGTCCGCTCACCTGCGGATCCTCTTCCATAGACGCTTTCTGTTGCCAGTCCATCGCCTGCTTCGCCCACTCGTAGATCCAGTTTCCACCACGATAGCCAATGACCGTATCGTAGAGATCTTTATCCGTGCGTTCGGCTTCGCTCATGACGATACGCGCCTGCACCTCAAGGATTTCACGTGGATCGACCCCACGCCAGATCCACATCAGGCGATTCACCATGCGATACCAGTGCGGGATTGTTTTACCATCCAGAGCGGACTGCACAGATGGTTGCGCGCCGTGGTTAAAACGACGAACTAACGTTGACGTTTCAGGATGTTTGAAGCGGGGTTTAAACAGAACTTCGCTGAGGTTAGCCTGCGACATGATTACGGCCTCCATGAGTACTCACTAAGGCATAGTGTAACCTGACACCGCACAAAAAGAACAACGCCCGACAGTGCGGGCGTTGAAAACTTTTTAGATTAGCGACCAGAGATCGGCGGAACAAATACCACGCCCATATCCCACGGCTGCTCAATCCAGGTATCCTGCGGAATATCAACCACATAGTCATTCACCAGCGGACGACCAGCCGGCTTAGCGAAGATCGTGACGAAATGCGCTTTAGGATACATTTCGCGGATAGCAACGGCGGTACCACCGGTGTCTACCAGGTCATCGATCACGATGAAACCTTCACCGTCACCTTCCGCACGCTTCAGCACTTTCAGTTCGCGCTGGTTGTCGTGATCGTAGCTGGAGATGCATACGGTATCGACATGGCGAATACCCAATTCACGCGCCAGCAATGCGCCCGGCACCAGACCACCACGGCTAACGGCAATAATGCCTTTCCATTGTTCAGAAGGCATCAGGCGGCTTGCCAGTTTACGTGCATGGACTTGCAACATGTCCCAGGTGACGACGTATTTTTCGCTCATGTGAAGTGTCCCAGCCTGTTTATCTACGGCTAATTAATAAATTGAGGGTGAACCAGGTTGCGCGAGATTATAGAGATCTGACGCACTAAAAACCAGTGTTTCGCGGAATCCGCGCCTCTTTTTGCATGCTTTATACTAGCCGTCAGCGAAGAAAGTGGTATTCTCAATCGCATCGCGCAAGCCTGACTTGTGGTGTTTTTAATTCCGCTAACCCCGTGGCCTGCAAGTCAATTTTGCAGGACATCGCCAAGGAGACTCAACGTGTCTGAACTGTCTCAGTTATCCCCGCAACCGCTGTGGGATATTTTTGCCAAAATCTGTTCTATTCCTCATCCGTCCTATCATGAAGAGCAACTCGCTGAACACATTCTGAGCTGGGCCCAGGAGAAAGGTTTCCACGTCGAGCGCGATCAGGTTGGTAATATCCTGATTCGTAAACCCGCTACCGCTGGCATGGAAAATCGCAAGCCGGTCGTTTTGCAGGCGCACCTGGATATGGTCCCGCAAAAAAATAACGACACCGTGCACGACTTCACCAAAGATCCGATCCAGCCTTATATTGATGGCGAGTGGGTAAAAGCCCGTGGTACCACGCTGGGTGCAGATAACGGTATCGGTATGGCGTCCGCACTGGCGGTACTGGCTGATGACAATGTGGCACACGGTCCGCTGGAAGTGCTGCTGACCATGACCGAAGAAGCGGGCATGGACGGCGCATTTGGTCTGCAGGCGAACTGGCTGCAAGCGGATATCCTGATCAACACCGACTCAGAAGAAGAAGGTGAGATCTATATGGGTTGCGCGGGCGGGATCGACTTTACCTCTAACCTGCCGCTGTCCCGTGAAGCAATCCCGGCTGGCTTCCAGAGCTTTAAGCTGACGTTAAAAGGCCTGAAAGGCGGCCACTCCGGCGGCGAAATCCATGTGGGTCTCGGTAACGCGAACAAGCTGCTGGTACGTTTCCTGGCAGGCCACGCTGAAGAGTTAGATCTGCGTCTGGTTGATTTCAACGGCGGTACGCTGCGCAATGCGATTCCGCGTGAAGCCTTCGCCACCCTCGCCGTGGCTGCCGATAAAGTTGATGCGTTAAAAGCGCTGGTCAGCACCTACCAGGAAATCCTGAAAAACGAACTGGAAGCCAAAGAGAAAAACCTGGCGCTGCTGCTGGATGCCGTGACTAACGACAAAGCCGCGCTGACTACCTCGTCTCGCGATAGCTTCATTCGTCTGCTGAACGCCACTCCGAACGGTGTGATCCGCAATTCTGACGTCGCCAAAGGCGTGGTAGAAACCTCGCTGAACGTCGGTGTGGTAACCATGACTGATGATAATGTTCAGATCCACTGTCTGGTTCGCTCGCTGATCGACAGCGGTAAAGACTACGTGGTGAGCATGCTGGATTCACTGGGTAAACTGGCTGGCGCCAAAACCGAAGCCAAAGGCGCGTATCCAGGCTGGCAGCCGGATGCGAACTCTCCGGTTATGCACCTGGTTCGTGAAACCTATCAGCGTCTGTTCAATAAAACGCCAAACATTCAGATCATTCACGCTGGTCTGGAATGTGGCCTGTTCAAAAAACCGTATCCGGAAATGGACATGGTTTCCATCGGGCCAACCATCACCGGTCCACACTCCCCGGATGAGCAGGTTCATATCGAAAGCGTCGGCCACTACTGGCGGCTTCTGACTGAACTGCTGAAGTCTATTCCGGCGAAGTAAGTCTGCGCTAAATGCCGGATGGCGCTGTGCTTATCCAGCCTACAAGCAGATTTGTAGGCCGGATAAAGCGTTTAACGCCACCATCCGGCAATACATCAACGTCAAAGCCCCAACAATAACTGCCTTTCTATTTGTGGATCGAGCAGCGTGACATGTAATCCCACCAGCCTCACGCCTCGCCCTCCCCGACGCGCTTCCCAGGTTTTGTGTGCCGTCGCAATTAAGTCGTCTTTATTTAAGCGCGGCCAGACGTGCTCCTGCGTGGTCTGCTGAAAATCATTAAACTTGAGTTTTATCCCCTGGCGGGCGATCAGCAGATCCGGCTTGACCTTTGCCAGGCGCCGTTCCAGTTCAGGATAGAGCCGCTCAATAATCGCTTCGCACTCTGACCACTGATGAATATCTTCCGCCAGCGTCCGCTCGACGCCGACGGATTTACGCAGCCGCTCGTTGTTGACGTCCCGCTCGTCAATCCCCTGGCTGCGTTCCCACAACACGCGACCAAACTTACCAAAACGTTTGAGCAGCGTAGCCAGGTCGTATTTTTGAACATCTTCGCAGGTACGCAATCCCATTGATTCCAGCTTAGCGGCGGAGACTTTGCCGACGCCGGGAATTTTCCCCAACGGCAACGTTTTGAGAAATTCAGGGACATCAGCAGGGGTTATCACATATTGCCCGTTGGGTTTATTGAGATCGGAGGCGATTTTTGCCAGGAATTTAACCGGCGCAATCCCGGCAGAGGCGGTGAGCTGTAGTTCGTTGAAGATCGTCTGGCGGATCTCCTGGGCGATCAGCGTCGCGGAGCCGTGGCAATGAATGCTGTCGGTGACATCCAGGTAGGCTTCATCCAGCGAAAGCGGTTCGATGAGTGAGGTGTAGCGGGAGAAGATCGCCTGAATCTGGCGAGAGGCCTCTTTGTAAGCCTCGTAACGACCGGGTAACAGGGTAAGATGTGGGCACAGCTTTAACGCCATTCCGGTTGGCATCGCGCTGCGCACGCCAAATTTACGCGCCGGATAATTGGCCGTGCTGATAACTCCCCGGCGTTCACGACTACCGCCAATGGCAATGGGAATGTCACGCAGGGCGGGATTATCACGCATCTCCACCGCCGCGAAAAAGCAGTCCATATCGACATGTATGATTTTGCGCATGACTCACCTCTCACAACACTGTTTAAGTATACAGTATTTTTACGATATGAGAAGTCTGTACCTCTGCTACGTCAGTGCGTGTCCATTCATCACAAAGCGCGCATCACACAGATAACGCACAATGTCTTTTGGCGCATGGTCGGCGGGATTTCCTGCCGTACTGACAAACAACTTATTCACTTTGCGCATATTTGCCCGCAAAAGTTTTTCAATCGTCATCAGACGAAATGCATCATCCTCGACGCAGAACAGCTCGTAGTCACCCAGGCGTTCTCCACAGATTTCACAATGGTTCATCCAGTAACGTAGCCCGGTCGTTTTACTTTTATCCAGATAGTAATTGCTGGCTTTGATGTTCTTTTTTATCTCTTCCGGCAGCGTGTTGATATGGAACAAAAATGTATTGCGCCGCACGGACATCCATCTTTTATCATCCTGATTTTGTTTGATAAACCGGGTAAGCATCACACCATGAATAAACGTGGGCTGATGGCAATTCCAGCATTGCATTTTCGACGTAATAACCAGGTAATAAGGAGCCACAATATTAAAATTGTCCGTCGCGTAAACATGCTCGCGCAGCGTCTCATTTAACTCATGAGGTTCGGCGTACCAGATACCTGAAACCGGGTCGAAATGCGCCCCCTGACAAGCCACATCGGTGACGTTATCAGTATGAATATCCAATGGAATAATATGGGCTATATCTATCATATTGCCTTCCTGCGGGATAATTTGCCCCCACATTGCGTGGGGGCGGAGAACAGAATTAATGCGTGGCGGGAGCAGAGGGTTGACGTAAAGAAGTCACCTGCTTTTGCTTGTCCAGCTTATCAACCAGCGGCTGAACCACTTTCTCGCCGTGCTGACCAAAATATTGATACAGCGTATCGGAAGCACTTTGCGTTAACACCATGATCTCAATACGACGGTTGCCTGCGCTTTCCGGGTTTTTCGCATCCAGCAGCATTTGGTCCGCCATGGCGCTAACCTGCATGACTTTATCCTGCGGCATGCCGGCGTCTTCCAGCACGCGTCGTGCTGACAAAGCACGGTCGCCAGAGAGGTTCCAGTTGTTGTAAATGTTGCTCTTATAGCTCATCGCATCCGTATGGCCGGTGATGATTATCTTGTTGTCCAGCGAGTCAAACACGGGGGCCAGCGCAACCAGCAGCGATTTAAAGAACGGCATAATTTTGGCGCTACCGCGTTCAAACATATTCCGGTTCTGGTCATCTTTAATCAGCACGCGCAGCCCCTGAGGAACAATCTCCATCTCAAGGTTGGTTTCCATATGCGCATTGCGGGCGATGACGTTAATGTCGGTCGCCAGCTCACCCAATTCACGGGCTGATTTTTGCTTCAGCAGCACCGCTTTTTCATTCACATCCAGCGCTTTTTTGGCGTTATCTTCGGTGATTTTCGCCGTCTCTTGCGGGTTAACCGTTTTATCCAGCTTGTTGCGCGTGACGTTTTTCTTCTGCGCGCCTGGCGCTATCGGCTGTTTGCCGAGCTTGTTTAACGGTGCCATGCCGCCACCGTTAAAAATAGACTGTCCATGCAGCGCCGCGACGATGTTTTCACGATCGGCCTTACTGACGCTGTTCACAATTAACTTTATCGTGGTTACTAAGGGTGCCGAGCGTATCTCCGAAGTTTCGGCCCGCTTTACGCTGGACGCCATGCCCGGCAAGCAGATGGCGATCGACGCCGATCTGAACGCGGGGCTGATTAATCAGGCCCAGGCGCAGGCCCGACGTAAAGATGTGGCGGGCGAAGCGGATTTCTATGGCGCAATGGACGGCGCGTCGAAGTTCGTGCGCGGTGATGCCATCGCCGGGATGATGATTCTGGCCATCAACCTGATCGGCGGCGTCTGTATCGGTATTTTTAAATACGATTTAAGCGCTGAAGCCGCCTTCCAGCAATATGTCCTGATGACCATCGGTGACGGCCTGGTCGCCCAGATCCCGTCTCTGCTGCTATCGACGGCAGCGGCAATTATCGTTACTCGCGTGAGCGACAGCGGTGATATCGCCACAGACGTTCGTAGCCAATTGCTGGCCAGCCCCTCCGTACTTTATACCGCCACCAGCATCATGTTTGTGCTGGCAGTGGTGCCGGGAATGCCGCATTTCCCGTTCCTGGTATTCAGCGCCCTGCTGGGGTTTACCGCCTGGCGTATGAGCAAGCGCCCGAAGGTGGCGGAGACAGAAGAAAAAAATCTTGAGACGCTGACCAAAACCATCGTTGAAACCACCGATCAACAGGTCAGTTGGGAAACCATCCCCTTAATTGAGCCAATCAGCCTGAGCCTGGGGTACAAACTGGTGGCGTTGGTGGACAAATCCAAAGGGAATCCGCTCACTCAACGTATTCGCGGCGTGCGACAGGTTATCTCAGACACCAACGGCGTGCTGCTGCCGGAAATTCGCATCCGCGAAAACTTCCGTCTGAAACCGACCCAGTACGCCATTTTTATCAATGGGATCAAGGCTGATGAGGCCGATATTCCCTCAGATAAGCTGATGGCACTGCCCTCCAGTGAAACCTACGGTGAGATCGATGGTGTTTTAGGCCACGATCCGGCCTATGGTATGCCGGTCACGTGGATTGTCCCGGCGCAAAAAGCCAAAGCGTTAAATATGGGGTATCAGGTTATCGATAGCGCCAGCGTTATTGCGACGCATGTGAATAAGGTCATTCGCAGCTATATTCCCGACCTGTTTAACTACGATGATATTACGCAACTGCATAACCGCCTCTCTTCAATGGCACCTCGCCTGGCGGAAGATCTGAGCGCAGCGCTGAATTACAGCCAGCTATTGAAGGTTTACCGGGCACTGCTGGTTGAAGGCGTGCCGCTGCGCGATATCGTCACCATTGCCACCGTCCTGGTCGCCAGTAGCGCCGTCACCAAAGATCATATTCTGTTAACGGCCGATGTGCGTCTGGCGCTTCGTCGCAGTATTACCCATCCGTTTGTGCGCAAAGATGAACTGGCGGTGTACACGCTGAATAATGAGCTGGAGAATCTGCTGGCTAATGTGGTGAATCAGGCGCAGCAAAGCGGCAAAGTAGTGCTCGATAGCGTACCGGTCGATCCGAATATGCTCAATCAGTTCCAGACCAATATGCCGCAGATTAAAGAACAGATGAAAGCGGCGGGAAAAGAACCTGTGCTGCTGGTCGCACCGCAGCTTCGTCCTCTGCTCGCGCGTTATGCCCGCCTGTTTGCACCGGGTTTGCAGGTACTGTCTTATAACGAAGTTCCGGATGAGCTGGAATTAAAAATCATGGGGGCGCTGAGTTAACCCGTGGCAAGGCGGTGCCATTCGCACCGCCTTATTGATTACAGAATGGTATTTTCCGTCAGAATACGACGGGCGCCGAGATAATGATCCTGCCAGAAGTCATCGGATAAATGACTCACCCGAATAGTTTCTCCCGTACGCGGCGATTCAATAAATTGCCCCTGTCCCAGGTAGACCCCCATATGATCGGCAATATCCCGGCTGTGAATATGAAAGAACAATAAATCACCACGACGAAGGTCGCGATTGGCGACGATGGTCGCCCGCCGGTAGTGATACATTTCATTCGCCGTACGCGGCAATTTTGCCGCCAGGATTTTGTTGTAGGCATAAAAAATCAGCCCACTGCAGTCAAAGCCTTGATCCGGGCTGGTCCCGCCCCACAAATAGGGTTTACCTAACTGCTGCTCAAGACGGTGGATTGCCACTTCGGTCATGTTGTGCAGATGGTCGCTGCTGAGAAAATGGTCATTCTCCGCCAGCTCCTGCCAGCGATGATCGCTCGCTTTCAGCGGCCCAGGGAACCACTCCGGGTGCTGTTTAATCAGCGTCCTGTTCTGCTGGCGCAGCGCGCTTTTACTTTGCGCATTACCTACCACCACATAACTTGCCTGCTTTTTTACCTGCGCGTGGTATTGCTTCAGCAGCCGGGCACGATTACGCATGCGCATTTGCGCCGCATAGCTTAGATGGGCGTCAGATAAGAGGGGCTGAACTTTGGCGACAGACGGTGATGACAACACAACACACAAAGACAGCAGACCCGGCAAAAAGCGTCGGGGTGCAGAGACAAAAGACATGAAAACAAAAATACCTAATCAAACACGTTCGGCGCAGTCTACCGCTATTGCCGGGTATTCCATTTTAATATTCGATTATTAAATTATTAATTTTTTAAATTCAATACATTAGAAATTCTGCACTAAAAAGACTCAATGACGTTCGCTAACCTGCAAAATACGCCAGTGTCTGACAGACTTTAAGCACAATTTTCCGTATAAAGAAAATCTAAAGTGTAAACGCAGCACGAGAGACTTGCGAAAAACTCTCTGGGTGATAATGTGAGCGCTCCAGATCCAGATTTATCCGATTTGGGGACTCTTTTTGCCGTCCTGGCGTGTGTAATCGTTTTATCAAGGAATAAGCAGTATGCGTAAAATCGCATTTTTTCTTGCGATGCTTTTATTGCCGTGCGTTTCGTTTGCCGGTTTGCTGAGCAGCAGCAGCCCGACCACGCCTGTCAGCAAAGAATATAAGCAGCAATTAATGGGCTCCCCTGTCTATATTCAGATCTTCAAAGAAGAGCGAACGTTGGATCTGTACGTCAAGATGGGCGAACAGTATCAATTGCTCGACAGCTATAAGATCTGCAATTATTCCGGCGGCTTAGGGCCGAAACAGCGTCAGGGTGATTTCAAAAGTCCGGAAGGATTTTACAGCGTACAGCGCGGACAGCTGAAACCGGATAGCCGCTTCTACAAAGCGATTAACATTGGTTTCCCTAACGCCTACGACCGCGCACACGGTTATGAAGGTAAATACCTGATGATTCACGGTGCCTGCGTTTCCGTCGGCTGCTACGCGATGACCGATAACGGCATTGATGAGATTTTCCAGTTTGTCACCGGCGCGCTGGTGTTTGGGCAGTCCAGTGTGCAGGTCAGCATTTATCCGTTCCGTATGACCGACGCCAACATGCAGCGTCATAAGTTCTCGTATTACAAAGAGTTCTGGTCGCAGCTAAAACCGGGATACGATTACTTCGAACAAACGCGTAAGCCACCAACTGTTTCCGTCGTCGATGGCCGTTATGTTATCAGCAAGCCGTTGAGTCACGAAGTGGTTCAGCCGCAGCTGGCATCAAACTACGCGCTCCCCGAGACAAAATAATGCCCACTCGCCTGGCATAATCTTTTGCCAGGTTTCATTGCCGGTTAACGGCTGCGTGGCAATCACGGTGACCACATCATTGGGTGTGGTCTCTGAGCTAAAATCAATCTCCACATCCTGATCCAGCAACGTCGCTACGCCAAATGGCGCACGCCGCGTGATCCAAAACAGGTTGGTCGAACAGAAGGCCATCACATAACGCCCGTCAGATAGCAGCATGTTGAAGACTCCCTTCTCCCGCAGTTCACCTGCCAGCATCGCGATATATTTAAATACTGCCGTCATATTGCCAGGCGTGCGTGGATAACGCTCGGTCAGTTTATGCAGCAGCCAGCAAAACGCTTTTTCGCTGTCGGTTTCGCCGACCGGACGGAAATTACCAGTTTCCAGCGATTTATAGCCGCTGAGCTGGCCGTTATGGGCGTATGTCCAGTTACGTCCCCACAGCTCTCGCGTAAAGGGGTGGGTATTTTCCAATGCCACTTCGCCACGGTTCGCCTGACGGATATGGGCAATCACAGAACAGGATTTGATGGGATAGTCTTGTACCAGTTTGGCGATAGGCGAATTAAAGCTGGGTTGCGGATCTTTAAACGTACGGCAGCCCTTACCTTCATAAAACGTAATACCCCAGCCGTCTTTGTGCGGACCGGTACCTCCGCCGCGCTGAACCAGCCCGGTGAAGCTAAAGCAGATATCGGTTGGCACATTGGCGCTCATCCCGAGCAGTTCGCACATACATCACCTCCACAAACGCCTTAAGCGGGAAGGCGTAATTGTTACAGCCAATGAAAACTTAAAATAGCAGATAAAACAATATGCTATACCCTAAATAATTCGAGTTGCAGGAAGGCGGTAAGGGATGAAATCCCCAGGAGCATAGATAACTATGTGACTGGGGTTTCTGAGTGAAACCAACGCACCTGCAGCTTGAAGTATGACGGGTAGAGTTACTTAACCATCTCTTTTTCGATCAACTGGATCAGGATATGGATCACTTTGATATGAATTTCCTGAATACGGTCAGCGTAGCCAAAGTGCGGCACGCGAATTTCAATATCTGCACTGCCGGCCATTTTACCGCCATCTTTGCCGGTCAGGGTGATGACTTTCATTCCCTTCTCACGCGCCGCAGCAATCGCTTTAATCACGTTACCGGAGTTACCCGAAGTGGAGATGCCTAACAGGACATCGCCCTCGCGGCCCACGGCTTCCACGTAGCGGGAGAATACATAATCGTAACCGAAATCGTTGCTGACGCAGGAGATATGGCTGACGTCAGAGATAGCGATCGCCGGGTAGCCCGGACGGTTTTCGCGATAGCGTCCGGTCAGCTCTTCGGCGAAGTGCATCGCGTCGCAATGGGAGCCGCCGTTACCGCAAGAAAGTACCTTACCGCCGGCTTTGAAGCTGTCTGCCAACAGGACCGCCGCGCGTTGAATGGCGTGAATATTGGCGTCATCTTTAAGAAAATTAGCCAGCGTTTCCGCCGCTTCGCTCAGTTCGTTACGAATAAGATCCTGGTACATGAGGATATCCTTCAGCATGAATGTAAATGACAAGATGCAGTGTACCGGATAGCGCTACCAGCGAGAAGTACAAGCCACAGGAATGGCTGTCGCTTTTGATTTTTTGTGCCGGTTAAAACAACAACAATGTGAGCTTTGTTGTAATTATTTTGTAAACACATTGCTAAAAGAATTCACATCCACTACAACCATATCATCACAAGTGGTCAGACCTCCTACAAGCAAGGGAGCTTTTCGTTATGATGATTTTGAGTATTATCGCTACGGTTGTTCTGCTCAGCGTTCTGTTTTATCACCGCGTGAGCTTATTCCTCAGCAGCTTAATTTTGCTCGCCTGGACGGCTGCGCTTGGCGTGGCTGGCCTGTGGTCAGTCTGGCTGCTGGTTCCTCTGGCCATTATCCTCGTACCGTTTAACTTTACGCCGATGCGCAAATCCATGATCTCTGCGCCGGTGTTCCGCGGTTTCCGTAAAGTCATGCCGCCGATGTCACGCACCGAGAAAGAAGCGATTGATGCCGGTACGACCTGGTGGGAAGGCGACCTGTTCCAGGGCAAGCCAGACTGGAAAAAACTGCATAACTATCCTCAGCCGCATCTGACTGCTGAAGAACAAGCGTTTATTGATGGCCCGGTGGAAGAAGCCTGCCGCATGGCGAACGACTTCCAGATAACCCACGAACTCGCGGATCTACCGCCGGAGCTGTGGGCGTATCTGAAAGAACACCGCTTCTTCGCAATGATCATTAAGAAAGAATACGGCGGGCTGGAATTCTCCGCCTATGCTCAGGCTCGCGTTCTGCAGAAACTCTCCGGCGTTTCCGGTATCCTGGCGATCACCGTTGGCGTACCTAACTCATTAGGCCCAGGCGAACTGCTGCAGCATTACGGCACCGAAGAGCAGAAGAACCATTACCTGCCGCGTCTGGCACGTGGTCAGGAGATCCCATGCTTTGCCCTGACCAGTCCGGAAGCGGGTTCCGATGCAGGCGCGATCCCTGATACCGGTGTGGTTTGTATGGGCGACTGGCAGGGGCAGCAGGTGCTGGGGATGCGCCTGACCTGGAACAAACGCTATATCACGCTGGCGCCTATCGCTACCGTGCTGGGTCTGGCATTTAAACTCTCCGACCCGGAAAAACTGCTGGGTGGCGAAGAAGATCTTGGCATTACCTGTGCGCTGATCCCAACCTCAACGCCAGGCGTACAAATTGGACGTCGTCACTTCCCGCTGAACGTGCCGTTCCAGAACGGCCCGACGCTGGGCAAAGATGTCTTTGTTCCAATTGATTACATTATCGGCGGCCCAAAAATGGCCGGTCAGGGCTGGCGCATGCTGGTGGAATGCCTGTCCGTAGGACGCGGTATTACCCTGCCGTCTAACTCGACGGGCGGTGTGAAATCGGTCGCAATGGCCACCGGTGCGTATGCGCACATTCGTCGCCAGTTCAAAATCTCTATTGGTAAGATGGAAGGTATTGAAGAGCCGTTGGCACGTATTGCGGGTAACGCCTACGTGATGGACGCTGCGGCGTCGCTGATAACCTACGGTATTATGCTGGGTGAAAAACCGGCGGTGCTGTCGGCCATCGTGAAGTATCACTGTACCCACCGCGGGCAGCAGTCAATCATCGATGCAATGGATATCACTGGCGGTAAAGGCATTATGCTTGGGGAAAGCAACTTCCTCGCCCGTGCTTATCAAGGTGCGCCAATCGCTATTACCGTTGAAGGTGCCAACATTCTGACCCGTAGCATGATGATCTTCGGTCAGGGTGCGATTCGCTGCCATCCATATGTTCTGGAAGAGATGGCGGCGGCGCAGAGTAACGATGTGAATGCCTTCGACAAACTGCTGTTCAAACACATTGGTCACGTCGGCAGTAACAAAGTGCGTAGCTTCTGGCTTGGCCTGACGCGTGGTTTAACCAGCAGCACGCCAACTGGCGATGCGACCAAACGTTACTACCAGCACCTGAACCGTCTGAGCGCCAACCTGGCACTGCTTTCGGATGTGTCCATGGCCGTACTGGGCGGTAGCCTGAAGCGCCGTGAACGTATCTCCGCGCGTCTGGGCGATGTGTTAAGTCAGCTGTATCTGGCCTCCGCGGTGCTGAAGCGTTATGACGATGAAGGCCGTAATGAAGCAGACCTGCCGCTGGTCCACTGGGGCGTTCAGGATGCGTTGTACAAAGCGGAACAGGCGATGGACGACCTGCTGAAAAACTTCCCGAACCGTCTGGTCGCAGGCTTGCTTAATGTGGTTATCTTCCCTACCGGTCGCCACTACCATGCACCGTCTGACAAGCTGGATCATAAAGTCGCGAAGATTTTGCAGGTTCCAAGCGCCACCCGTTCTCGTCTTGGTCGCGGTCAGTACCTGACGCCAAGCGAACACAACCCGGTTGGCTTACTGGAAGAGGCGCTGCTGGATGTGATTGCAGCCGACCCTATCCACCAGCGGATCTGCAAAGAGCTGGGTAAAAACCTGCCGTTTACCCGCCTGGATGAACTGGCGCACAATGCGCTGGCCAAAGGGCTGATTGATAAAGACGAAGCCGCAATTCTGGTGAAAGCCGAGGCGAGTCGTCTGCGCAGCATTAACGTGGATGACTTTGAACCCGAGGCGCTGGCGACTCAGCCGGTAAAGTTGCCAGAGAAGGTGCGTAAGGTCGAAGCAGCATAACGCTAACGCACAACGTTCAGCCCCGCTCAATGCGGGGCTTTTTATTGCCACATTTTCGTTAAGGCTCATGCTACAGTGTCAAAATGCTGTTCAACGAGGAGCCTCGATCGTGCCAGGTTTAAAAATTACGCTGCTGCAACAACCGCTGATCTGGATGGATGGCCCGGCCAACCTGCGCCATTTCGACCGCCAACTGGAAACCGTCACCGGGCGTGACGTTATTGTGTTGCCCGAGATGTTTACCAGCGGATTTGCGATGGAAGCGGCAAACAAATCGTTGCCGCAAGAGGAAGTTGTAAGCTGGATGCGTAGCAAAGCGCAGCAGACGAATGCCCTGATAGCAGGTAGCGCGGCGATACAGTCTGAACGGGGGCCGGTGAATCGTTTTTTGCTGGTTGAACCCGAAGGCACCGTGCATCTCTATGACAAACGCCATCTGTTCCGCATGGCGGATGAGCATCAGCATTATCAGGCAGGTGAAGAGCGCATCATCTTTGAATGGCGTGGTTGGCGCATTCTGCCGTTGGTCTGTTATGACTTGCGTTTTCCGGTGTGGTCGCGTAACCGCAACGACTACGATCTCGCCTTGTACGTTGCCAACTGGCCCGCACCGCGCTCGCTGCACTGGCAGATTCTGCTCACCGCACGGGCAATTGAAAATCAGGCGTATGTAGCAGGATGTAACCGTGTGGGAACCGATGGTAACGGCCATCATTATCGCGGTGACAGCCGGGTGATTAATCCGCAGGGTGAGATTATTGCCACCGCCGAGCCGCATCAGGCCACACGTATTGACGCTGAGTTGTCACTCTCGGCGCTACGCGAGTATCGCGAGAAGTTTCCCGCCTGGCAGGATGCTGACGCTTTCATCCTGTAGAGTTTGCCTTCCCTCCCGCCACGGACCATGTATCCACGGCGGGATTGTTTCACTCCGTAACCAACCGCAAAACAAATTCGCGTGGCGACATGCATCGGGCAACGTATTCTGCAAGGGATAATCACTCGTCACCAGCGAGTGGCAGACAATGTCGATAATTCCCTTATCAGGATTTCAATAATGAAAAACTTCGTACGCATGACTTTGCTGGCAGTTACCGTGGCTGGCGCTTCTTTTAGCTCGCTTGCAGCAACCACATCTAATGTTCCGGCTCCGGCCCAGGATCCGGTCGTTCAACACCTTAAGTTGACCAACGACCAGGTGGCGCAGATTAAAAAACTGCACCAGCAGCTTGAAACCAATGTCAGTCAGATTTCAGTGAAAGACGTTAAAGACGGCGCGCTAATTGACGTCATCAAGTCCGGGAAATGGGATGAAGCAGCCGTCAAAAAACAGCTTTCGGCGTTCAGCAACATCGAACAACAGGCGCGTTATTACCGCGTGAAATACTACTTTGACCTGAACAAAGTGCTGACCCCAGAACAGCGCCAGCAGGTGCAAAAAGATATCGCACAGACGCTGAGCGAGTAACAGCAAGGCCTGCAATAACATATGGTTGCAGGCTTTTATTTTTTTGGGCAGTAAAAACGACGAAAGCCTGAATCATTTCTGATTCAGGCTTTCTGAATAGTGGCGGAATGGACGGGACTCGAACCCGCGACCCCCTGCGTGACAGGCAGGTATTCTAACCAACTGAACTACCACTCCGCGTTGTGTTCCGCTTGGGAACGAAGCGAATATTACGGATTGCCTCGCGCCTCGTCAACGCTTTTTCTCACGTTTTTTAATCGTTTGCTGCAAAAATCACCCGAATGACCATTTCTGTACTGTAAATACCAGAACTAGGCCCGCCAGAGGCAACTTCCGCCCTTCTTCTGTACCAGGTCAAGGCGCGACTCATGGGCTGCCAGCTCTTCATCAGTGGCGAAAACAACGCGTAATTTACTGGACTGACGCACAATGCGCTGGATCCCCGTATCATTCTGCTGCTGGCTGTCACCTTCCATTGAGAACGCCATGGTGGTCTGCCCACCGGTCATCATCAGATAAACGTCGGCCAGAATCTGGGCATCGAGCAATGCGCCGTGCAGGGTACGCTTGCTGTTGTCTATCTCATAGCGCGAGCATAACGCATCAAGGCTGTTACGCTTGCCAGGAAACATTTTCCTCGCCAACGCCAGGCTATCGGTCACTTTACAGAAGGTGTTCGTCTTCGGGATATCGCGATGGAGTTTCGCGAATTCGTAATCCATAAAGCCGATATCAAACGATGCGTTATGGATAACCAGCTCCGCGCCACGGATATAGTCGAGAAACTCATCGGCAACATCGGCGAACGTGGGTTTATCAAGCAGGAATTCATCGGCGATTCCGTGTACGCCAAACGCTTCCGGGTCCACCAGCCGATCCGGCTTCAGGTAAACGTGGAAGTTATTTCCGGTCAGGCGGCGGTTCACCACTTCAACCGCACCGATCTCAATGATCTTGTGGCCTTCGTAGTGGGCGCCAATCTGGTTCATACCGGTGGTTTCGGTATCGAGGACTACCTGTCGTGTAATTCCAGTGCTCATAACGGTCATTTATGTCAGACTTATCGTTTGATTTCGATTTGCTAAAACAGGAAGTCTACCAGAGATGCTTAAACAGGTAGAAATTTTCACCGACGGTTCATGCCTGGGAAATCCAGGGCCAGGTGGTTACGGGGCGATTTTACGCTATCGCGGGCGCGAAAAAACCTTTAGCGAAGGCTACAACCTCACTACCAATAATCGCATGGAGCTGATGGCGGCAATCGTTGCGCTGGAAGCCCTGAAAGAACAGTGTGAAGTGATACTCAGCACGGACAGCCAGTATGTGCGTCAGGGCATTACGCAGTGGATCCACAACTGGAAAAAGCGCGGCTGGAAAACCGCAGATAAAAAACCGGTGAAGAACGTCGATCTGTGGAAACGTCTGGATGCCGCGCTGGGGCCGCACCAAATCAAATGGGAATGGGTTAAAGGGCACGCGGGTCATCCGGAAAACGAACGCTGCGATGAGCTTGCTCGTGCTGCGGCAATGAGTCCCACCCAGGATGATGTTGGGTATCAGGCAGAGTCTTAAGCATCTGGCTTGCGGTATTGTCGGGTTGCCCCAACGGCCTGGCGGATGCGTGCCTTACTTTTACTTTGTTTCATCGGATTGAGCGTAAGCGGAATTGTTCGCTTGCGCGCGACAACCAACTGCAAACAGCCTAGTGCCGGAATATGCGCACTTAACATTTTACCGCCCTGCTTCGCCCAGGGCAGCACGTGGAACCGGCTATAGTGCAGCACCTCAAAATTCAGTAATGATAGCCAGTCCAATTGACGCATGAGGGTAAACATCCGACTGTTGTAAGGCGGTGTTTTACGTAGCACTGGCACCAGCTTACGCAACCCCATCAAGCTTACCGGGTTAAAGCCGCTCAAAATCAACCAACCGTCATCAATCAACACGCGATCGGCTTCACGCAGTAGGCGATGCGGATCGGAACACCACGGTAACGTATGGGCCAATAAACAGACATCCACGGACTTATCGGCAAAGGGAAGATGCAAAGGATCGGCCGTCACCTGCATGGGCGAACCCTGCAAAGAAACATTTACCTGATGAGAAACCGCGCACGCTTCGGAATCGATTTCTGCGCTTAAATTACCAACCTTAAGCAGATGAAAACCGTACATTTTTGCGAACCACGGGTTAAGCTGATACTCCAGCGCCTCACGATAGTGTTCGCCCCAGGGCATATCATCCCAGCTAACGGGCGCTACGACAGTTTGAGGGATCCTTGCCGGTTTCATCACAACCTTCCGTTACGCATTGAGAGGTAATATATGAATCTTAACAGTATTCCTGCATTTCAGGACAATTACATCTGGGTCTTGTCAAATAATGACCAGCATTGTCTGATTGTGGACCCAGGTGAAGCGGCTCCTGTTCTGAAAGCCATTGCAGAGCATAACTGGGTGCCTGAAGCCATTCTGCTAACCCATCATCATCAGGATCACGTGGGCGGAGTGAAAGAACTTCTGCAGCATTTCCCACAAATAGTGGTATACGGACCGGCTGAAACGCAAGATAAGGGAACGACACATATAGTCGAAGATGGCGATATTGCACTCGTTTTGGGGCATGAATTTAGGGTAATTGCTACTCCGGGTCACACTTTAGGACATATCTGTTACTTTAGCCAACCTTACCTATTTTGTGGCGATACGCTCTTTTCAGGCGGCTGTGGCAGACTATTTGAAGGTACAGCTTCACAGATGTATCAATCACTTAATAAATTAAGTTCGCTTCCTGATGATACATTGATCTGCTGTGCCCATGAGTACACATTAGCAAACATGAAGTTTGCCTTAAGCATTCTGCCGCACGATTCGTTTATTAATGATTATTATCGTAAAGTTAATGAGTTACGGGTAAAAAAACAAATGACGCTACCCGTAATTCTGAAAAATGAGCGACGAAATAATCTTTTTTTAAGAACAGAAGATATTGATTTAATTAACGAAATAAACAAAGAAACAATATTGCAACAACCTGAAGAGCGTTTTGCATGGTTAAGGTCAAAGAAAGATACGTTCTGACAATTCCGGGTTGCCTTTTGAAAACTTCGCCGTTATGATCGGTCGTCTTTTAAGCAACTATTGACACACACATGAAGGCAAAAGCGATATTACTCGCCTCTGTCCTGCTTGTTGGGTGCCAGAATACTGGTAACGTCCAACAGCACGCACAGAGCCTTTCTGCAGCTGGTCAAGGGGAAGCAGGAAAGTTTACAAGTCAGGCGCGATGGATGGACGATGGAACATCTATCGCTGCTGATCAGGATTTGTGGGCTTTCATTGGTGACGAGCTAAAGATGGGAATTCCGGAAAACAACCGGATTCGCGAACAAAAACAGAAGTATTTACGCAATAAGAGCTATCTCCACGATGTAACTTTACGGGCAGAGCCGTATATGTACTGGATAGCCGGGCAAGTTAAGAAACGTAACATGCCTATGGAACTGGTACTACTACCCATAGTGGAGAGCGCTTTTGATCCTCACGCAACGTCTGGCGCCAATGCCGCAGGTATTTGGCAGATCATTCCGAGCACGGGGCGCAATTATGGTTTAAAACAGACCCGCAATTATGATGCACGTCGCGACATTGTGGCTTCCACCACTGCCGCGCTGGACATGATGCAGCGTCTGAACAAGATGTTTGATGGCGACTGGCTGCTGACTGTTGCCGCGTATAATAGCGGTGAAGGTCGTGTCATGAAGGCAATCAAAACGAACAAAGCTCGTGGTAAACCCACTGACTTCTGGTCGTTGCCATTGCCTCAGGAAACGAAGCTATACGTGCCCAAAATGCTGGCATTGAGCGATATACTCAAAAACAGCAAACGCTATGGCGTACGTCTGCCAACAACAGATGAAAGCCGCGCGTTGGCACGTGTTCGCCTGAGTAGCCCGGTTGAGATGGCTCAGGTTGCCGATATGGCGGGTATTTCCGTCAGCAAGCTGAAGACCTTCAATGCAGGCGTGAAAGGCTCCACGTTGGGTGCCAGCGGTCCGCAATACGTGATGGTACCAAAGAAGCATGCAGAGAAGCTGCGTGAGTCTTTGGCTTCCGGCGAAATTGCAGCCGTACAGTCAACGCTGGCTGCGGATAACACGCCGCTGAACAGCCGTAGCTACAAAGTTCGCTCTGGCGATACGCTTTCCGGCGTCGCTGCACGTCTTGGCGTGAGCACGAAGGATCTGCAGCAGTGGAATAATCTGCGTGGATCATCGCTGAAAGTGGGCCAAAGCCTGACCGTAGGTGCGGGTACCAGCGCGCAGCGGTTGGCTAATAACAGCGATAGCATCACCTATCGTGTGCGTAAAGGCGACTCGCTGTCGAGCATTGCCAAACGCCACGGGGTTAACATCAAGGATGTGATGCGCTGGAACAACGATACGGACAATCTGCAGCCAGGCGATCAGCTCACGTTGTTTGTGAAAAACAACGGCATGCCGGACTCCTGATAGCATTGTAGAAATGAAGGCACTGGCTTCCCCCCAGTGCCTTTTTTATTTATCCCGCTTTATGCGCCTCAACCATGATCGTGTCGCTGGTAAACGAGCCATCTTCCTGCAACGCAAAGTAGGTTTTCACTTCAACAGAAGCACTCTGTTGGTAAACACGAATCGCGTCGCTCAACGCTGCAGGCGTGCGCATCCGTGCCACCCACGAACTGAACTCCAGCGGCAGACGGTCAGTTAACAACGTATCGGCAATCAGATTGGCATCATTGATTAACGACAACCACTCTCCGCTGGAATAGTTGCGAACGTGCGAGGTATCACGTAACGCCTCGACAGTTTGCAACCAGATATCACGTACAGGATGGCCTGGCGACATCACATCCATCACAATCAGCACACCGCCGGACTTCAGAACGCGGTTCACTTCCCGCAGCGCGCGCCCGACATCATGCCAGTGATGCGCGGAATAGCGGCTAATCACCACATCAAATACGTTATCTTCAAATGGCAGGCTTTCAGCATACCCCTGCCGTGTGGCGATATTTTCCAGACCTCTGTCTTTTGCCGCTCCAGCGACCACTTCAAGCATCTGTGATGATAAATCATAAGCCACGACCTGCTTTACGTGTTGCGCGGCCACAAAGCTGGCGTGCCCCGCTCCGCATCCCATATCCAATACGCAGGCCTGCGGAAATGCCGACAACCTTTCCCCCAGACGTTGCAAGTCACGACCAGAAGCATGCACCGCACTGGTTAAATAGGCATTTGCCTGAGAGCCAAACTGTTTTTCGACGTTGTCATGATGAGAGCGTGTTGTCATTGTGTTGTCCTTCGGTTGTTGTGAAATATGAAGAGCAGCACCATCACAGGCCTGCCCTACGGCAGACCTGACACACCGTTATTGTTCAGGTTTGCCGGGACTGAATTCAACGAGTAGCGGGTTGTGGTCAGATGCGCGGGTGACCAGCACAGAGGCTTCACTCACGTTCAGACCGCGATAGAACACAAAATCGAGAGGACGACCAAACGCGCGGCGGCGCTGATCGTCAGTAAAGCGTACCTGGCGCAGTGACATTTCACGCGCAAAGCGGTACAGCGCATTCATCCGTCGACGGCTCCAGGCATTAAAATCGCCGGCCATGATCACCGGACCGCTGTGATGAGCAATCTGATCGCCAATCGGAAGTAACTGCTTGCTATAGACATCAACGCCAAGGCTAAAGTTAACCGCGTGGATATTCACCACCATTAATAGCCGAGTGTCAGGCAATGGGTACACCGTCACCAGCGCCGATTTCGCCAGCCGTAAAATCGGCTCACGCTCGCGCAATGGGCAGCAGTAAACGGGGTGGGCGGAGGAAAGCGTCATGACGCCAGAGGGATGCTGGGGCAGCACAAAGGCCGGAACCTGATCGGCAGCAAGATAGTTAGCGGTCGCAAACTGCACCAGCTCTGGCGTGGTTTGCGCTTCCTGCAATAACACCAGATGCGCGTCTTTGCCAAAATTCTTCAACACCGACTGCCATTCTGCCCGTTGTTGCTTAAAAATATTCCACACCAGCACGCGAATGCGATCTTCACTGCTTAACGGCACGCCTGCAGGTAATGCCTGGCCGATATGCGCAAATGACCCAGGCGGTAAAATCCGCTCAACGGGCTGTCCGGCAACATAGCGCATGGCATAGGTGTTTTTTCGCACTTTAGACTTTCAAACCTCTATAACGGCAACCAGCCCGCAGCCGGACTGGTTCTTCTGTTATAGGGACTTTAGCACTCACTTTCAACGAACAATTACAGTTTGTTTTGTAAGTGGGTACTTACATCAATGAATTATCCCAATACTACCCGCGCCGGTTTATCCAGGCGACCGCTGATACTCATCAGTAAAAAAGCGACCAGAACAATCAGCGCGCCAATCCACGGAGTCTGTGCTAAACCATAATGCTCTACCGTTTGTCCGCCAATTACAGAGCCAAGCGCAATGCCAATATTAAACGCAGCAATATTCAGACCTGATGCCACATCCACCGCATTTGGGGTAAATTGTTCCGCTTTCTGTACCACGTAAACCTGCAACCCCGGTACGTTACCAAAGGCAAAGATCCCCATCACCAAAATGGTAGCCAGCGCGGCGTACTGCGTGGAGGCCGTCAGTTGGAAAACCATCAGCAGAACAAACAGCGCGGCGAAGATAAATTTCAGCGCCGGGACAGCACCATGTTTATCCGCCAGCTTACCTCCCCAGATATTACCGATAGCGACCGATACGCCATAGCCCAGTAAGATCCAGCTTACCGCTGCCGGCGAAAAGCCAGCCAGGTCCTGCATCATAGGAGCCAGGAAGGTGAATGCAGTGAAGACACCACCGTAACCCAGTGCCGTAACCGCGTAGATAAGCAACAGGCGCGGATGGGTTAACACCTTTACCTGATCACGAATGCTGGCGGCCGCCCGACCCGGAATGTTGGCCGGGATCAGCAGTTGGCTGCTAATCAGTGCAATCACACCCAACAGAGATACAGCAAGGAAAGTCTCGCGCCAGCCAAAGTGCTGACCGATAAACGTACCCAACGGCACGCCCGTCACCAGCGCCACCGTTAAGCCGCCAAACATAATGGCGATGGCGGAAGCGGCTTTCTCTTTTGGCACCAGGCTTGTCGCGATGGTAGAACCAATCGAGAAGAATACGCCGTGTGCCAGGCCTGTCAGCAGGCGGGCGACAATGAGTGTCATATACCCGGGTGCCTGCCATGCCAGCAAATTCCCCGCCGTAAACAGAACCATCAGCGCAACCAACAGTTGCTTACGTGGCAGACGTCCGGTCAGGGCAGTCAATACTGGCGCCCCGATCGCGACACCCAGCGCATAGATTGAAACCAGCATCCCGGCAGAAGGTAAAGAGATCGCCAGTTGTTCAGCAATGGTCGGCACCAGGCCGACAATCACAAATTCAGTCGTGCCAATAGCGAAGGCACTTATTGTGAGTGCAAATAAAGCGAGAGGCATAAATAGCTCCATATCATCAGTAATCAGATGACATGTAGTATGCCGGGATGTTTTAATGACAAAAATATTCAAAATCTCAATATAATTTTGCTTCAGGTGCAAAAATGAAAGCGACATCCGATGAACTTGCGATTTTTGTAGCCGTAGTTGAAAGCGGTAGCTTTAGCCGGGCGGCAGAACAGCTTGGACAAGCCAATTCCGCGGTCAGTCGGGCAGTAAAAAAGCTGGAGATGAAACTGGGCGTCAGTTTGCTGAATCGCACAACCCGACAGCTAAGCCTGACTGAAGAAGGAGAGCGTTACTTCAGACGTGTGCAGCAGGTACTGCAGGAAATGGCAGCTGCAGAAATGGAAATCATCGAGTCGCGTAATACTCCGCGCGGTCTGCTACGTATCGATGCGGCAACACCGGTGATGTTGCATTTCCTGATGCCGCTAATCAAACCTTTCCGTGAGCGCTATCCCGAGATGACGTTGTCGCTGGTTTCCTCAGAGACATTTATCAATCTTATTGAACGAAAAGTGGATGTTGCGATACGTGCCGGTGCCTTGACTGACTCAAGTCTGCGCGCACGTCCACTCTTTACCAGCTACCGCAAGATTATTGCTTCACCTGACTATATTGCCCGCTTCGGTAAGCCAGAGACTGTTGAAGAGTTAAAGCAGCATCTGTGTCTGGGGTTTTCTGAACCCATTTCGCTCAATACATGGCCCATTGCCTGTAGTGACGGACAATTACATGAGGTTGAGTGCGGCCTGTCTTCGAACAGTGGCGAAACGCTGAAGCAGCTTTGCCTGAACGGCAACGGTATTGCTTGTCTTTCAGATTATATGATTGATAAGGAGATCGCTCAGGGTAAGCTGGTCGAATTGATGGCGGATAAACGACTGCCAGTCGAGATGCCTTTCAGCGCGGTGTATTACAGCGATCGTGCCGTCAGTACTCGTATTCGGGCATTCATCGATTTTTTAAGTGAATATATAAGAACAGCTCCCGAAGGAGCTGTAAAAGAGGGTTAAAGGCACAGAGGGGTCAGGCAATTAATCCCACTCAGGCGCCAGACCTTCCGGGCTAACCAGGCGGTCGTTGCAATCCAGAGCAGCGATTGCCGCTTTGTCTTCCGCATCAAGGTGCAGTTCCAGCGCCAGCAGGTTGCTTGCCAGGTTTTCACGCTTGGTAGAAGAAGGGATCACAGAGTAACCTTCCCCCATCGCCCATGCCAGAATCACCTGGGCCGGCGTCGCGTTATGTTTAGCCGCAATGCCAGCAATCACTTCATCTTTCAGCGCCTTACCGTAAGCCAGCGTCATGTATGAGGTGATGTGGATACCGTGCTCTTTCGCCCAGTCAACAACCTTACGGCTTTGCAGATATGGAGATAACTCAATCTGGTTAGTCGCAATATTCTCTGCACCCACAGCAGCAATAGCTTTTTCCATCAATGGGATAGTGAAGTTAGAGATACCAATTTCACGAGTCAGCCCTTGCTCTTTAGCTTCGAGCAATGCTTGCATAAACTCTTCAACAGAGACGGCATCTCCTGGAGATGGCCAGTGGATCAGCGTCAGATCAACATAATCTGTGCGCAGTTTTTTCAGGCTCTCTTTCAGGCTTGGGATCAGCTTATCTTTGCCAAGATTTTCAATCCAGATCTTGGTGGTGATGTACAACTCATTACGCGGTACGCCACTTTCGGCAATCGCCTGACCAACAGCCGCTTCATTATCATAGATTTGTGCAGTGTCGACAGCACGGTAGCCCAGATCAAGCGCCGTTTTAACAGAAGCGATAACCACGTCGTCTTTCAGGCGGAAAGTACCTAAACCAAATGCAGGGATTGTCATAGAATTCCTCTTTTTAATCACAATGTTCGTTAACTGAGGGGATTATGACCTTCTGCTCTTTATAGAAAAAGAGCGAACAATGCAGAGGAGTTTTGCGAATTCAGCAATAATAAAGTTACAGGCAAAGAAAAAGCCCTGAGCAAATGCTCAGGGCTCTTAATAAGTGGCGGAACGGACGGGACTCGAAC